>CALNZF010000055.1:0-73085 GCA_942490965.1 uncultured Nitrosopumilaceae archaeon | reverse complement strand
TGCTTCTCGTACAGCATGGCTTCCTTTGGCGTGCCCTCAGAGTGTCTCTGCATAACCTGAACTCTCCATTTCGTGAGTCAGACTCATCGCATTAGACAACCGCCGTCGTCGATCGGCTCACCCGACAGCCATCATTCGATCCACGCAAGCGAGCCTTCACGCGTACCGCGTCCTCCAATGCAATCAGGTGCTCCGTGTTTTCGAGTGACCACCTTACACTTTCCAGAGAGTGGTCAGTTTCATAGTCGGGCAAACCAGATAGTCTGTCGCGGCATGGAAAACCTTGTCTGGATTCTATTTTCGAGTCGATGGATCAACCACATCTGTACCCACGATAAACTCAGTGCCGGTGCCTCTGAAGCGGCATAGCCACCAACCGCTTCAGGACACCGCTGTTTCATCTCCCGTATAATCGGCGATATCCTGGACCTCTGGCCTTGGTAATTGTGGGCCAGAATGACGGCATTTCGTTCTCGTTTGAGATTGCGAATTCGCCAGATCAGTTCGGCTGTGTTTCGTGTCTCGCTGAAACGCATCCTCTCCTCCAGTAGCGGTGAGTACCCCCATGAATCCTTGACTGAGCGCGTGCTCGAGCTCTGACAACGGTCTCCTACTCTGTCTGGGCGACGTTCTATGACCGAATATCGATCAGTTTCCTGCGATGACGTCTCATTCGGCACTGTTCGACCATGTACTGGGAGCAAACGTCACTGCATCGACCGACACTCCCTTACACGGCTGACCAGAGCGCCGTGATGGGACATTTCAACAAGCCGCTGCCAAGAACATCATTGAGAATGGTGCAAAGTGTGTACCAAACACTTGACCGTCACAACGACGGACCTCCATCAGTGTGTCAAAACGCCCAGAAACAATGAGATGATGCGTTCGGATGTGAGGGCGTAAGTTCTATCCAGCCGTGATCGCCAACTGACGTTGCGACAGCCTGCCATTCACCCGAGAAGAAAGAGAGAAACCACTCATGCCCGCATCGCTTCAGGAAGTCGATATTGCAGAAACGCCATGCCGTTGCATTGCGTGCTTGCAAAGATGCAACATCGAGGGGCAGGTCAGAGATGAGTGATGGTGATGCTTCCTCATCTTCTGCCAAACCGTGCTCTTGTCGAAGTACCGTGGTGCCATTCGCGGCGATATGTCCTGGGAAAATCGCGAATCGCGACGCCTGTTGGGCGACGTGATCTATTCGCAGATCGACCTGGAGAACAATACGACTTACGCGGACAACTGCATCGCTTGCGACTGGGGCATCGACATTCACGTCGCCGAGCCCAAGAACGCGGCGTTGTTTGGCGGCAAGGGCACCCAGCGTATCGGAACGCTGGGATCGAAACGGATGCACATGCGGTGGCTGCCCTACCGCTCGCTCTACTCTCGCACCTGAGGCCCTCCTCATGGCGGGACGAAACGTCAGTTGCACTACATCGCCTTCGCCTGGTTTCGGTGCCAACGCACTACCAGAATGATGGGCGAAGCGATCGGGATGGCCGCGAGTATCTGCCCCCAAACGCGACATCTCGCCCCGCAGCGTCTACGAACAGCACCTTGATGAGTACAAATCGCTGCTCCGTCGCGGCCTGAAGACTTGAGCAGCAATTCGATTTCTATGGGAATCTCGCTCCGAGGTTAGGAAATCGACGGCTGTTGAAGGCGTTTCTCGTTCCCGTTCCAGCTCCACTGCGGCGTCGGAGCTATCAGTTGCGGATCGGTTTCCGCGTCTCCGATCGTGCCTTCGATCGTGTCGGTCTTCGACACTTCTCCGCCGCTTTCCACTGCCAGATGTTCCTTCGCATCCTCGTCCCCAGCGAGAATGCAGTTGATCAGTTCACAACGACTGGGACTGCCATCGGCCTCGACGCGGACGGCGCATCCGTTCGCGTAGAACGTCGAGTTTTCGATTTGCACGTAGCTGCCCGACGCCTGCCAAAGTCCGATGCCTGGAGTGCCGTTACGGTGATCGATGGCGTACGCACTGACACAATTCTGAAGGCGAGCTGGACCGGGTTTGCTCCAAAACCGATAATTTCGCTTGTTGCGCAGACTTACACAATCAATCAGCACGGGGTTGGCGGATTTGTCATCCCAACCACCGTCGGTATTATTCATCGCTCGGCAGCGAACGCTACCGCAAGTTCCGAGCATGACGTTCGGCACAAAACCCATCCGCGTTCCAGTAGTCGCGTTCCCGTTGGGATGCCAGTTGCCGGCGGCCGTACAGTCGGTGAACGTGATGTTCCGGCACTCGGGCATAGTCAACTCGCTATCAACCTGGAATCCGATCGGGAAAGCCTCAATTTTCCCGCCAGCATCAACAGCCACGCGATCGATTCGCAACTCACTGACCCCGTCGCGGATGCGGATGCCACGTTTGGTGTAGACCTTAACGGTACAGTCCGAGATCGCGATGTCACGCGTGGCGAATGCTTCCCTCGGGTCGTTCATCCCCTGCAAGGTAAAGCCTTCCCTGACCCGCGTAACGTCCAGGTGCGTCAGTCGCACACCAATATTCCCGCCGTACAACTTGACCGCGCAACTGCAGTTCCGAAAACGCAGGCCGCTGAGTTCCCAATACCCGGTGTCAGCCGTTCCCACGAGCATGGTCTGCCAGTCGCTGCGGACGTTGTCCATATCCAAGCTGCCTACAAACACAGGCAAGCCGCCTCCCGTATCAACGCCTTGGAGGCGTTTCATTGCCATCGGACCGCTGCCGCCCGCCTTGATTTCCAGAATGGCGTCTTTGTATTCGCCGCTGCCCAGGTACAACGTGTTACCGGGGCCGACCGCATCCCAGGCTGCCTGCAGCCCGCCGTTTTGGGCGGAGCGTGCGTTTTTCCAATCGGCTCCGGTCTTGTTGCTGCCGCCGAGCGTGACATACTGGTCCACTCCTTGAGCAGCGATCTTTAGGTTCGGGTTTTCATCCGGAAAATCGAGCTCGCGGGTCTTGATCGGAGGCGGCGGAAGCGGCTCGGAAATGGTCGTGACGGCATCTTCGGCCTTCATCGACTCCGAAACCTCGCACAACGACAGATTGGTATACCAGCAAACGTCGCCCACGAACTCCGGCTTCTGGCGATAGCGGCAGATGACCTCGATCGTGTCGGCTTCACCGCTGTTCACATGCTTGACGACCCCGCTGCCACGCTTGGGTTGACCATCCCACATGGATCCGCTCAAGCTCCTTGCGATCCTTGATCCGCTTGATCTGCAGGAATGCAGTTTGCCTCTTCGAGCGCGCCAGTCGCCCGCAAGCCGATACACCGTGTTTCGTTGGACGGAAACCGCCCGAGCGATCTGGCCATAAGAACTGCCTCCATCCGTGACGATGTCGACTCGCAGCGCTTGCGCCACTTCCGGATGCTTGGCCTCGGCGGCATCGATCGAAACCTCCTACGATTGTCGCGAACCGACCAGTTCGCCGGCAAGGTGTCTTCTTTTTCGGTGAACGAACCGTTTGCGAGGAGATTCTGGCGTGCGCCGTCCCGGCTTGCGAGAAAGGACGTGACCGCAAGCGTTCCCCAGGCAATCAGGGCGTAGGTTGCTGCAATTCATTCTTCAGTGCTTCCTTTGCTCGACTCGATCATTAAGCTTCGCAGTCTACCAAACGCCATCCGATCGTGCTCACTTGTTGCATCACGGTTTCCTCTCCGAGTCATTCGGCCTGGAGCGCAGCGACTTTTCCGCCTGCTTCTCTCGGCTGCCGCAATACAACCAGACTTGGGCCGGGTGCGCGCCGATGGTCGAGATTCACGACGTACAGCAGGATTTGCAGGTAGTTGACGTCGAATGCCGGGCCCCGTTCGGGCAATTGCGGGTCGCGCGTGAGAATGCAAGGGTCAAAAGCACCGTGATGACCAAGTCGCCGTCAGTGATCCGCCGGTAGAGAATTATTGAGTCAGCGACTTCGACTTAATGACAGGAACTTGAGCCGCTATCGACGCATCCGGGTTCAATGGCCAAAGACGATTGGCAAATTGTAGGCAGAAGATGAATTTGTTTTGGAATTGTGTTTCACGTTCAGTTCTCTCGGGCAGGTCCAGCGCGGTGGAACGTATCATCCGCGAACGTCCTTCCGACAGGCAATAATGCCAGCAGGCGATTGGCCGCCTGATCGTCGGGAAACTCTCCCTGGCACCAGTCGATGCTGCTCTTCGCCCCCTCACCGTGCCTCGCGACCTAGTCGCTCCCATCGAACCTCATCTCGGCTAGAACGCCCGCGTGGTCTCCCAGACCCGCGAGGTTTCGCTCTTCGCCGCGGTCGCTTATCAGATCGAACAACTGGTACGGCGGGTCGCGCTCGATGTAGCGGATCGCATCTTCCAGCCGCTCGGTTCGCACACCTTCGCTCTTGGTCGCAGGGTCGACGCGGCGGTCGTGTTGTAGGTGTGTTCATAGAACCACTCGGATCGCCAATCGACCGACATATCGCGCAACAGGGGGCCAACATCGCGACCCTGCATGCGAGGTGGGATAGCCGCGCCGCCCATCGCCAGCATGGTCGGGGCAAGATCGATGTTCAACACCATCTGATCGCGTCTCGTTCCACGCAACGCGACCGGCAAGCGAGGATCGTGGACTATCAGCGGAACCCGGATCGACTCTTCGTACATGATCCACTTGCCCGTCAGTCCGTGAGTGACGCGCAGGGCGCCGTGGTCCGAGGTGAAAATCACAATGGTGTTGTCGTCCAGTCCGAGTTCTTTCAAGGTGGCCAGGATCTGCCCCGCATGGCCGAGTCCATTCCAGTAATCAGCCGGTAACAGTTCGGGCGTTTTTTAGGAAGCGTTCGCCAGGGTTCTTCGCCACTCGCCGCTGCCGTTGAGCGACCTTCGCAAGAATGGGTTTCATAGTCGTCCCGGGTAAAGCTGGCGGAGGGCGGATGTCCGTGTTTTCATAAAGGTTTGACGCATGGGAACGTAGTGGCAGCCGAGCGCAGGGCGTCGGCGACGGAGGGCATCGCGACCCGGCTTCGGCCACGAGCCGTGGACCTCATCGGCGCCCCGCTGAGTTAAGCCGCCGGGGCGACCCAGTGCGGGCGCCGAGGCCCTCGGTCCAGCCGTGCAGCGTTGCGTGGGTCGGGCCGGCCGCCGAGTTGGCTCCAGGCGACCTGGCGCAGGCTGCGGTCACCCGGCGCGTAGGCCGATACCTCGTGTTCGATCACCGCGAGCCCGTAGGTCTTCTGCGGCAGGACGTCGCACGGCAGCACGCGGCGGCGGGTCTTACACCGGCTACAGCGCGCGATCGCTACGGCTGCGACCGGCGGGAGCATCCGCGGCACGCCGCTACCGTCCAGCTCGAGCAAGACCAGGCCACGTGTCACCGCCGACCGAGTCAGCCCCATGCGCCCGCCCGCGGCGCGACACGCGTCCGCGGGGACAGCCGGCTGCGACTACTTCCAGCGAGCCGGCCCTCAACAGCCGCTCGCACTGCGATACAACACTCCGATGGGGATCGGCACGCACTTTACTCCGTGTCGGCGCCGTGGGGAGGCGGGTGCTACCGTCTCCTCACACTTAGTAACTCAACACCCCGGGGATACTACGCCACGAGTTCGGCGGCGTCAGGGTGAGCCCGTGAGAGCTTCGCTCCTTCTTCTGATGAGCCTGGTGAAACCGTGAATCGGGAACTATTCCGTCCCAAGTAGCGTGGCGCGCTTGGTCCAATCTGCGTGGCGCACGACACGCAAGCGCGTCTCGCAAGTCCAAGCGCCCTCTCAGGATCGCGCAGGACTTCGGGCTCGACCGTCAACAGTGTCCATGCTGCGCTGTTGAGCATGGCGGCGTCTGCGTCGGCCTTGTCGGCCTTCGCGACGTGCAGGTCCAGGAGTTCGCGATTCAGCAGCAATGCGTCCTCTGGTCGTCCCAGCTTCTCGTAGGTGACTCTGAGGCCGGCCATCGCATTTCTTGTCCACGGATGCTCGAGACCGAGGACGCGTCGTTTGATGGGGAGACTCGTCTCCAACATCTTCGCCGCGTCTTCGAAGCGCCCCATGCGGTAGTACAGGATCCCGAGATCGGTGATCGTGCCGTGGGTGTTCTGGTGCTCTTCGCCCAGCACCCGCTTCTGGATCGCCATCGTCTGGAGGAAGAACGACTCCGCCTCGGTGTAGCGGCCCTGTGCCTGATACATGATCAACAAGGCGAGCATGCTCTGGAGTGTGGGTGGGTGCTCTTCGCCCAGCACCCGCTTCGTGAGTCTCCAGGGTCTGAATCAGGAGCGGCTCGGCCTTGGTGTAGCGGCGTTGTGCAACGTAGAGGTTCGCCAGGTTGAACATCGCCATCAACGTCTCTGGGTGCTCCTTGCGGAGCGTGCGCTTCTTGATCTCCAGGGTCTGGAGGAAGAGCGGCTCGGCCTCCGCGTAGCGGCCCCTTTTGTGGTAGGAGAGCGCCAGGTTGCCCATGACGACCAGCGTGGCCGGGTGTTCCTTGCCCCGCACGCGCCTCATGATCTCCATGGTCTGGAGCATGAGTCGCTCTGCCTCGGCGTGGCGGCCCAGACCGGCGTGGAGGGACGCCAGAATGTCCATGGCGTTCAGCGTGTCCGGGTGTTCCTTGCCCAGCACGCGTTTCAACCCCACCAACAGTTTTTTTGATACCCCCACCGAGGTGCCCACATTGGTGATGGGGGGCACCCGGGACGGCTGTATCGCGGGTAGCGCCGCGCGCTACGGATGCGAGGAGGGAGATCCCACCGGCCCCGTGGAGCGCACCTTCGACGAGGCCATGTCGAACAACCGCGCGGACTGCGCATTGGCCCTGGTCGAGGGCGCCAACCATTTTTCCATGGCCTATCCCGCGGACGACGCTACCGGGCGTCCCTTTATCGACATGGACACCACGGCACCCGATGAGGACATCAGGCGCCTGCTGCTCTCCCTGACCGGGGACTTCATAGCCGCTTATGTGCAAGACGATGGCGACGCGCGTAAGCGACTGCACCAGACCCTGGAGCAAGGAGACGGCCTCATTAGCCGCGGCGCGATTCGCGCGGGATACGCGAGGAATTGATTTTTAGCAAAGACCGGCGGCCATCGGGCCGCCACGATGCGGCACAATACACTGATGCCGCCCGAACGAAGGAAACGACATGTCCGATGACAAGAAGCCCAGCAACTGGCAACAGGCCATCGAAGGTGAGTGGCACGGCTGCCCCTCCCTGTTTGAACACGACGGTACGCACGTGGGCACCAACAAGGTAAGCCGGGCCAGTGAATTCAAGGATGGTCGCACCACCTACTGGATGGAGACACGGTTCGATGCCACCGGCCCTCTGATGGACCGCTTCGAGATCGGCGCACGCATGGAGTTCGGTGTGATTGACTCCGACCAGGACCGTATCTACACCGGCCCGGATTTCGTCGGCTCGGGTCGTCCCTTTGGCCTACTGGTGGATTCCCGCTACTACTCTCCCGGCTGGAACGTGGACCTGCGCACGGTCAACCACGTGGTGCCCGAACTCGGAATGCAGGTGTACTCGTCGCAGTTGTTCGAGGCTGACACACTCGTGGGCGTGTTCAATGGGCTGTACATCGTCACCCAGGATCACGACACCAACCCCGCGACCCAGCAGCAAGTCGACGACTGGATGGAAAGGGAGAAAATCGAAGGGAGAAAACCGTTCAACCTGCCGGTCAAACACGACGGCGTATTCCGCGGGGAATTCGAGGTCTACGACACCGACCAGCAGTTGGTCGGCACCAACAAGGTCACGATCCCCCACCGCCCCATCAACCTGCTTCACTCGGAGCAGACCATAGAGATCCAGGGCGTGATCAACCACAGGTGGACTGCCATGCGAACCCGCACCGGCAACAGCCAGCAATTCCATGGACCAGACCTGTACGGCAACGGCAAGTCTTACGGGCGCTACCTGTACAGTATCCGCCACGAGTTCGGCAAGGCCCACAAGATGTGGTCACGCGAGACCGTGGTGGACGAGGACTACACCATGGTCTGCGCCTGGCAATTCCTGAACTCACAGAAGGAGTTGTACACCACGTTTCGGAGTGCTCCGTTGCGAGCCCGGGGAGAACGTTCTGGCGGCGAGCCTATGTCGAGTACCCCCAACGGCGTCGAATCAGCGAGGGACGCATACCGTGGCGATCAAGCTGGATGGACCTGGCAACCGGAGCTGGCCAGCCCCTGCGGAGTCTTTACCATGCGGGGACCGACACCCGCAGGCTCAGAGCGTGGCAAGGCAATCTCCCACCGCTCTGGTTAACACTTGCTGAGGTCTAGTCTATAGTGGCCTGGATGAGCAAGCACGCCGCGCGCCTTGACGAGATTAGCCAGCCAGCGGCACGCCTTGACGCGTTGGTTTTCATCGCGTCAGAGTCCTCTGCCTGCCTTTTCCAGCAGCACACCCCGGCCAGATAGGTCTACGTGCTGGAGGAGGGCATGTTGATGATGGAGCGCTCCAGCTCCACCGGGCGGCGGCAGGTCATGGCCTTTGTGCACCCGGGTAATTACATCGGCATCACCCACAACGAACACTACGACTTCACCGTCTCAGCCCTGCTCGACTCGACCGTGTGCGAAATGCCCATGAAGCCCTTCGACGCACTGCAGGACGAACTCCCCCGGCTGAAGGACAACGTACGCCGGATCGGCGGCAACATCCTCGCCCATACCCTCGACCAGGTCTTTGCCCTCGGCCAGAAAAAAGCCCACGAGCGGGTCTGTTTTCTGCTCAAGCAATTGTCCGACCGTCAGCCGCAACACGCAGTCACCGTATTGACCTGGTCATGACGCGCCAGGATATCGCCGACTACCTGGGGCTGACTATCGAGACCGTGAGCCGCGCGTTCGGCAAAACTGAAACGGGAGGGAATGATCGATATTTACTCTGCCCACACGGTGGAAATACTCGATATGGCTCGGGTGGAAGAACTGGCGCTGGCGGACTAAAGCCCGCGGAACATTCTCGCCGGTCGGTCGTGCCCTCAGCGAGAAAAAAACGCGGAAGCCGCCTGCTGCATCATCTCTAATTCGTGTGTCACCGCGCCATCACCGGTCACCCACTCCCACCAGGTGGACACGTGCGAGTAATCGGCCAGCGGATGGTCGACACCAAACAGGGGCGCAAGCAGTAACAGGTAGGACATGTTCGGCGCCAGCACCACATCACCAAGGTGCAGTGAGCGCACGGCCGGGTCACCCTGCGCCGCCAGCATACGCTCCAGGCGCGCAAGCTCCTTGTGCAGTGCCTCAACCAGTGCCCCCGCCTTCGTCCCTGTTGCCCACCGGGGCAAACATCAAGGGGAATACTCCTCCCGGGCCGAGACACGTATCGGTGCAGCGTACAAGGGTCTGCATGGCGGCCCGCTCCAGCACATCAGCGGGCAACAGCCGCTGTCGGGCAAACAACCCTCAAGGTATTCCATGATCACCCAGGAGTCCGGCAGGTGGCTAGCCGTCGTCCAGTTCCAGTACGGGAATCTTGCCGTAGGGAAATCGCTCCGTGAATTCATCGGTACGCAGGGCCGCGGGCGGCGGCACGATCGCCACATCGGCAGCTGCCCCTTTTTCGTATCTGCATGCGCACCCGGGTCGCATAGGGCGAGTGATCCAGACTGTAGAGTTTCAATGGATGCTCAGACCGCTGTTCCTGACCTGTTCCTGACTGTTCCTGACAATGGGACAGGGCACTGACTATATACCTTAAAGACATAATAATATATCTTTTGCAGGATACCCCGGCAGCAGGAGACACTCGAGTATGGAAACCAGCGACAAGACCGCCAGGGAAATTTACCAGGATGTGCAAAACAACCCCGCGCGCAAACGCTTCGGGTTTGGCAACAAGGCGGTGCTGGTCAACATCGACCTGCAGAAGGCCTATACCCGCACCGACCTGTTCGCCACCGCCTACGAGACCGATCCCGGGCAACTGGAATATGTCAATCAACTGGCCACCCGCTTTCGCGCACTGGGCTGGCCGGTCGTGTGGACTCACGTGGCCTACATGGCGTCTGGCGAGGATGCCGGCATCTGGGGTACGCGTACCGACACACCCGACTCGCTGCAGAACATCAAGTTCGGTTCCGAACGCAGTGAGTTCGACGACCGCCTGGATATCGACCGTGAGCGCGATGTGATCTACCTGAAAAAAATGCCCTCGGCCTTTTTCGAAACACAGCTACAGTCCCTGCTCGTCTGGCACCAGGTCGACACGGTGATCCTGACCGGCGGCTCCACCTCCGGCTGCATCCGTGCCACGGCCGTGGAGAGCCTGTCCCGCGGCTACCGCACCATCGTTCCCGAGGAGTGCGTGGCGGACAAGCACGAGAGCTACCACTTCGCCAATCTGACCGACCTGTCCCTGAAGTACGCCGACGTGCTCGACGTGGACGAGGTACTCGAGTGGCTGGACAAACAGCAGCGATGAAGAACGATCCCGGATTCTACGACTACTGGCCCTACGAGAATCGACCGCGCATAGAGTGGCCCGGCGGCGCGCGCTCGCCTTCTGGGTCGCACCCAATATCGAGTTCTACGAACTGGACCCGCCCGCCAACCCGTACCGCAAGGCCTGGCCCCAGCCCTGCCCGGCAACGCCCGGCTACAGTATTCGCGACTACGGCAACCGGGTCGGGCCATGTGCGCCAGATGGAGGTGCTGGACAACTACGGCGTGCGCGGTTCCTATCTCCCTGTCCACCGCGCTGTGTGATCACCACCCGGAAATCATCGCCCTGTGCGCCGAGCGCGACTGGGAGTTTTTCAGCCACGGCATCTACAACACGCGTTACACCTACGGCATGTCCGAGGAGCAGGAGCGGGACATGATTCGCGACTCCATGGAGAGCATCCTCAAGCACACTGGCCAGCAATGCGCCGGCTACCTGGCGCCTGCGCTGTCGCACTCCGAACTCACACTGGACCTGTTCGCCGAGGTGGGTACGGAATTATTCGGCGAGGACGGCGGCTTTTACACCTGCGACCTGTTTCACGACGACCAGCCCACACCCATCCGCCTCAGGAGTGACAAACGCTTCGTTTCCATTCCCTACTCGCTGGAGATGAACGACACCATCGCTTACGTGGTCAACCGGGTGGAGCCGCGCCGCTACGGGCAGATGCTGAAGGACAACTTTGACCGCCTGTATGCCGAGGGGCAGGAGTCCGGTACGGTCATGTGCATACCCACCCACAACTACCAGGTCAGCTGTCCACACCGCTTGAAAGCCTTCGAGGAAGCCCTCGAATACATCACCGGGCATCCGGACGTGTGGATCACCACCGGGCGCGAGATCGCGCGCCACTTTATCGATCATTACTACGACAGCAAAGCCTCGCCGACATCGCGGCCACGGAGCCAGGGCGCTAAGAATGACACTGGATAACGAACACCTCGACTATCCGCACCGCAGTTACGGTATGGACCACGACCGCTACGAGTGGAGCATGCTGGCAACACGCAAACCCGTCAGCTGGCCCGATGGGGCAAGCGCCTGGCACTGTGGGTCAATGTCGGCCTGCAGTACTTTCCGCTGGACCAGCAGGGCAAACCGTTTGCCGGTGCCCGGTGGCATGACCATGCCCTACCCCGACCTGCGCCACTACACCCTGCGGGACTACGGCAACCGCGTGGGCATCTATCGCTTTCTGCAAGGCCTTTGATCGCTACGGCATCAAACCCACATTTGCCATCAACACGCAGCTGGCAGAACGGTACGCCCTACCTGCTGGAGCGTAATTCCGCGCGCGGCGATGAAATTCTCTGCCACGGCTGGAATATGGACGCCTGCACTACGGCGGCATGGATCGGGATGCGAAGCAGGAACTGGTACAACGCTCCCTGTCCCGCCTGCGCGAACTGAGCGGCCAACCGGTACGCGGCTGGATCAGTCCGGCACGCAACGAGAGCGAACGCACACCCGAACTGCTCGCCGCCAACGGCGTGGACTATTTCTGCGACTGGGTGAACGACGATATGCCCTACGCGTTTCGTACCGACAACGGCGACCTGATCAGCCATGCCACTGTCCAATGAACTGGAAGACCGGTTCATCATTGATGAACAACCTGCATTCGGAGCAGTCCTGGCTGGAACAGGTGTGCGATGCCTGTGATTTCCTGCTGCGGAAGCACAAAGCGGGGCGGGCGCATCCTGGCACTGAATATTCATCCCTGGATGCTGGGCCAGCCGCACCGCATCGGCAAACTCGAGCAGGCGCTGGAGTACATCAGCGGAATGGAAGGGCGTCTGGAGCGCCAGTGCCAGTGAAATTCTGCCCAGCTGGTGGGAGCAGCAGCAAACCCCCTGAGCCACACAAAAGACCTGATATAACATTAATACTTATTGCGAGAAGAGACAGTTCAAATGCATACCATTGCAGACATATTCAACGACAGCAGTTGCAAACGCTGCAGCAGGACATTCCGACACCCCTGTATTTCGACTGTACAGCCTGCTGAAAAATGCCATCCTGGACGGCACCATCGACAACGGCGCGCAAATGCCCACTGAGCAACAACTGGCGGAGGCCTTTGGCGTCTCGCGCATCACCGCCAAGCGCGCCATGGATGAGCTGGCGGCCGAATCCTGGTAGAGCGTCGACGCGGCAAGGGCACCCACGTTACCTACGAGTACGCACCGCGGCCGGTAAAAGCACCCCTGGTGGGTATGCTGCAGGAAATCGAGAGCATGGCACGCCATACGGAGGTGGTGGTGCTGGAGTGCAAGAAACAGGTGCCGCCCGCCCTGTGCGCGAGGCGCTGGGGCTGGCCGACAAGGACAAGGCACTGCACCTGGTGCGGGTGCGCTCCCGGGACGGACAGCCCTTCGGCTACTATGACAGCTGGACCAGCGGGCTGAAGAAAACCGTCGGCAAGCGGGATTTCCAGAAATCCCCGCGACTGGCAATCTTCCGCAAACAGGGCATGAAAATTACCCATGTGACCCAGACCATCAGCGCCGTGGCAGCCACCACGGAACTGGCACCGCCCTCGACACCAGTGTGGGTGCGCCACTGCTGAGCCTCGTGCGACATCTTTCGAAACGCGCAAAGGGAAGGAGGTCCTGGTGGACTCACCTGCAGGTGTACTACCACCCGGATCGTTTCCAGTACCGCATGGAGCTGGAGCTGGATGAAACTGATCACCGCGGCACTCACCGCGAAAAACTGGCGCAACTGCTGACTGCGGGACAACTGATCAAGGCTCCCGGGGTCTACGACGGTCTTTCGGCCCTATTGGTAGAACAGGCCGGCTTCGAATGCGCCTTCCTTTCCGGTGCCAGCCTGTCTTTCGCCCGCTTCGGCCGCCCGGACATGGGACTGGTCAGCGCCAGTGAGCTGGCAGACGACCGTACGCTATTCTGCGTGATCGCGTCGCGCTACCGCTGATCGTCGATATGGACACAGGCTTTGGCAACGCGCATCAATGTACAGCGCACGGTGCGCACTTTGGAGCGGGCCGGTGCCACAGCCCTGCAGCTGGAGGACCAGGTCTCGCCCAAGCGCTGCGGTCATATGGCGGGCAAGGCGGTGATTTCCGCTGCGAGGAGATGGTGGGCAAAATCAAGGCCGCGCTGGATGCCAGGGAACACGACGACACCCTGTTGATCGCGCGCACCGATGCGCTGGGCGTAAACGGCTTGGAAGATGCGCTGGAACGGGCCGCGCGCTACCGTGAGGCAGGTGCGGATGTGCTGTTTATTGAGGCGCCGCAGAGCATTGAACAAATGCAGCACCATTGGCAAGCGCGTTCGGAGCAGGCTATCCCGCTGGTGCACAACCTGGTGGAGGGCGGTGGCAGCCCGCTGGCCAGTTCGCGCGAAGTGCAGGCATGGGCTACCGCATCGCACTGTACCCCGTGGCACTGCTGCACCGGGTGTGCCCGGTCATGCAGGACCTGCTCGCAGGACCATCGCGCGCGACGGCAGCACGCCAAGCCGCCACGGCGACATGCTCGATATATCCGACATGAACAGCCTGCTCGATGCGCAGCAACTGCTCGACGCCGGCGAACGCTACGACAAGCACTGACGATGATGACACTCTTGCGCTGGATGGGGCGCGGTTTCCTCGCCCTGACCCTGCTGTTCATTTTGTCGGTCGCCTTCCTTGCGTGGAGCAACCGCGATATTCCGATGGCGCAGCTGGAGCGCGAATACGGCGGCGCTGACCTGAAGCGACTGGAAGTCGATGGCGTAAACCTCGCTTACCGGGTAACGGGCAGCGGTCCACCGCTGGTGCTGATCCATTCCCACTTCTACACCATGCGCCAGTGGCAGCGCTGGGTGGACGCCCTGGCCGACGACTTCACCGTCATCCGCTACGACCTGACCAGCCATGGCCTCACCGGCCCCGACCCGAGCGGTGACTACTCGCTGTCCACGCGGCGTACAACTGCTTGACGGCACTGCTGGATCACCTGGAGATCCGTCAGGCAGCGATAGCGGGGTCCTCCACCGGCGGCGCAGTGGCCTGGTATTTGGCCGCCCACTAACCCGACAGCGTGTCGACAAGCTGGTACTGATTAACGCGCCGGGCATGCCGCGGTCACCAACAAGTACATGGAACGGGGTCTGCCCGACTGGGCAGGTTATCTCTTCTATCTCTGTCCGCGCTCCCTGTTCAGGTCCTTTCTCGCAGGCGGCCGTCGCCAATACCTCAGTGGTAAGCGATGACCTGGCCGGGGAAATACACCGCATGTACCGCGGCGCGGGAAATCGCTGGGCGGAATTCGAGCGTATGCGCGGCTGGCGCCCACAGGATATCAGCGACGAACTGTCGCGTATCACCGCGCCGGTACTGGTGCTGTGGGGCGAGGACAACCCGCAGCTGCCGGCGACGCACGCATTCCTGTTCCGCGATCAACTGGTCAATGCAGCCAGCGTGGAAACCATCGTTTATCCCGGGGTGGGCCACGTCATTCCACTGGAACGTCCCGGGCAGTCAGCGCGCGATACCCTGGATTTCCTGGAGAGCCTGCCGTGAGACGTATTCTCTACCGGTTGTTGCTTCTCACCCTGCTGTCGACGCTCGGCGGCTGCGCCGACGATGTGGAACTACCGCCGGCGCAACCGCTGCGCGCGGACCGCGCCGTGGTGGACGCCCTCTACGGAGCCGCCACCGGCCCCCACCCGGTCGCCACCGTGCGCGACATTCGCTGGCAGGCGATGAAACAGCGCCCGCTTGAACTCAACCTCTACTACCCCGACGACGACGGCGAGTTTCCACTGCTGCTTTTTTCCCACGGCAACTGGTCTGATCGCAACAGTTACGACCGCGTGATTCAACACTGGGTATCCCACGGTTACGTGGTGATAGCGCCCGACCACCTGGATTGTTGCAGCATGGCGAAGGGTATTTTCTACAGCCTGCTGCGCGGCAACCTCGGGTTGATTCAGGCGCGCACGCGGGACCTCGCGTACCTGCTGGATGCACTGCCTGAACTGGAACAACAGGTAACCGACCTCGCGGGCAGGGTCGACAGCACGCGCATCGGTATCGCGGGCCACTCCTTCGGCGCGTTCACCGCGCAGCAGTTCGGCGGCGCCGCCGCACTGGACCCGGACAGCGGGGAGTATCACGGCGCAATTGACGAGAGAGTCGACGCGGTACTCGCCCTGAATCCCCCGGGGCCGATGTTCGACGAGATCACCCGCGACAGCTGGCTGACACTGGCCACCCCCACCCTGGTAAGCACCGGCACCTGGGACGTACAGCCGCGCTTCTGGCCCGACTGGCGTATGCACCTGATGTCCTGGGAGACGGCAATGCCGGGCGACAAGTACGCACTGGTACCTGGAGGGCGCCGACCACTACCTGGGCAACCTGATTTGCCGCCCGAACGCGAGGCAGCCGCCACAGGAGGATGCCTTGCGAATGGTGCAAATTGCCACTACCGCGTTTCTCGATAGCTACCTGAAGGACGAACAGGGCTTTCGCAGTGCTTGAAATTGGCCACCAGTACCGATGGTTTTGCGCAGCGGTCGGCAGATGACCTGCCACTAGCACAGGTCACCGGGGGGCTATTGACGAAGTTAACGCTTCGCTGGAACACGCCAACAAGCGCATGTCTATGTGCAGGCTCGGGTGGCGACGTCCTGTCGCCACACGGTTCCAGAGGCATCCGTGTACTGCACCCCGAGCCATCATCACTCCTCCCTGCGCTTGCCTCGAGCCAAATAGATGACGCGTTACCACGCACTGGGGATCGGCGCCTGCTGATCATGGCAGTCATCGTGGCCCTGGGCCCTTACAGCTCACCCGACATGTTTATTCCCGACCAGGGCAATCTCTGGTACTACTGGAAGCTGGCAGAACCCAATTTCTGGACCCGGTTTTCCGCCTGGTTCCTCTACGGCCTGCACCAACTGGGCCTGTGGGGCCTGATTGCCTGGGCCCAGATAAGCGCCCGGGTTACACCGCCGGGCTGCACCCGGTATCAACAGTCTCGCGATTGGCTTCAATGCCTGTGTTTGTCGCGCTGCATATTTTCAGACGCGTTTGACCTACGACGGGCTGGCCCAGGACACCTCGGTGCTGGTCCTCCCAGTTCTCGGTGATCTTCCTGCTGGTGTTCGTGCTGATGATGGAGAACAGCCGACGGGGCCTGTTTTTTGGCCGTAAGATCGATTTTGTAGAGCGACCTGTGGGTTTCCTGCGCCGCTACCACGGTTATTATTTTTCCTGGGCCATTGTCTATACCTTCTGGTTCCACCCTATCGAGGACAACATCGGCCACCTGCTGGGCACTTTTTACATTCTGATGCTGCTACTGCAGGGCAGTCTGTTTTTCACGCGCTTCCACACCGACCGGGTGTGGACACTGTTGCTGGAAGTGTTCGTGCTGTTACACGGTGCGATGGTCGCCTACCTGACGCAGGATGCGGGTGTCTGGCGCATGTTCCTGTTCGGGTTCTTCGGTTTGCTGGTGATCACCCAGATGCACGGCGTCGGGCTGGGTATCCTCAGCCGCGCGGCGGTGGTCGCCGTCTACTTCCTCGGTATCCTGTTTCTGTACCGGGGCAGCCCGGAAAAGATCCACGAGGTGTTGAACATACCCGCCGCCGAACTCGGCCTCGCCCTGCTGTGCGGTTGTCTGCTGTGGTTGTTTCTCAGGACCGGTTTCGGCAAGCGGCTCTACCCGCCGGACTGGGCCGTCGCCGGCCGGAAATCCCCTGGGCAGCCCCGCGTCGGGGGTAAAACCGTACAGCTCCACGCCAGGCAGGGCCTCCGCCAGGACCCGCGCGCGCATCCATCAGTCGTTCGAAGTTGATACCCGTGCGCAAGCCCAGGCTCTCCAGCAGGAAGACCAGGTCCTCGGTGACGATATTGCCGCTGGCGCCGGGGCAAAGGGACAGCCGCCAATACCGCCCATGGAGGCATCGATGGTGGTAAACCCGAGTTCCAGTGCCGCCATGACATTGGCCAGGCCCTGGCCGCGGGTGTTGTGCAGGTGTACACCGGTCAGCTTGTCCGGACCGAGCAGGTCGCCGTATGCGGCGCGCATACTCTTTCACCTGCACCGGGTTGGCGAAGCCGGTGGTGTCGGAAAGACCGACTTCATCGCATCCGGCAGCCACGAGCTTCTCAGCCATGTCCAGTACGCTTCGCCAGCGGCACCATGCCTTCCAGGGTGCAGCCGAAGGCGGTGGACAGGGAACCCGACTCCGAAGTTGCGGGCGCTCTTCCAGCGGGAAGCTCATCGATACGTTCACGAATGCAACGCGCGCACCTCCGGCAGCATCTGGTCATGGGTATCGCTTGACGTTCTTCAGGCTGTGGGTCTCGCTCACTGACAGGGGGATGGTTATTTTATGCGGCCGCACCGCCAGGGCGTCCTTGCACGCCGCGCAGGTTCGGCACCAGTACCGCAACGATCAGGCCCCGCGATCTGTCCCGCGTGCGAAACGACCTCTTCGCCGTATCGGCCATTTGCGGCAGCACGCGCGCCGGCACAAATGAGCCCACTTCGATCTCGGGGGTACCGGCCGCAGCCAGCGCTGCTAATCCAGCGCTTCTTATCCGCCGTGGGCATGATGGTCTGATGCTTTGCAGGCCGTCGCGGGGGCCCACTTCGCTGATGTGTATATCGACTGACGCCACAGCGCCACGCTCCCCATTCGGTAAGGACATCGCGGACGCCGCGTCCGCGAATAAGATATAATGATATATCATATTATCATTTAACCTGCACGGCCAGCACGCATCAAGGACTCGACAATGGCACAGCAGGTAATCAACGGCCACTCTGCGGCATCAGGGTGGTCGAATTCACCCACATGGTTATGGGACCGACCGCGGGGCTGATCCTCGCTGATCTCGGCGCCGACGTGATAAAGGTTGAACCCTTGAAGGGTGACAATACCCGCAGGCTGAAAGGCTCGGGCGGCGGGTACTTCGCCATGTACAACCGCAACAAGTCCAGCCTCTGCATCGACCTCAAATCCGATGAGGGCCTGGCACTAGCGCGGGATATCGTGCGCCGCAGTGACATCATGATCGAAAATTTCCGCACGGGCGCGATGGACAAGATCGGCCTCGGTTACGAGGACGTCAAGCAGGATAACCCCGGGTTGATCTACTGTTCACTGAAGGGATTCCTCAGCGGCCCCTACGAAAACCGCACCGCGCTGGACGAGGTCACCCAGATGATGGGCGGGCTGGCCTACATGACCGGCCTGCCCGACAAGCCCATGCGCGCCGGCAGCTCGGTGATCGATATCACCGGCGGCATGTTTGGCGTAATCGGCATTCTCTCTGCCCTCGAAGAACGTCACCGAACCGGCACAGGGCACCATGTCACCAGTTCGCTGTTCGAAACCACGGCGTTCATGGTGGGCCAGCATATCGCCCAGCAGGGCGTGCTGGGCGAGGAACCGCCGCCCATGAGCGTGCGACGCAGCGCCTGGTCTGTGTACGACATATTTACCTGCAGTGATGGTGCCCGCGTCTTTGTCGGCGTCGTCAGCGACAGCCTGTGGCAACGATTCTGCGAGGAGTTCGGCTTTGATCAGTGGGCGAACGACCAAACAATGCCATTTCAATTGCTTCTACGTAAGAGACTTCTTTGAGTAGTTTAGCATTCTTTACAATTTTTGGATCTGCAGTCATTAAACCATCTACATCGCTCATTAACCAAATTTCATCTGCTTTAATGCATGAACCAATAATTGTAGCTGAATAATCAGAGCCGCCTCTACCAAATGTAGTTACATGTCCATGCTGATCTGCTCCTGCAAATCCCCCAATAACAGGAATTGTTTTCTTTAACAATAATGCATCAATAGTTTTTGAAACTCTTAATCTGGTTGTATCAATCAATGGTTTTGACGCACCAAAATTAGAATCAGTAACAATTCCAGCTTCTTTTCCAGTTAGAGGTATTGATTTAACTCCTGAATCATTAACTGCAGCAGAAACTAATTTTATTGATAATCTTTCACCAAATGAAATCAGATAATCCATTGTTCTTGATGTAACTTCTCCTAACAGCACCATTCCATCAATTAGAGCAAGAAGCTCAGCAAAATCTTCATCAAGTTTTGCAAGTAATTTTTTACGTACGTCAGATTTTTTGATTGTTTCTTTTGCTAATTGTTTATGTCTGTTGGTAATTTTTGATGCAAGTTGCTCAGCTTTAGATTTATTTTCTTTTTTTATAGATTCTGATATTTCTATCAAATCATCAGTAGTTCCACTTATAGCAGAACAAACAACAACAATTTGATTTTTCTTTGATAATTCGTTAAGATGAGTAGCTACAGCTTGAATATCTTTTGCAGCAGAAATAGATGTTCCACCATATTTTATTACGAGTCTCAATTCAAAATACCTGAACTAGTTAATCTTTAAATGCTTTAACTTTCTACGCGTGGAGCCAAGTAAAAGTGAATTCTACCAATATTTGCTACTTTAAATTCAATTCTAAGAGGTTTTGCGCTTGAAAATTCACATGTAATTGAGCCTACGTTAGAACCTACTGCTTTTACTACAGGATTTAGGTATTCAAGGCTGTAAGTACCAACGCTATCTTCTTTTGAAGAAATTTCTTCAATTTCTTTATCGTCTTTGTCTAGTTCAATTACAACTTCACCAGAATCGCCTTTTCCAGAAAAATCTCCTTTTGAGTCAGATGTATGTATTGTAAGATAATCGGATACAACTTGGACATCGCCGAGAATTTTGTCAAACTTTGAAGAAGTCAAAATAATTTTTGAGTCATAAGGAATTTTTGGCAATGGTGTATCAGTTGCAGAACTTTCGATTAAACGCATCTTGTATTTTTTATTTTTTCCAACTGTTACAAGTAACATGTTTTGTTCAGATATACTAATTTCTATGCTATCATTTTTATCTGCTCTTTTGATAAGTTTGGAGAATTCATCAATTCTTACTCCAAATTTAATATCACTATCACACTCATATTTTTCAAATGCGGAGTTAGGCCATGAAATATCAATAAGAGCTACGTGTGATGGATCCATTCCTCTAAAAGTAATTCCTTCTGCTGTTGCAACAAATGTTGCTTCTTCAACAAGTGTTGAAATTGCAGAAATGATAGCCTTTAGATCGTCTGATCCGCTTGTTTTTGCTTCAAAAGTCAAATCAATTTTCTTGTCTTTATGTTCCAGTTAAACCTTATGTGTAATCACGCCAAGTGTATTTACATTTTTGACAACGATAAAATCTTGTTGTAGGTTCATCCGCACTTCTAGTTTGAAACATCCAGCCAACTGCTTCATTATGTCCACATTTTTCACATATTATTTCGACTGTTGGATTAGATTCTTCCCCTTCATTTCCTTCAAAAGCTAAAAGTGAAAAGTCTGGTTCTTCTTCGGCGGTAATTTTTTTTGTTGTTTTTGTTTCTCCACCTTCACTGTAACCACATTTTGTGCATTGGAGGCCTGAACCGCTATTTTTTAACTTGACCTCACATTTGGGGCAAAACTTCAAATCTAATTTACCTTAATTTGAGAATGGAATAGTTGATTGTATTCTTGAGCCATTTTAGCTGCTGATTCTGTTGCTTTTTTAATTTCACCGAGTGGTTTTGAATTTGAATTAACTCTCATCCAACATTCATTGGTAAGAGGATGCTTTACAATAACACCTGCAAAATCGATATTTGATGCTTTTAGCAGTTCATGTTGAATTATGTATAAAATTCCTATATCAGTTTCAGTGATTGAAAGGCTGATCTCTTTAGGCTCAGAACTGATTACTTCTGCATTCATGTATTCAGAAAAAGCACTTATTGCGGATATAAATCATTATGAGCGGTAACAATGGGAGAAAGCAAGATTTCTGCAATAGAATTAACAAAATCAAAGGATGCATACTCATCTGATGAAAATATCGAGATAAATGTTCAATTTTCAGTCGAAGGAGACATTAGAAATGCCTTCAATGAGGCAAATTGGACTAAAGCCTATAACAATAACGATGTTTCATTCAAAATGAAATATGGCATAAAATTGACTTCAGGCGGATTAAGAAAGAAGGAACTGGGACGTACTATTGATACTTACAGAAAGGCATCAATATTTTGGACTAGAAATCCAAAACTTGTCAATCCAATGAAAGATAGACGAATTTGGGTGCAGGTAGCCAAAAACTTTGAACCATTTATCAGACTGTCAGAGGAAGAAGTCAGACAGGAACTATTTGACTTTAATGAGAAATTTGTATTCAAAGCATCAGATTTAGGAAAAGGTAAACACAAGATTGGAGCAGAATCTTTTGCATCCTGGCAAAAACATGACTTTACAGAAACTGGAAGTATTAAAAACAGCTCCAATGAAATTGAAATTACAATCAATTAGGGATATAAGGAACTTTTTTGGGTAATAATTAATGGCAAAATACGATGGTCTGTTAGGACAACCAATACTTGAAGTTGAAGAACCTGATAAAGAAGATGGAATCACATTTATCTTCAAAGACAACAGGTTTCTATTCATAAAAGCAGTTGATGGTAAAATTGAAACCGTATCAATTCCAGAATAGGTGATATGAATGGAAAAATTTGACCCAATCAAAATGTTAGAACTTGTTAAAGTAGAAGATCCTGATGCAGACGGTGGATTAACTTTGATTTTTCAAGAAAATAAAACTTTGAAAATTAAAGTTGTAGATGGAAAATTAGTTTCAGAATTTGTTTAAACTAATTTCTTACATGTTTTTCATAAAATCCAATAGCTAATTCTTGTACTTCAGATTGAATTGATCCTGGTCTTTGATCTCGAATTTTTTTAATTGCATCATCTGCTGAAAATTTTTTGTATTTTATAAAATAACATGCAAGTATTGTTCCAGCTCTTCCCATTCCAGCTGCACAATGGACCATTACGGCTTGATTATTTTTAATTTGTTCATCTATGAAATCCACTGCTGAATCTATTCTATCCATATCAGGAGCAGTCAAATCAGGAGTTGGAACATGAAGGTATCCTATATTTTCAACCCACTCGTCTGGTAATGCTTGCTCAGTCATAGTTACAATTGATTTTACACCTTGATCCAAAAGCCAATCAAATTCGTCAAAACTTGTTGGAATACCTGAACCTGCCAATTTTTCTTCAATTAACCAAGAAAAGTTTGTGGGTTTTTTAGTAATCTTACCATGAACCTTTCGCCAAATATTTCCAGGTTTACTCATGTTAAATTTAAGATTGCTCTGTATTTTTAGTATTCCGAAAATACGTAATTATGACGCTACTGCACGAACAGGGGAACCCGTAGCATCCTTTAGCTTTAATGGAAGAATGGTAAAATTAAATTCCAAAGATCGTATTTTGTTCATATTTGTCAAATTTTCTACTATCAAAATATTGTTTTTTGATAAAATACGATGTACAGTAAATGATCCATCTTTTCCAAGATCTATACTGGGGGAGTCAATACCAACTAAATTGATTTTTTTAGATGAAAGATATTTTGCAGATGATGCATCTAGTCCGGGATTTTCAGTAAAATAATTATTATTTTTCAGATTTTTTTGCCAATCTGTAAAGAAAAAGATTGAAGAATGATTTGGGATTCTGCCATTCTTTTTTTCAAATAATGTGATATCCAATTTTGTAATAGGAATATTTTTTGGTTTTTTGAGTTTTATTAGGATGGCTTTTCCAAAGAGTCTATCTAGTGGAATTTGATGGATTTTTAAACCATTTTTGACAAAATGGTATGGAGCATCAAGATGTGTTCCTGTATGTGAACTTAGGAACAAAAGTTCAAGATTATACCCGTCATGTTCTATATCAGACCAATCAATGAATTGTGGTGTTGGAGATCCAGGAAAGCTTGGGATTGACTCAGATATTGTAAGTGACAGATCTATTGGTTTCACATCATCAAAATGCATTGCTGATTAATCAATTTTGAACAATGAAAGGTTAAATACGGTCTTATGAAAAACTCACTTGTGCCTACAGCATATGTCCTATTGAATTCTGATTTAGGATCAGACGAATCAATCATCAACGAAGTAAAACAAATTCTTGCAGAAGAGGATGTCCAATTTGAGGTTCAAGGCGTATACGGAGTGTATGATATTGTCTTAAAGTTAACCTCTAATGATGCTGAAAAATTACGTGCAATTATTACCAACAAAGTTAGAAGAATTAGTAAAGTTCAATCTACACTAACAATGATGGTAATAGAAGAACAAGAAAACCTATAATTTCTTTATCGCATCAATTACATTAAAAATCTGAGATTCAGTATTGAAAAAGTGAGGAGACGCTCGTACAATCTTTTTGTCCATTATTTCTCTTACTGTTAAGATTATATTTTGTTTTTCAAGTTTATCAACAACTTGCTGTGAATCAAATCCTTTGATGTTAAAAGAAACAATACTTGTTCTGATATTCGGATCCTCAGGTCCATATAGAATAATATTTGGAATTTTTGATAATTCTTCTCTTAAAATATTAGACAGAGATTTGTTTTTTTCACGGATGTTATTCATTCCAAATTTTAATAAATAATTTGCAGATGACTCTAACCCAACTATTCCCACATAATTTCTAAATCCTGTTTGAAATTTATCTGGTAATTCTTTGTATGCTAGCTTTGAATCATCATAAATAATTGCAGATTCACCACCAATGGTTTTGGGTTCTAATAACACACTAGAGTTTCTTTTACAATAAAATAATCCCGTGCCCATAGGACCACAAAGCCATTTAGACCCATTAAAGGACATAAAATCACATTTAATTTTTGAGACATCAATATCTCCAATACAGCCTATACTTTGTGCACTGTCAATAAAAAATGGAACCTTGCCTTCAAGAATTTTTCCTATTTCTTCTACAGGTATGATTGCACCGGTGTTATACAACACATGGCTAAGTGCAACTAGTTTTGTATTATTATTGACAAGAGATTCTAAATCATCTAATTTAAAAAAACCATTATCATCAATAGGTAAATTTTGTACAGAGATTTTTTCTTGTAATTTAATCCATGGATAAAAATTTGCATGATGTTCGTGTGTCATTCCTCGAATTATCATATTCGAATTATCATCAAAAGATAATCCGTTTGCTACAAAATTGATTCCGTCAGTGGTGCTTTGAGTTAAAACAACTTCATCAGGTTGGCAAGAAATGATTTTTGCCATACTTTTTCGTACATTTTGTAGTTTATCATTAACAAAAGACTCAGACTCTTTTGAATCAGGACCAATGGAATTGTATGTAATTAAAAATTCTTTCATAGCCTCAATACTTTGAGTAGGCATTAAAGAAACAGATGCGTTATTTAGATAAATTTTCTCTGAGGTTGGGAAATCATCTGAAATGTCTTTTGATTCTAAATTCATTATTATATCTGTAGAATGCTAATGTGGTGTTGGATAAAAATCCTGAGCAAATCATAGATAATGATTTAACACAAATTCAAATTAAATTTGAACAAAACAATCCAAATATTGTTTTATGTTCAAAGCCATTCCATAAAATGGAATTTCTGAATAGATTAATCAATTCGACAGAGGATCCGATAATTTTCATCGACATGGATTTGCTTTATACTGGATATGTAGAATCAAAAATGATTCAAAAAAAAGAGGATTTAACAATTTTTTGCCCAAATAAAATAAACTGGGAAAAAAAATTATCAGAAATTATCTCCCAAGTATCAAAAGATAGATTTTTGGTAATTATTGACTCGTTTAATGGGATATACAATTTGTTTGATGAATTAGAATCTGCCAGATTCATTAATTCATGTGTCATGTTACTCTCATCAATAGGTAATCATGCTAAATCATCAGTTGTAATAACTGGAATAGCACGAAAAAAAGAAAATGGAGATTGGGTTCTATCACCAGGAGGAAAACACATCATTAAATCAGAAAAAACAGGCGTATATTTTCTCAAAAAAACAGAAAATGATTTGATCATAAGTTCTTTGAATCAAACAGATGATAGCATGAAATGATAAAAGAAGATCTAAAATAGCGATCAGAATTATAACGCCGTTGTAAAATATTAAACGCCGTTATAAGACGATGTTTCTAGGCAAATTATATTAATGCCAAATCAAGAAATAATTTTGTTATGCCAGTAGGAATTATTCCAGACATCAGCGAACAAATGTGTATCGGATGCGCACTATGTGTAGAAATCTGTACCACACTTGGACCAGATGTCCTTAGAGTAAAACCAGTTGAAGGCTGGAAGAGAGGTAAAGCATTTGTCTTCTACCCAGAAAGATGTATTTCAGATGGTGCATGCATCGGTGTATGCCCAACAAAAGCAATCTTTTGGATGCGACCAATGGACTTTACTGTTGGACAACCAGTTCCACTCTACAAGAACTCAGTCTTCATCAAAGGTTGGACTGAATTAATCGATTAGATTAGTTCGTCAAATTTTAATTTCTTTTTATTATTTTAAATTTTAACAGCGCCTGGCGTTTCATCTTTGATTTTAGGTTTTTTCTTTAACCATAGAAATGCAATAATGAACATCACCCCTGGAATAAGAATAATGAATAACATTAATTCGTAATAGGTTGTTAGTCTTTGAGCTGGTTTTGTATGATATGTTTCATGGAATGTTTTTTCCGGATTATCATAAACTGCAGTGGTAAAATCAACAGAACGCTGTTCATTACTTTTGACATCACCAAATACGGTAACACTTTCTTCAGCAAAAACTGAAGGAGAATGAATTCCCTCTATCCTTATTATAACAGATCCAGAATCGCTAAAAACAAAATTTCTATAATCTCCTCCAATTTGACTTAGTCCTTCATCTCTAAAAATTTCTTGTCCATTTTGAAAGATTATAAAATTATATTTCATTTGTGCTAAGTTGGAATTTGTTTGTGGATCATAGAATTGATAAACAAATTGGATTTTTTCATGAGTTTTAATGACTTGAGGATCCCATGACAGATTTACCTCTATACTTCTATCTGGAGTATATTGTAACAAAGGAAATTCCAATTTTTTACCAGTGGCATCATGGGGATAATCAGGGATTTGTTTTTCAACAATTAAAATCCCTTCCATCCATGGATGAATTGTACAGTAATAAGAAAATGTTCCAGAATCTTCAAATTTGTATGACCATGATTCTCCTGGCATAAATCTACCACTATCAAAAACATTATTTGGTGTTCCAAAGTTATCACTCATCCAACCAAATCTTCCTGAACCTTCTCCACTTGTAACAGTATGACCTTCTTTATCATCATTATACCAAGTAACAGTATCACCTACAGTTACAAACATCTGTGGAGGATCATACCAGACTTCTGCAGGAGTATTTAATTCAGGATTGTATGCACCAAATGGAATGTCAACGATATATTCTTCAGCGTATGCAAAAGAAGTAGAAGCTAAAAGTGTAAAAATCATAGATAATACTAAAAAATTCATATTCTAAGTACGTAATTTAGTCAATTAAATACTTGATGTTATTTTCATCTTTGCAAATCATTATCAATTCAAATAATCTGGTTTGGGCATAAAATTTAGAATATTTTATAGTAAGAATAGAAATTACTTTCTTCTTTTAACTTCAAAAATACTATAACCATATTTTTGCTTGATTTCAATAGAACAAAATTGGGTAAATTCGTATTCTTCATAACTTTTTAGATTTTCATACATATTAATGCCAACTACTATACTATTTTTTGGACAAAATGAATTGATCTTAAAACATCGATTAACTGTAGGCCCAAAAATATCTGAAATTTTAGAAGTAGTGCTTTCAGCTACTTTTACAGGCCCATACGTTATACTAATTTTATAATCTAATTCATCTATATTTTCTGCATTAAGTTCCTTTTTCAGTTCATCATGAGCATCAATCATAGTTAAACAGCATTCTAAAACATTTTTTATTGCTGCAGTATCTGTAGAATCGATATTTGCAAATCTAAACATCAGAGCATCGCCAATATTCTTTACAACTTCTCCATTATATTCAAGAATAATTTTTGCCATAAAATTAAGAAAAATTTCATACATTTTACTTACATCATCATCGGATAGTTTAGATGATATTCGAGTAGAATCAGTCATATCAATTACACCGACACAATCATTTTCTTCATGTTGAGAAAACTTTAGTAGCATACCACCTTCAAGTTGTTTGATAACTTTTTCTTTCTCTTTAATCTCAATTAATGATTCTTCAAGTTTTTGTGCCATTGAATCAAACGCATGAGATAATTCTCCAATTTCATCACCTGTTGTAATGTTTGTTCTTACATCAAACTTACCATTTGCAATTTTGTTTGCAGCGTTTTTGAGGGCTTTTAATGGATGTGATATTGATTCTGCAGCAAAGTATGCAACCAACCCCATCAACATTGTTATGAGTAAACTTGTCAGCAGGATTCTAGTTTGTAAAATTTTTATCGGTTCAACAAGTTCTTTTTCATCCATTTCTGCAAGTAACACAATTCCAAAATCTGATGCACAGTAAGATGATCCATATATCGGAATTTCTCTGTAATCAGGATAAAATCCAGTATAATCCTTCTCTTCATTGAAACATTTCTGTACAGCAATGGTATCTACTCGCTGTTGAAATACTGCATCTTCAAAAAATCTAGATTCAGACAACATTAAAAAATCATCATTTACAATGTAAACCTCCCCTGTTTCACCTAGTCCACTTCGATTAAGCAAAATATTATCAATTGATGCGGTTCTCATTTTTGAAATAATTACTCCAATTGGCTCATCTCCTTTTTTACTGTCATCTGCAAATATTGGAGAAACAACAACTAGTTTTTTGCCTGATTCTGTTGATTCAAATTCAATAAAAGATCCTTTTAATCCTCTTTGAAAAAATTCATGTTTGGTAAAATCTTGATCCACGTTGCCACTAAGAGAAAAGAAAACTTTTCCATTACTGCCAATTATTTTTGTGTCTTCAAATCCTATTGAAAATCCAATTAACTCCTGAAATGCTTGAACTTGAATTAAAAAATCTCTACGATTACTTTCTTGGAATTCTTTTAATTTATCATTTGAAACTTGATTCATTTGTAAAACTAATGATTGAATCATAGGATCGTTTGCAAGGATATTATTTTGTTCAACTCTTGATTCAAAAGATAATCTCAAAGATTCTCCTCTAATGGAAGATTCTCCAACTAATAATTCCCCTCCTCTTTCTTTTAGAGTTTCAGAAGCATAATCAATACTCATGTAAGATGTAACTCCTAATGCAGTTATGGTTACAAGCATTACAAGTAAGACAAGTTTTTTTCCAAGATTGAATGGGATTGGCATTTTTATTCTATGTTTTCTTTATTGAATATCAACTCTTCTGAGCATGTTATGCCTGTGTAATTCTAGTTTTGAGAAGCAAGTGCTGAATGAACAAAATCAATGATTTTCAAATAATCTGCTCTTGGCTCTGTACTAATCATAAACAAATCATTTGAATTAATTGGAATGCTAATCATTGTAACTTTTTCATATTCAGTAATTGACGATAGTTCTGAACCAATTTTATACGCTAAATTCGTATAAAGATCTCTTTTTTGTAATGCATAATGAATTGACATCTTAACATTATCACCCTCTAAAATTTTTTCAACATTATCATTATGTCCACCGGCAATCATCTCACCTTTACTATTTGCAACACCTGCAAACCTAACTTTAGTGTCTAAATCAAGGACTTGTTTTGATAATTCATCATAACTAACGGTCATTGTTTCTTGCCAGGGTATTTCTTTTTGAACAAGATTTCATTTTTATCCTGTAACTCATCTGTATAATCATCCATATTCAACATAAACTCCTCTTCATCAGAGTAAGCAGATTCTGCATGTTCACTAATATCCAAACCAATATCTTCCACTTCCGGTGAAACTCTAATCCCAATTAGATGTTTGATTATTTGTAAAATTATCCATGTTCCACCAAAGCCCATTGCACCTGCAACGCCAACACCTACAGCTTGAATCCATAATTGATCAGGATTTCCAAAGAGTAATCCGTCAGGTCCTCCTGGATTAATTGCAGTACTTGCAAATATACCAATTGCTAGTGCACCAACAATTCCTGCAACTCCGTGAACAGAGCTAACATCAAGGGCATCGTCAATCTTTAATTTTTCTTTGAACAGTACTACGCCGGAGTATGAGATTACACCTATTGCTATACCGATTACAAAAGCATGCTCAACGCTCACATATCCTGATGCAGGTGTGATTCCTGCAAGACCTGCAATTGCACCGTTAATTGTTGCAACAACGGATGGTTTTCCAGTTCTTATCCAAGAAAGACCAGCCCAAATTAATGCAGAAATTGAAGATGCCATGTGAGTTACAATTACAGTATTTCCTGCAACTCCACCAGAAGCAGAAAGTGCACTTCCTGCATTAAATCCAAACCAACCTAGCCACAATAAAGAAGAACCAAGTACAGCCAGTGGAATGCTATGAGGAATCATTATGGCAGGACCGTAATTTCTTCTCTTACCAAGTACTAGTGCTGCAGCTAACGCTGCCATTCCCACACTAGTGTGAATTACAATACCACCAGCAAAGTCAGCTACACCAAGTTGTGCCAACCAACCGCCACCCCAAACCCAGTGGACAAGGGGATAGTAAATTAGCATAGACCATGCTGCAATGAATATAACAAATGAACTAAACTTCATTCTTTCAGCAATTGTTCCTGTAAGTAATAGAGGAGTAATTGCTGCAAACATTAATTGAAATTTTACAAATAACATGCCAGGAATTGTTGGGGCATATTGTTCTAATGGTGCATCAGATGGAATTCCTTTAAGAAAAACCCAATCTAGATTTCCTACTAATCCCATAGTAGATTCACCAAAAGATAAACTAAATCCAAAGATAAACCACATGACACTCAACATTGCCAAACCAAAGAAAATTTGCATGAAAATTGATGCAGCATTCTTTTTCCTTAACAAGCCAGATTCAAACAATCCTAATGCAGGAATCATAAGTAATACAAGACTTCCAGCAACAAGCATCCATGCTGTATCTCCAGAATCAAGTACCATTGAAAAAAAAAGTTAATTTAGAATTAATAACAATGTCTAAATTTGATATACAAATGGTTATCATTTAGTAATCAAAATCAGAAATTATATTTGTGTAATTGAAATTACAATAACTAAATGCTCAAAATAGAAGTAATACTAGGCGAAAATGACGTAATGGCAATCAGTGAAGGATTGAAAGACATAGGCATAGGTGGCCTTACAGTTTCCAAAGTCAGAGGAAGAGGAAAGAGACCAGGTCCTGAAATTCACGCATCAAAAGGAAGTGAGATTTTTGTGCCACAATTCAACGATAAATATCAATTAGAGGTTATAATTTCAGATACAAGAGAGGATGAAGTCATAGGAATTATTAAAGACAATGGAAGGGTTGGCAAAATTTTTGTTTCACAAATTTTACGTGCAATAGACATTGCAACAGGTGATGAAGGAGAAAAAACAATCTAAGTAATCATCATGAATCTACGTAAAAGTAAGTTATTTCATAGAGAGAAGATGCAACCACTACATGGTAAAGATTATCTCAAAGTTGCAGTGATAATTGGAGTTATTGTAGGGCCCATCATTTTTGGTTTATCCATATGAAAATATCTAAAATCATGATTGCAAAGTTAGTACTTGCAGCAGTCGGTATGACTTTGGTAGGATTAGCTTTGTTTAACGGGTATTATTAAAAATCACCAAAATTATTTTCATAGATAATTGTGGGATTCTTTAGTTGTTTTTCTAAGGTTGGTAGTGATTTCATAATACAATAATTTACAAAATCACTAAAAGATTTAATTCTATAATCATTTCGAAGTGTTTCTTTGTTCTCTTCATAAATTACTTGCAATTTATGTAAAGTGAATTTTTGTAATGGGACAAACCGACTTCTTTTTGGTAATGGCTTTGATTCTGATTTTTCATCTGAAAATGTTTCAAGATCTTGTTGTGCGTCAAGAGTTTCCATATCTACAACTTCTTCCATTTCAGAAACAAAGATTTTTCCTCCATGGTCTGAAGATAAACCAGAGTTTTTTGAGATCATTTCAACTACTTTTCTTGCATCTTTATCTGGAACTACCATTTCGATTTTTGCAAGTGGTATAGATTTTAGATTGGTAGAACCAACACGAGATCCAGGGCTTTCATCGTAAATATTACTATCATCTAAATTTCGTTTATCAATAATGTATGTCCCTATAATATTCAAAGTGGTTTTCATTGTGGGAAAATTTTTTCTTCTAATTACAGCCTCTATCTTTTTCACAAATAATTTTCAAAATAAGCTATATTTATGAGAAATGATCATTTTCAGGTGTAAAAATTAATTATAACTTGATTATTTTTTAGAAAACCCAAATTTTGATGCCCAGCTTTGTTTTTTGGTAGATTTCAATGAGAGATTATCTAGCATTTCATATGTAATTGTAAAGCCATGGCCAACCATAGTAGCATCTTTGAGGTAATTCTCTTTGTCAGGTACAAATTCATCAGATAAATCTTTGATTTTTTTAGTTTTGAGATCAAATAATCGTATTTTTTTACCATTTTCAAGTTTAATTATTGCATCACCGCTTAGACCCTGAATAGAAAAATTCTCAAAGAATCGTATTGATCCACCTTCTTTTAATTCGATAACTGAATCATAGGTAAATTTTCCTCCGTAAAATAGAATTTCTCTTGCAGATAATATTACATCATCTTCAACATTAAGAACAATAATTGAATCAGCTTCAAGTAATACGGTATTTACTAGATTTTCTGCAATAATTTTTCCATTCAAAGCTGAAATGTGAGTTCTATGTTCTTGAATTTGAAATACTCCTACACGTATAGGATCTTCAACTTTAAATTTTCTCCCATAAACATTTCCAATAACTACATTGCCTTTATCTACAGTAATTTTTGCACCATTGTCAATTTTGTATTTATTTTCTAATGGATTAATAAATTTGAAATCTCCATGTGTCAGATGAATATTTGTTTGATATTCTTGAGTCCATGATGGACTAGTAATGCTACCTTGCATTACTATATGACCATCATAAGTAAAACTTCCTGCCATAAAATTTCCCTTAATGGATAAAGCACCAGTTGCTTTTCTTTCTAATTCAATTTCACCAAGAGTTTTTGATCCAAACAATCGTGATCCAGTAGAGTTTGATTTATTTAATGCTAGAGCCCATTCTTCAGCGGTTTTCATTTCTTTGAATAGCTCTTGACCTAAAATTTGATTTTTTCTTCTAACATCAGCCTCAGAATCACCTGAATATACTTTAGAATTTTTTAATTTTTCATAATCTGTCTCAGGATATTTTTTACCAATTTTTAGATCATCATATGCTTGTTTAATTTTTATGAATTGTTGATTTTCTCCTCCACGATCAGAGTGGAATTGTAGTGCTAATCTTCTAAATGCATCTCTAATTTCTTTCTCTGTTGAATCCTCAATAATTCCTAAGATATCAAAATTACTTTCTACCATATCCTACACCGATGATATTTTTTCAAATTCCTATACTTGTAGGTTATTACATCAAATATCAATGATATGAAAAAATATTATTTATTTTACTACCAATACTGGAACTTTTGTTTTATGCATAACATAATTTGATGTGCTTCCAAGAAATGCTTCTTTTGCCCCACCTAGACCTCTTGCACCAACAACAATCATGTCAAATTTTCCTTTTTCTGCAAATTTAACAATTTCAGAGCCAGTATGTCCTCCACCAGTTTTGTATTTGAACGTGGCACCAGCTTTTTGAGTTCTATTCATTGCAGGACCAATAGCCTTGACAGCCTTTCTTTGTGCTTCATCTTTCATTTTTTGTGTATATTTTATTCCTGCAGCTACAGGTAAATGAAATACATAAAATCCGGTAATTTCAGCATTACCACCTTTTGCAATTTCAATAGCTCTATCCAATCCTCTAATAGAATTTAAAGATCCATCAAGTGGAACTAGAATTTTTTGAAACTTAACCATACTTCAAGTAATAATTGTTAGAATATAAGAAGACCATTAATTCTCAAAATTGAAAAGCAAAGTACAATCAAAATTGAAAATTATAAATTCCATTTTTATATAAAAAAATTTCATATATGTCATTGTCAATAAACAATATTTCAAAAAAACCAATTACTATAATAAAAAACTCTACAATTTCAGATGCAATTAGGTCATTATTAGACACAAAAATTAGCAGATTAGTTGTTTCAGATCATGGAAAACATGTTGGAATAATCACTGAAAAAGATATTGGGTTATTTTTATTTTCAGAGACTACACATCAGAGCCTTGATAACATTCCTATAACTAAAATTATGAAACCAATTGAATTTGTAAATCAAGAACTCACACCTGAGAATTCAGCAAAAATTATGATTGAAAAAGGTATCAGTTCATTGGCTATCGGTGAAAAAGAAGAAGTAAAAACAATTTTTACAAAAAGTGATCTTGTAAGATATTATGCTGAAAATGTTACCGATGGAAAAAAAGTTGTAGATTTTATGACTCATGATTATGAATTTACTCATACTGCTGCACCATTGTATAAGATTGTAAGAAAAATGCTGGAAAAGAAAATCTCTAGATTGATTGTTAAAAATCAGAATGAAGAAGCAGTAGGAATAATTTCATTTAGAGATTTATTCAGGGTTGCAATTGAGCTTGGAAGTGAAGAAGATGATTCAGGATTTACAATTTCTGATCTCAAAAATGGATTTCTTTCAGAGGAAGGATTTGGAAATATTTCATTAGCCAGAGATGTCATGACTGAGGGATTAATCACGATTAAATTCAATCAAAGTTTGTCTGATGCATGTAAACTGATTTTAGAAAACAATGTCAGTGGTTTAGTAGTATTAGATGGAAATGGATCAATTACAGGAATAATTAGCAAAACTGACATTACAAAGGCCATTGCAAAATAATATTTCTCAAAATACATTATAACCATGAATAAAAAATAATGATAATCTGATGAAAGTACACTTTGATGATTTTATTTATGGCTCTATAGATGGAGCAGTAACAACTTTTGCGATAGTTGCAGGAGTAATGGGAGCATCATTACCCTCGACAATTATCTTAATTTTGGGATTTGCAAATTTGTTTGCAGATGGGTTTTCAATGGCTGCTGCAAATTATCAAGCGTCAAAGGCTAGAAATGAATTTGTTGAAATGAAGCGAAAGCAAGAGGAATGGGAAATTGATAATTTAGAAGAACAAGAAAGAGATGAAATTAGAGATATTTACAGAGAAAAAGGATTCAAAGATGAATTGCTTGAAGATGTAGTTCGAATAATTACATCAAAAAGAAAAGTTTGGATAGATACAATGATGAAAGAAGAGTTAGGATTAATTGAGGATGAAAAAAATCCTCTAGATAGTTCATTAAGTACATTTATTGGATTTAATCTTGTTGGATTAATTCCGTTAATTCCGTTTATGATTTTTATGATAATAGGAATTGAACTGAATTCTGAAGCTTTTGTTTATTCTATTGTATCTGTAGCTGCAGCATTTTTTCTTGTTGGGATGATAAAAGGAAAGATTGTAAAAAGATCAATGCTACGTGCAGGAATCAATACATTGATCATTGGTGGTGTTGCTGCAGTTGTTGCATATTTTGTAGGATACGGATTGAATTTTCTTATTTAGGATTTGTAGAATATGTCTGAATTAAAGCGACACATGGGTCTTTTCCAACTTACAATGTATGGAACTGGATTAATTCTGGGTGCCGGAATCTATGTGTTAATTGGAGAAGCTGCAGGTTTTGCTGGAGATTCTGTATGGATTGCATTTGCAATGGGCTCTATTGTTGCATTATTTGCAGGATTCAGTTATGCTGAGTTATCATCAATGTTTCCAAAAGCTGCAGCCGAATATGTTTTCATAAAAAATGCATTTAAAAATAATTTTTTTGCTTTCCTAATAGGCTGGCTAACTGCCATTACATCCATCATAACTGCAGCAACAGTTGCATTAGGATTTGGCGGATATTTTGCTGAATTTGTAAATATTCCAATAATTATTTCAGCAATTGGTCTGCTAGTAATTCTTTCAATAGTAAATTTTATCGGAATTAGAGAATCAGCATGGACAAATACTGTTTTTACAATTATTGAGGCTTCTGGATTAATTCTAATTATTGTAATAGGTTTTACTTTTGCTAATCCTGAACCTGTAAATTATATGCAAAGTCCAACAGGTTTTTCAGGAATTGTGATTGCATTTGTTTTGATATTTTTTGCTTTCATTGGGTTTGAAGATATGGCAAACATAGCAGAAGAGGTAAAAAAACCTAAAAGAACACTTCCTAGAGCTATAATTCTTTCAGTTATAATATCTGGAATTTTGTATATACTGGTTTCTTTAGCTGTAGTTCGAGTTGTAAATTGGGAAGAACTTGCAACTTCAGCTGCGCCAATTGCATTAGTGGCAGAAAGAGGTTTGGGATCAGAGGCTCACATTCTGCTTTCTGCTATTGCACTTTTTGCCATTACCAACACAGTTTTGATTACACTTGTTGCTGGTTCAAGAATTTTTTACGGTATGGCAAAAGAAAAAGTATTTCCGTCTATTTTAGAAAAAGTTCATTTTAAAACAAAAACACCATGGATAGCAGTCATTGTAATTTTAATAATCTCAATTGCTTTTACATTAATTGGAGATATTGTAATTGTTGCAAACATTACAGTTTTTGCAATTGTAATTACTTTTGCCGCTGTAAATTTAGCCGTAATTGTTTTACGTTATACAGAACCTGATATTGAACGAAAATTCAAAATTCCTCTAAATATTGGAAAATTTCCAATTCTTCCATTATTTGGAGTAGGAATTTCAACGTATATGGCATTTCAATTTGAAATTGAAGTGATACTTGTAGGGATTGCAATCATAGGAATTGGTGCAGTTTTCTACAAAATTTCAAAAAATTACAAGCCTAAATTTCAATAATGTATTCAAATTTGATTCTTGAAATTAGTTTTAATAATTCAGATTAAGCCTAATTTGTAATGGTAACAGAATTTGATGTAATTCCGACTTTAGTGGGAATTTTGATTTTGGTTATTCCTTCAATGATGTTAGGTAGGATTTGTAAACATTTTGGAGTTTCTGAAATAATTGGTTTTGTAATTGGTGGAATAATTCTAGGTCCATTTGCATTAGGTGGTTTGATATCATTCTTTGATAGACCATTAGTAGAACTAAGTGACTTGATGCTATCATTTTGGCAAATTGCTGGGATAATTATTTTATTTTCAGCTGGTCTTCATTTCACTTTTTCTAGTTTAAAACATACAGGGATTCAAGCTGTAATAGTCGGTACGACGGGGGTAATTGTTCCACTAGGACTCGGATATGGGATTTCTATTTTATTTGGAATTGATTGGATGGTTGCAATGATTATTGGAGCAACACTTAGTGCAACAAGTATTGCAGCAGCTGTAACAATTTTGGGAGAATTAGGAAAGGAGAAAACAGAAGAAGGGAATATTTTGGTTAATGCTGCAGTGTTTGATGATGTACTGGGATTAGCCATTCTATCATCTATAATTTCTATTGTAATTGCACATTCTTTCCCATCGTTAGAGACAGTGTTGTATGAAGTATCAGAATCATTGATTCTATGGGTTATTCTACTTCTAAGTGCGGTATTTTTACTTCCAAAAATAGTTCATGCAGTAGCTGTAACAAGACCAACATCTCTTGAATCTCGTGGAACAAAACAAGGAACCGCATTGGGATCAGCATTTGGTATGGCAGCTATTGCTTCGATTATAGGTCTTAATCCCATTGTGGGAGCATTTGCCGCAGGAATGGGACTTGCAGGTTCAAAGTTAGCAAAACAAGTTAGAGAATTTGTTGGAGAGTTACAAATTATTTTTGCACCATTTTTCTTTGCAATTATGGGCGCACATGTAGATATCTCAAATATTATGAATGTTGATTTGATTTTGTTCTTAGTAATTTTGATAATTGCAGTTTTTAGTAAGATTTTAGGTTCTGGAATTCCAGCAATTATTCTTCTTAAAAATAAAAACAAAGGTTTGAGGATAGGATACGGAATGATAGTTAGAGGTGAAATTGCATTTATTACTGCAGGACTAGGTTTGGCTTATGGAATTATTTCCGATAGCATTTTTTCAACATTAATCTTTGTAATTTTAGGTACGATATTCATTGGTCCAATATTATTGAAATATTCTTTTAAAAAAAATGATGAGATATCAAATAATTAATTCTTAGATTTTACAAGTGCAATTACTGCAATAACAATTCCAACAATTCCAACTCCAATACCAGCATATCCCAAACTGTTTGATTGTGTTTCTTCTAAAATATTTACAGATTCGTTAAGATCATTCAGATCTTCAATTAATGCAGTGTGGCCATCAATCATTTGTGTTATTGTAATATCAGAAGGTTCAGGAAATTCAATGTATGATCGTTCATCAACTTTTGGTGGATGCATTGATAAACTAATTGGAGTGTCCACAATTGTTCCCAGAATATTTGCTTGATAAAATCCTGAGACAGTTGGATTAACAAATGCATAGTATTTTCCTGGAATGTCATGATCAGGTGATAAAGGAAGTGTTATGCTTTCATCTTTGTAAATTAATTTTATTTTAATAGTTTTTCTTAAATCAGCAATTCCGTTCTGAAATTCTTGAGATTCTGCACATTTGGCTGCCTCAGGAATATCGGGACATGAAATTAGTGGACTAACATAAAATTCAATTGCGTTGGTTTCTCCTGAAACTACAGGCTCATTCATCCAACCAATTTCTACTCTATATTCACCTACAGCATCTACAGTATGCCCATAAGCAATTCCAGTCATACCAGAGATAAACAATAGAAATAGAATCAATAGTCTTGATTTCATATTAAGAAAACAATATTTCATTTTAAAAAGGTTCTATTAATTTTCATTAAATAATTGATGTTTGTGCCAATTATGCATCTGCATACATTGAAACTTCCCAAGCTGTAGGAGTTTGTGCAAATGCAGAATATTCTTTGTATTTTAATTCAGAATACTGTTCAAGGAAATCTTTTGTGAAAATATCTTCTAAAAATTTAGAATCACTAGCCAAAGAATCAAGTGCGCCTTTTAATGATATAGGTAAAGCACCAATATTATATTCTCTTTTCTTTTCTGAAGAAAGCTTGTACACATTTTCTTCAATAGGATCTCCGGGATCAATTTTATTTTTTATTCCATCCAATCCTGCTAATAATAGTCCAGCCTCTAAAAGATAGATATTGGCAGTTGGATCAGGTACACGATATTCAATTCTTTTACTTTTTTCTTGATTTCTGTTATACATTGGAACTCTAATAGCAGTAGAACGGTTAGCTAACCCCCAACAAACATTGACTGGTGCTTCAAATCCAGGAACAAGACGTTTGTAAGAATTTGTGGTAGGATTTGAAATTGCACATAATGCTGCGGCATGACTTAGAATTCCTCCAACATAATATCTTCCAGTTTGACTCATCTGTGCTAAATCATCATCTTTATCATACATTACATTCGTATTTTTATTCCATAAACTCTGATGAGTATGCATAGCAGATGCATTATCGCCAAAAATTGGTTTTGGCATAAATGTTGCAACTTTATTTTTTCTTTTTGCTTTAACTTTTACTAAATTTTTGACGGCAATTACATTATCTGCCATTGTAATCATTTCATCATAAACTAGATTAATTTCACATTGACCAGAGGTTGCCACTTCATGATGTTCAGCTTCAATTTTTATTCCAAAATAATTGTACAAATCATCGCATACATCTTTTCGAAATCCAGCAAGAGTATCTTTGGGTTGTGATGGATAATATCCTTCCTTGAAAGATATTGCAGTACTTACATTTCCTTTTGCCCATGGTGATTCTTTAGACTCAATTGAATAACCTGAGCCACCTCCAGCATGAGTTGCAGCATAAGGTGATGGATAAACATTGATGGCATCAAAAACAAAGAATTCTATTTCAGGGCCCCAATTAGTATGAGTCAATCCAAATTCCTGAAGTTTTTCTGATGATTTACGTGCAATTCCTCTCGAGTCCCGATTATATCGAGATTCTTTATTTGTACTACCGTCGTAAAGATCACAAAATATTCTTGCATTTTTACGAGTTCCAGGATCATATTCTTGTGGAAGAATTCTAAATGACGATGGATCAGGTAATAGAATCATATCAGAATTATTCACAGATTTGAAACCAACAATAGAACTTGCATCTAATTTTTCAAGACCGTTTACAAAACTATTTTTATCAATTGCATATCTTGGCATTCCAACACTATGAAGTTCACCAAAAATATCTACAAACCAAAAATCTATGAATGATATATTTTCATCTTTAATAGTTTGTAATACTTGATCTATGTTCAATTTGATAATTTTTACAGGTTATTTTACTAATGTTATCTTGTAAGTTAGAGTTGGCAAGTTAGTCAGGTTAATTCTAAGATTCAGGATAATCTTCAATCGGATGTGTTGCTTTGAAATTTTTCATTTCGTCATCAAAGAAAAACTTGTCAGTTAATGCAGGTTTTAGATCATCTAACCAAATTGCATTTTCATCATATTTTGCAAAGAATGGCACTTGTACCCAATCAGGATTTCTACCTTGCAAAAATCTTAAAACAATTACTTTTTGATCATTTAGATTTGCAGTTCCAATTACATGCACTTTTCCTGGAGTAGCAGACATACTTGGTCCACGAACAGTTCTAGCTAATCCACTAACTGAAGAATACGCTTTTTTGAAAATTTGATAAGCCTTTACCAGAGGAATTCCAAAGTAATGTTGAGCCCCAGTATCTCTAACTACAAACATGTAATACGGAATACATCCCAACTGAACCTGCTTGGTCCACATTTTAGCCCACATTTCTGCATCATCGTTGATATGTGCCAATAGAGGAGATTGGGTTCTGATTTGTGCTCCTGTTTTTCTTACTTCTTTAATTGCATTTATCACTGCATCAGTTGATAATTCGTTCAAATGATTAAAGTGAGCCATAAATGCAAGATGTAATCCGCTATCAGTAATCTTTCTAAAAATATCTAACATTTCTTGTGAATCAGAATCTGTTAGGAATTTGTATGGCCAATATGCTAATGCCTTTGTTCCAATTCTAATTGTTTTAAGATTTGGAAGTTTAGCATCAATTAAAGCATCAATATATTTTGAGAAAATTTTTGCTTTCATTATCATTGGATCGCCACCGGTAAAAAGTACATCAGAAATTTCTGGATGTTCTCTTACATATTGAACCAGTTGTTCACCTTCCTGCATAGCAAATTTCATTTCATCCATGCCAACAAATTGTGGCCATCTAAAACAAAAACTACAATATGCATGACATGTTTGACTTTGACTAGGAAAGAAGAGACATGTTTCTTTGTATTTGTGTTGCATTCCAAATAATTTGGTTCCATCTTTCAATGTTGGAACATTTAGTTCCATTTGACCTGCAGGATGTGGATTTAGTTGTAAACGAATTTCATTTGCAATTGCAGTAATTTCTTTTTTATCAAGGTTATTTTTTAAGGCAGTTGCCATTTTTTCATAATGTTCTGGTTTTAGCATTCCTTTTTGAGGAAATGTTAAGACAAAGATTGGATCATTTGGAATATTATTCCAATCAATTAGTTGTTCAACGACATAATTATTTGCTTTAAAAGGTAAAACATTTCCTACAACCTCCATCTCAAATTGTGTTTCTTCACTTAGTTTTTGAATTTGTGGAAGAGTTCGAAAATTTGATAATGTGTATGATTTCAGAGATGGTGAATCGCTCCATGCTGTTTCTTGATAGGTCATTTTGTAATTAATGCTCTTACCCTTGTTAAACCTTACAAGATTTTTACGCATAAAAATTATTGATTTTATTAAAAATTAATTAGAAATGATAATAGAGGTTACCTTTGTATTCTAGAACATGAATTTGATTAAAATGGTGCTTATACATGGCTGAGGAAGATTTGGCACAAATTCCAGTTGGAGAGTTTGAAACAGTTTCACAGCTTTTAGCATTAAATGAATCGCTTCAAATTGCATTTTCTATAATGATTATAGGGATAATTGGAATAGTTATTGGATATAGTAAATTTTCTACTTGGGTTGGTTCTCAAAAAATCTATTATGAAAGACCACATTTTTCTCGATTTGTACGTAGAGCAGTTCTACCATTTTTTGCAATTGCATTGATCACTACAATTAATGTACACATACAAACTGGAGTTTTGTTTGGAGAGAATTTATCAATAGTTGAAGGTGAAGATACATCACCTGTAGAAATATTTGTAAAAATTCTTAATACATTCAACATTTTGGTAATAGGTTATACGGTTTCTCACCTTATACCAATTGTTTTAAACAAACGTGAAAAATCTAGATTAGAAAAAGAGGATTTTGATATTTGGTTTGAAATGAGAGGGTTTGCTGATGACGATAGGGATTTATTTCATAGATTGTACAAATGGGTTCCACCAAATGTAACTCCGGAAGAAATTGAAGAAGCTAAGTTCAAAGAAATGATGCAAACAAAAGAAGGTATGTTAGAGTTGGAACAATTTCGAACAACAAAAGGAAATCCAATTGGTGGATATGAAAAATTAGTTGACAAGCCATTTGAAGAATGGAAAAAATCTGAGCGTTTGAAATATAAAAAATACTATCATAATTGTATTAGTGGTAACAATCAATCTGGAAGAAAGCTAAAGCCAGGTGCAAAACCAGATGAGATTTTTCCAATTGATGTATGGAGAGAAGAAAAAAGAGAAAATGAATTTGAACCGATAATTCCAAGCTCTCGTCCTCCAGGATATTCAAAAAAGAAACAAGAAGGCATCCCAAAATCAGCAAAACAAATTCTTCCAGTTGGAATTTTTATTATAACAATTTTAGGGGTTGTGGCTTGGTGGGGCGTTGATTTGTTTGTTCTTGCTACAGCAACAGGAGGAATGGCAATTGGTGTAGGTTTAGCATTACAAGAAACTATGCAAAATTATTTTGCATATTTTCTCATTAGAAAAGATAAGATATTTGTTGAAGGTGAGCGTATAAAACTTGATACAGGATATAACGGCTATGTGCATAAAATTACACCTAGAGTGACCTATCTCAGAGATGCATTAAATGAGTCTATTGCAATAATTCCAACAAGACAATTAGTCAATGCACAAGTAATTAATTATACTCAGGGAATAAAGATGGTTCCAGCAATTGTAAATGTGGGTGTTTCTTATCTTAATGATCCTAAACAAGTTTCAGCAGTTCTTGTAAAAGTTGGAAAACGTGCTATGAAAGAAGTTGTTGATAGTAAAGGCAAACATCTTATCAGACAAATTCGATGTCCATATTTAGAAAATAACCAACCAAGTTGTGGTTGTGATAAAGATATTCATGTAGATATTAATCAACCAATTGTAAGATTTAATCAGTTTAATGATTCTGCATTAGATTTTTCATTATGGGTTTATGTTAGAGATTATGGTGCACAATTCAAAACTAAAACAGACATGAGAATAATCATGTATGAAGAGTTTAAAAAATATGATATCAGAATTCCATGGCCAATTAGAACAGTATATCAAGGTGATGAAAAGCGTGAACAAGAAGAGATCGATAAACTGACAGATAAGAGAAATGAGGTTATTGACAAATATGGTATTGGGGATATTGGTCACGGTAGTGGCGAAAGTGAGTAATCTTCTCAAAACTTAAGAATCCCATTAATTCACATTTTCTTGTTGAATAAATTATCAGTAATTGCAGGCAAATCTTCTGAAGATCTAGCAAAAAAGCTATCTAAAAGAATAAAGGCAGATTTTGTAAAATCAGAAATTAGAATTTTTGCCGATGGTGAGAGTAAAATAACACTCAATGGAAAAATATCTAAAAAAAAATCTATTGTCGTACAATCAATTTACCCTCCAGTTGATACAAATCTAATTCAGGCATTATCACTTATTTCAAAAGCTAGAGAGATATCATCTGAAGTAATTGCCGTAATTCCGTATATGGGATATGCAAGACAAGATCGAGAATTTTTACCAGGAGAAATTGTTACTATGAAAGTACTTGGAAAATTATTCAAAGGTGCTGGTGCATCAACAATTATAGCTGTTGATATTCACAGCATGATTGGTTTCAAGCATTTTACAATAAAAACAAAAAATGTATCTGCAATTCCAGAATTGGTACAATATATCAAGAAATTGAGCCTGAAAAATCCTTTAGTAGTCTCCCCAGATCAAGGAGGAAAAGATAGAGCAAAAGAATTTGCAAAAGAATTAGGCTCAGAATACATTGCTTTGGAAAAAATAAGAGACAGAAAAACAGGTAAAGTTCAGATTAAAACAAAAAACTTAGATGAAGTTGCAAACAGGGATTTGATTTTAGTTGATGATATGATTAGTACTGGAGGTAGTATTGTGAAAGCTACTCAATTTCTTAAAAAACAAAAATGCAAAAAAATCTATGTTGCATGTACACATGCACTTTTAATGAATGGTGCTGAAAAAGAAATCAAAAAAGCGGGTGTTACAAAAATTATCAGTTCAAATACAATTCCAGGTAAAACATCTATTGTAGATATTTCTGACACTATTGCAAAGGCAATTTAATTATGCCAGAAAGTTTTTTTGTTTTATCTAAAGATTATCTGGAACTTGCAACGGATGAAATTACAGCTATAGCAAAAATGTATGATAGGTTTTCTAAAATCACAGTAATTTCTAATTTGGTAATCGTTCAATCTAAAACAAATGTAAATGAAATAGCAAAACGTGCTACATTTGTAAAAACCTCGGGACAAATTTTAAGAAAAATGTCGGGACTATTTTTAGATGAAGAAAATGTCGGAGTTTTAAAAAATGCAAAAAGTTTTGTTTGCAGAGTGATTAATTTGTCATCAAATCAATTCAATGTTCCAGAATTAGAGAGTTCTATGGGAGACATGATATCAAAATTTTCTCATGCAAAAGTAAACTTAGAAAATCCAGACATTACAGTATATCTGATTTTTACAAATAATGAAAACTTTTTTGGGTTCTCAAAACGATCTAAAGAACAAATAAGACCAAAAAAGATCAAAAAATACCCTCATGAATTAGATTGGAAACTAACAAGAGTAATGATAAATTTGATTGGAATGAAAAAAGGAGAGACTGTATGCGATCCATTTTGTGGAACAGGTACTACACTACTTGAAGCAGAGTCAATGGGAATTCATGGAATTGGATTAGATTTTGATGAAAAAATGTGTGAAATTGCTAAAAAAAATCTCAAGGTAAATAATTATCATTCAGAAGTTTTGAATTCTGAATTTCATGGATTAACAAAAATATCTGATAAATTTGATGGAATTGTAACGGATTTACCATATGGAACAGCATCCAAAACATCAGAAAAACCTCAAGAAATATTGAAGAAATTTTTCTCAATGCTACCTAAACGAAAAAGAGTGGCAATTATGTACAAAAAAGAAATGGATTTCAACTCAAAATTAAATGGATTAAAAAAATACCATATCTATAGGCATAAAAGCTTGACAAGAACAATTCTGATAAAATGAAACTTGTATTCTTGGGTACTTCTGCGGCCCAACCCACTGAAAATAGAGGATTGTCATGTATTTGCCTAGAAAGAGATGGTGAGATCTTAATGTTTGATGCAGGTGAAGCTGCCCAAATATCATTTATGAAATCAGGTTTAGGTTGGAATAAAAAAATGAAGTTGTTTGTTACACATATGCATGGAGATCATTGTATAGGAATTTTAGGATTATTGCAAACTATGTCAATGCAAAATAGGACTGAAACTTTAGAAATTTTTGGTCCAAATGGAATTGAAGAATTTATTGCAGCAAATATCAAAGTTCTAAATTTTGGATTATCTTTTCCTGTTTTAATAACTAGAATCAAAGAAGGAAAAGTGTTTGAGGATGAAAAATTTTCCATTCATGTGTGTAAAGCAAATCATTCAGTGATTGCTTTCTCATATTTGTTTGAAGAAAAAGATAAACCTGGACGATTTAATCTAGATAAAGCTAAACAATTAGGAATTCCTGAAGGAAAACTATGGAGTGATTTGCAAAAAGGTAAAGATATTACAATTAATAATAAAACAATAAAACCGAATCAAGTGTTAGGAGAAAAACGTCCAGGCAAAAAAATTGGAATTTCTGGTGATACAATGCCAACTTTAGAATTAGAAAAATTTTTTGAAAATTGTGATTATCTAGTATTTGATTCAACATTTTTAGATGAAGAAAAAGATAGAGCACAGGATACATGTCATTCTACTGCAAAACAAGCTGCAACATTAGGAAAAAATGCTAAAGTAAAAAATTTAGTTTTGACACATTTTTCAGCTAGATACAAAGATGAAGAAGGACATTTGAAAGAAGCTAAAGAAATTCATGATTCAGTAATTACTGCAAAAGATCTCCTAGAGATAGAAATTAAATGAAATGTTTGAATCAATTAGTGAGCAAATAAAAAATTATAAAAAAATTGTTTTTGTAACGGGAGCTGGAATTTCACAAGAAAGTGGAATTCCAACATTTAGAGGAAATGATGGATTATGGAGAAATTATGATTCAATGAAACTTGCCACTATTGATGCATTTTATGAGAATCCTAAACTGGTGTGGGAGTGGTATAATGAGAGAAGGAAAAATATTTTCCAGGCACAAGCAAATTTAGGTCATAAGGCAATTGCAGAACTTGAAAAATATGCTCAAGTTACGGTTCTAACACAAAATATTGACGGATTACACAAGAAAGCTGGAAGTTCAAATGTTTTAGAATTGCATGGAAGTATTGTAAAGATCAAATGTTCAGTTTGTGATTACAATGAAGAAATTTTGACTGAAATTTCTGTTTTTCCACCTCTTTGTAAATGTGGGAATATACTAAGACCAGATGTAGTATGGTTTGGAGAATTATTACCGCAAGATGTATGGCAAAACGCTATTGAATTTGCAAGTCAATGTGATTTAATGATAATAGTAGGAACATCACTTGTAGTTTCACCAGCAAATACACTTCCACTATATGCAAAACAAAATAATGCAACATTGATTGAGATTAATCCAGAAAAAACTGAAATGTCAGAAGAAATGGATGAAAATATTAGAAATACAAGTGTAGAAACTCTACCAAAATTAATTTCATTATTTAAAAATTAAACTATGGTTGTGAAAAGATACCGTTAATTTTAGTATCTGAATAATCTCCTGGATTGAAAACTGATGAAGTAACTGTTCCATAATCTTCATGTTCTACAATCATATCTACATAATATGGAACTCCTGATGCATCATTTACATTGGTATCAAATTTTGAAGTAAAGAAAGTTCCAGAAAAAATTTCCTTGTCAGCAGTTCTAATTATTACATTAACACTTTTTGTTTTTCCACTTGTATCAACATATTGAAGTAGAATATTATCATCTGATTGTTGTTTAGTAGACAAAGAAAGTGTATCAGATGGAATTTGAACAGTATTTTGTGTTGAAACATTGTTAATTGATGATTGACTAGTTAATGATTGACTAGAATCAGAATTTGAACTATCAGTGAAAATATTTTGGATTGATTCTATTGGATTAAAATTTAAAATTTCCTCTTTGATAGTTTTTTGAGATGATTCTTTTACATCAGAGATTTCATCTGATATTTTATCCCCAGCATCAGTTATTCCATCAGATATAGATTCGCTTGTCTTGTCTACGATTTTGTCTATGGATGAATCGATCCTTTGTTCTACTGAATCAGAAGCCTTAGAACCAAAAATACCAATATCATTTTTTAGAGAATCAAGTACAGTTGCTGAAGTTGTAGGAAATAGATTATCAATTTCATTTGAAAATATCATCCCTCCCAAGATTATAATTCCTGCAATTATGCCTAGCTTGATGAGCATCATAGAGTAATTCTAAAAAAAAGATTTTAGATTCAAACTGAAAAAAATAGTCAAAAATGAGTGAATTTTCTTAGCTAATTTTCAACTATTTTAGTAAGAAATCCAATCAATTATTCCATCAATGTTTGATGAATTCAGGATTACCTTAATTGGTCCAAGAGGGGATTCTTCTGCTTCATCACATATTGCAACTCGATCTACAAAAGCTGCTTGTTTATTTAGAAAAAACCAAGTAATGTTTCCTTCTAAATTATTTTCTAAATTGCGTGTATAGCTTTTTTGAGATTGTGTGGATATAATTGATTCATAAATTTTTTCTAAAGATCTTAATTCATTTGATTGTGCTTTAATTGAAAAATTTTCATTTTTAATAGATGAATATGGAAATATATTAGAAATTGCTTGTATAATTTTATCAGGATCTTCCGATAAGTTTACTGGACAAATCATTTCAATTTTACAATTAATGTTTGGAATTTTCATTCTAACCATTTTTGAATAATTTTAAAAGTTTCTTCAATTAATTCTTCTTTTGTTTTCCCAACATTGGATATTGCATTATCAGAAAGTGCAATAGAGTTACTCACACCAACTCCCAATTCACGGTTATCTCTCTCCTCAAAATGTTGTTTTGTCTGAGGATCATCTGATCTTCCCCTTTTTTGTAAAAAATCAAATCTAGTATCGGTAGAAGCATGAACTGCTAATAATTTCACCATACCATATTTTTTTAGTACTTGAATTTCATCATTGGATCTAACTCCATCAATCAAAATTACATTTGAAGTCGAAGATTCAATTTGTGGTTTAACTAACTCAGCTATAGCACCGGGACCATTTTTTTCTCTTAACTCAAGCATTAATTTTCCTAAATTTTCTCTAGTGGATTCTAAATTTCTTTTTTTAGCTTCTTCTCTGACAGCATTTCCCATATTGATTATTTCATAGCCTTTGGATTGTAATCCTTCTGCAATGGTAGACTTGCCCGCTCCAGGCATTCCAGTTAAACATACAATTAGTTTTGTCAACATATATCAAAAAAAAGGCTCGTCTATGAAGCTACCGGAAATTATTATAAACATACTTCAAAAAATATTATGATGCGTGCTTTTGTAGCTATTGAAATTACAAATAATGACATAATTAATTCAATTAAAAAATTTCAAAAAGAAATCAATATTGATGCTAAACCTGTAGAATTGGCAAATATGCATTTTACTTTACAATTTTTGGGGGAAATTTCAGATGAAATTGCTCAGAAAGTTAGTCAGTCTCTTAAAACAATCGAATTTTCAAGTTTTGATGTTAATTTAAAGGAAATCGGAGCATTTCCTAAACCTGAGTTTCCAAGAGTAGTTTGGATTGGAACAGATGAAATTGGAGGAAATATGTTAATTCAACTATCCAAAAAAGTGGAAAAAGTATTAGAGCCACTAGGATTTTTTTTAGATAAACCATTCAAACCTCATATCACAGTATTTAGAATTAAAAAGAAGATTGGAGATATATCAGGAGAATTGAAAAATTATAAAATGACAAATTTTGGAATTCAAAAGATATCAAATATTAAATTGAAAAAAAGCGTGCTTACTACGAGTGGACCAATTTATTCAGATTTGGTGGAGGTTAATGCAAAAAAATGAATCCAATAATTTCTAAAATCTCTAAAACTGCAATACCTTCAAAAATAATAGAAAAATCAAAGAAGCAAATTGCAGAAACAGCTTTTAGCTTAGTTGAAAAAGAAATTAAAAAATATTCAGAAGTTGTAGGATTGGAATTTGGAGGATCATTTGCTAAAGGAACTTGGTTAAGTAAGGATGCAGATGTGGACATATTCATTAAATTTAAAAAAAATGTATCTGAAGAAATATTTGAAAATATTTCTAAAAAAATTGGATGTGATTCATTGAAAAAATATTCTCCCTATGTTAGATATTCTCAACATCCATATGTTGAGGCTAAAATCAAAAATACCAAGATCAATGTAGTACCGTGTTATGATGTAAAGATCAGAGAATGGAAAAGTGCTGCAGATAGATCACCATTTCATACAAAATTTATGGAAAAATCATTAACACCAAAAATGAGAAACGAAGTACGAGTTTTGAAAATATTTTTAAAATCAAATGGAATTTATGGTGCAGAAATAGCAAAACAAGGATTCAGTGGGTATATTTCAGAAGTTTTAATTTTAGAATTTGGAAGTTTTGAAAATCTAATAAAATCAATTTCAAAAATTAATGAAAATCAAATTATTGGAAAAACAACTAAAAAATTTGATACATCAATTGTAGTAATTGATCCTATAGACAGTAATCGAAATCTAGCTGCTGCTATCTCTAATGAAAACATTGGAAAATTTATTCTTATTTCAAGAGCATTTAAAGAAAAACCAAGTTTAGGATTTTTTAAGATTAGAAAATCAAAACCAACAAATAAATTTTGGAATAATTTATTGGTTGTAAAATTTAATTTCAAAGCCAGAAGTCCAGATATGATCTGGGGGCAAATTAAAAGAGCAACTTCAACATTGTCCACTCAGTTAGAATTAGGAGGTTTTAATGTACTGAGAAGCAAATCTCATACAGATCAACAAAAAGAAGCCTATCTTTTGTTCTTTTTAGAGTCTATCAAAATTAATGAAATCTATTCTAAAAATGGACCTGAATTTTTTAGAGAAGATAGCACTCATAGTTTCATTGCTAAAAATCTTAAAAATGCAGAATTACTATGGGTGGGAAATAATAAAAAAATAATTTCCTTAGAGAAAAGAAATCATACTGATGCAGTGAATTTTATGAAAGAATTTTTAAAGAAAAATCTTCAAGTAGGCATACCAAAAGGTCTTCAAAGTGATTTTAAACAAGGATTCAAGATATTTGTAGGAAACAAAAATCTAAGCAAATCAATTAAAGAGGAAGCAGCTGAATTGATTTCAATAGATGGCACACTCCTTCATTTCAATTAAGAAATTTTTAGAAGAACCATATTCAAACATTATAGGATATCCAAATGCAACCAATCGTCAAATTAAATCAAGAATAAATGAATTAGAAAAATTAAAAATTAAATCAATTTCTTTGACAGGTCCTACTACACTTGGAAATTTAGCAATTTTAGGAAAAGGATACACTGGTGTTGTAGTAATTGCAAAAAAAGGCAACAAAGAAGTTGCCTTAAAAATTAGAAGAACTGATTCTCCAAGAAAGGATATGAAAAATGAAGCAGTGTTGTTGAAATTAGTCAATTCAGTTAAAGTAGGCCCAAAAATGATTGATGTTAGTAAAAATTTCTTAATTATGGAATATCTTGAAGGAGAAAAATTCAGTAATTGGATTGAGATGTTAAAGGGAGTTGGAAGTGCAAAAAAATTAAAATTAACAATAAAAAGTGTATTAGAAGATTGTTATAGATTAGATCAATTGGGATTTGATCATGGTGAATTAAGTAATATTTCAAAACATGTTATCGTAGGAAAAATAAAATCTTCACTAATAGATTTTGAAAGTTCAAGTACAAAGAGAAGACCATCTAATGTTACATCAATTACTCAAGCCTTTTTCATTGGATCTGGAATTTCCAAAAAGGTTCAAAAAATTTATAAAAATTCATCCAAAGAAAAAATTATTGGAGCACTAAAATCATACAAACAAGAAAAATCACAAGAAAATTTTGAAAAATTACTCAAAATTTTAAAATTATAATGGGACCGGCAGGATTTGAACCTGCGACCACTAGTCCCCCAGACTAGTATCATACCAAGCTAGACTACGATCCCTCGCATCATAGGCACAAAATGAAATTATTAAATCGTCCTATTGGTAAACAGAATTAATGAAACTTTGTAATATTTGTCATAAAATTTCTGCTACAGATCAAGATCATCTTGATTGTGTTCAAAGAAGAAGCATAGAAACAGAAGCTGAGGATTTTAAAAATAACATTCCAGAAAAACTCAATCTCTCAAAAAATACTCAAGAAATTGATGTGGGAGTTAAAGCAATTTTAGAACATCTTTCAAAAAATAAAGATTTAGATGAATAAACTAAAACCATTTTGATAGTCTTTCTTTTTCAAATTCTATTTTTTTAGAAAGATTGTCAGAAGTTGACTCTGTAAGATTTGTCAAAGGTTTAGATTGTGAAAACATGTCAACCTCAATTACAGATGCAGTGTCTCTTCCAGATTCAATAAAACATCCACCTTTTCCATCAAATAGTGCAGATTCTTCTTTAGATTGAATTTTTGCAATAATATTTTGTGCTACTGTAATACCTTCTCCTTCTGCAAAAATTCCGGCTTTTGGAACTGTCATTTTTTCTACAACTGTTAAACTAGTCACATCACCTACTGCAAAGACATTTTCAATTGGCGTTTTACAATCTCTATCTATTGGGATAAATCCAGATTCTTTAGCTAATCCAGAATCATAAATAATTTGGGGAGCAATATGTGGTGGAATGGCTAAAAGTAAATCAAAATCAGCTACACTATCTTCAAAAATTAATTTTTTAGATTCAACAGATTTTATTTTACATGAATTATGAAAAACAATTTGTTCAGAATTTACTAGTTCAAGAATTTGTTTACTAACTTCAGGTCCAGCAGCTGGTAAAGTAATAGGAGCAGGACTATAGAAATCGATTTGCACAGAATCACGCACTCCCCTTTTTCTTAGCATGGAATCTATCAATAGACTAGCCTCAAATGGTGCTGGAGGACATTTGTAAGGCATTCCCATTATAGATATTGCAATTTTTCCAGACTCTATACTCTCAAGTTTTTCATGGATTTTTAAAAGTTGATTATGATCATAAAGATTAAATCCGTTTTGTTCTAATCCAGGAATTTTTTGAGGAGCTAATACTGCACCCATCGAAATAATTAGAAAATCAAATGAAATTTCTTTAGTTTTTGTTTTTACATTTTTGTCTTCAAAATTAATTGATAAAATTTCATCTTTGATGAAATCAATATCTTTTTTTTGTAATTCATTTAGTGATCCAGTTGAATTTTCAAAAGTTCGAGTTCCATTCATGATCCATAATTTTGCAAATCCTACCATAAACCAGTCTTTTTTATCAATTACAGTGATTTTTACTTGAGATGAGGACAATGTGTTTCTTAATTCATTTGCAGCTGAGAGTCCACCAAATCCTCCTCCCAAAATTACAACATGTGGAATGTCTGTCAACTTAAAGTGCTTGAGTTGTAGGTCGTATTAAAATCTCATTTACATTTACGTGTGATGGAGAATCGACTGCATACAAAATTGCATTTGCAATATCTTCTGCTTGTAAAGATTCCATCTTCTTTACATTTTCAACAAATCCTTGTAAGGATTCATCTGTAATTGTATCAGTAAGTTCTGTTGCAACAACTCCTGGTTCAATACTAGTTACTCTAATGTTAGAACGAACGCTAAATTCTTGTCTTAATCCTTCAGTAAATGCTGCAACTGCATATTTTGTTGCACAATAAACACTACCGCCTGCAAAAACAACTCTTCCTGCCACAGATGAAAGATTAACTATATGTCCCGATTTTTTTTCTTTCATATGTGAAATTACGGCGCCTGTAGAATACAATACGCCTTTAATATTCACATCAATCATTTTATCCCATTCATCAACTTTGAGGCTTTTGAATAAACTCAAAGGCATCAACCCTGCATTATTTACAAGAATATCAATAGAGCCCCATTTTTCTAAAACTGCTTTAGCAAAATTTTCACATTCAGATCTTTGTGTTACGTCTAATTTTTGATAAAATACTTCTCCACCATCAGATGTAATTTTTTTTGCAAGTTCTTCTAATCTGTCAACTCTTCTAGCACCTATGGCAACTTTTGCACCTGCTTTTGACAAAGCTAAAGCAGTAGCAAATCCTATCCCACTGCTAGCTCCGGTAATTATTGCAACTTTATCTTTAATCATTTAATCTTCAAGCAAACTATGATTGAACATCGTAAAAATGTTTAGACATTGAGAAATTTCAAGAGAAGTTTTAACACCTTTATTAAAAGAAAAATAGTATTACAAATTATGCAGCCAGAAAAATGTGCTTATTGTGGAGATTTAACCGATTTACCATTTCAATGCAATTATTGTAAAGATCCTTTTTGTGCAGAACACAGACTTCCTGAAGAACATAGATGTGTTAAACTTAGTCTAATTAGAGCTAAAAGATTTGGAGAGAGAAAAGTTATTCGTGATGGTGGACGTAATAAACCAAATATTTTGAAACGAATTTTTAAAAGATTTTAAAATTAATACGGACTTTTATCAGGAGAAATTTTTGCTCTTCTTCCTTGATAAATTAATGCAATAGCAAGTGCAAACATCACCATTGCAGTCAATGGAAAATTTTGCGGTGCTGGTAAAATGAACCAATAATAAACTCCAAAACCAATAGACACGATTGCTTGTGTCCATAATTTCATCCATTTTGGTATTTTTACTAATCTACTGATAACTTCTACTAGAAAAATTCCAATTACAGGATAAATTGTGTAAAAAAGAAAATCAACCACATCAACACCTGTATGAGACATGTTTTATGATCATAAAAGGTATAATTTCTATCTAGTCTTCCAAATGAACCTTAGTTGCTATGTTTTTAGCAATTAAAGCCTGAGCATTCTCATATGGAATTGTAGCTATATCTTCAGTCTTAAAAGGGCCGTATTTCTCAAGATCCGCACCGACAATTTCATCCACTTCATGAAGAAATCGAATTACAATTTTTTTTGTTTTATGGTTTTGAGCCAATGATTCTAGAAATTTTGATTTTCCATTGATTGTTGCAGATACAATCATTTCTGTTCTTTCTTTCTGATCCTCCTGTGAATCAAGAATAAATTTTTCTTCATCTAGCAGATGGCTTATTTCTAAATCAGAAGATTTTGAAATTTTATCTAGTCTAATTTCTATTAATAATGACGTTAATTCTGTAACCATTTCTACCATAGTATTTTTAATTTTATTTTCTACACCATCAAATTCTTGTTTTTGTAAATTTCCAATAAAACCAGCTAAATTTCTGTAAAAGTTTGGATCAATTTCTGAAATTGAGTCATTTTCAATTTCATGTAAAACTGTATGATGTAAAGAATTGATATCAATTGGATTTGATTCTGACATTTCTTACCTAATCCTTAAATGACTGATGTATTTGTGTTTGATTGAAGAAGATATTGCCATATAAAGTCAGCCACGGTAAAGCCATCCAAGTAACATATTCACCTGATGAAGTTTTTGCAAGAATTCAGCACGAAGGTATTCAATTTATCGATCTTCAATTTACAGGTCTTACAGGTCATTTTCATCATACTACAATTTCTGCAAATACCTTTACTCCAGAACAAATGAGAGACGGATTACCAAAATTAGATGGTTCGTCAATTGTTGGATTTACTACAATAGATGATTCTGATTTACTTTTAAAACCTGATCCAAATACATTTGCAATTATTCCTTGGATGACTGAAAACAAAACAGCTAGAATGCTATGTGATGTTTATTGGGGAGAAGATAGAGGACGATTATCAAGAGATCCGAGAGGAATTTCTCAAAAAGCTGAAGAATATCTCAAAACTCAGGGTTTCGATAACAGTGCTTGGGGGCCAGAAGTTGAATTCTTTGTATTTGATAAAGTACATTGGGATGTCTTAACACCATACAAAGGTCAATCCTATTCAATAGAATCTAAGGAAGCTCCATGGAGTCAGTCAGGTGATGGATATCCTATGGGATTACAAGAAGGATACTATCCTAGTACTCCATCAGATACTCTAACACCATATAGAAATGAATGTGTAAATATTCTCAATAATAATTTTGGAATCTTATGTGATAACCATCATCACGAAGTAGCAACAGCAGGGCAATGTGAAATCGATATCAAATATGATTACATGACAAATGCTGCAGATGCTGCACAATCTTACAAATATGTAATTAAAAATGTCGCGCAAAAATATGGAAAAGTGGCAACAATGATGCCAAAACCAATTGCTATGGATTCAGGTTCTGGTATGCATGTTAACGTTAGTTTATGGAAAGGAAAAGAAAATGTATTTTATGATCCAGATGACGAAATAGAATTAAGTCAACTTGGAAGATACTTTTGTGGCGGCATAATTAATCATGCAAAAGCACTTTCTGCAATTTGTAATCCTACAACTAACTCATATCATAGATTAGTTCCAGGATATGAAGCTCCTGCATATATTGCATGGAGTTCTGGAAATCGTTCTGCCATCGTAAGAGTTCCAAAACATCTCAAGGGAAAAAAATATTCATATCTAAAAAGACTAGAATTTAGAGCTCCAGATCCTTCTTCAAACCCTTATCTAGTATTTGCAGCTGTTACAGCAGCTGGAATGGATGGAATTAAGAAAAAAATGGATCCTGGAGAACAAGTTCGTGACGATATATTCAAAATGACAAAATCAGATAGAGCTAAAAGAGGAATTGGCGTTCTTCCAAAAAGCCTCGGTGAAGCATTAGATGAGTTAGAAAGTGATAGAAAATTCCTCAATCCTATTTACACTAATGACGTTGTTGACAAGATTATAGAATTAGAAAGAAGAGATCAACGTGAAATAGCAATTAGACCACACCCACATGAATTTTATCTATATTTTGATGTTTAAGCTCTTCCAGTAAATTGAAAAATATAGTACAATGAAATAGCCATTAAAGCAAATCCACTTCCTAGAAATATTGTTCTTTTACTTTCAGATGTTGCAGCTCTATATAGTAAAACTCCACCTGCAAGACCTACAAACAATACTAACACCCCACTAATCACTCCATCAAAACTACTGTTAGTGATAAGTGGATGAAAAAGTCCTGCAAGTAATGCAAAAAATGCAATTAAGTAAATGTATTTGAATCCGGTAAGCGCTTTAGATGTTGTTTTATTCAATATTTTTCGTAAATAGATTTAGCAATTAAAGGTTTGAAAAAATTTCAAAATAATTTACATCATTCCGCCCATATCAGGCATGCCACCCATTCCAGGCATTCCACCCATTCCAGGCATTCCACCCATTCCAGGCATTCCGCCTTCTCCACCAGGAGGTCCACCTGCAGATTTTTGAGTGGCAATAACATCATCGATTCTAAGAATCATACATGCGGCTTCTGCAGCTGCTGAAACAATTTGAAGTTTAACTGCGAGGGGTTCAATAATATCACTTGATTTCATATTTGCAATTTTTCCTTTCATTACATCAATTCCGGTCCATTTTTCTCCTTTCTGTTGTTTAGAACGTAAAACTGTAAGAGTGTCAATTGGATCCATTCCTGCATTTTCAGCAAGTGTGATTGGAATTTCTTCTAAAGCATCAGCAAATTTTTCTGCTGCAAGTTGTTCTCTTCCTTCTAAAGATTTAGACCAACTTCTAATTTTTGTTGCTGCATAAGTTTCAGGGGCACCGCCACCTGCAACAATTTGAGGTTTTAAAATTACATCTTTTACAACCATTAATGCATCATGAACAGAACGTTCTACTTCATCTACTACTCTTTGTGAACCTGCACGAAGAAGCAATGTTACTGATTTTGGATGTTTGCATCCTTCAACAAATACCCATTTGTCATCTTCAATTTTTCTTTCTTCGACAATTTCAGCAGAACCAAGATCTTTTTCAAAAAGATCATCAAGATTTGTAACTATTCTAGCACCTGTTGCTTTTGCAAGTTTAGTAAGATCACTTTCTTTAATTCTTCTAACAGCAATAATTCCAGCTTTTGCAAGATAGTGTTGAGCCATGTCATCTAATCCTTTTTGACATAAGACTACATTTGCTCCTGAACCAATCACTTTGTCAACCATTGTTTTTAGCATTCTGTTTTCTTCATCTAAAAATGATTTTAGTTGTTGAGGATTTGAAATATTTATTTTAGAATCAGTTTCAGTTTTATTAATTTCTAATGCAGTGTTAATTAATGCAATTTTTGCATCAGTAATTGATCTAGGCATACCACCGTGAACAATTTCTTTATCAAGAACAATGCCTTGAATAATAGTTGAGTCTTTAATAGAACCGCCTGCTTTCTTTTCAACTTTAATGTCATCAATGTCAACTTCAAAAGATTCACCATCTTTTTCTGCAACAGCAAGAACAGATTTTACAATAATGTCTGCAAGTAGATCAGAATCTTTTCTAACTAATTTAGTTTGCATTGAAGTTTTTGCAATTTTATTCAGAATAGTTTTATCATTTGCTGTAATTGTATCTGCAATTTCTTCAAGGTATTCTTTTGCTTTTCTTGCAGCCTTTCTATATCCATCTACAATGATTGTTGGATGAACATCTTGATCAATCAGTGATTCAGCTTGTGAAAGTAAAGCGCCTGCCAATATAACAGCAGAAGTTGTACCATCTCCAACTTCATTATCTGTAGTTTTTGAGATTTCAACTAGCATTTTTGCTGCTGGATGTTGCACATCAATTTCTTTTAGAATGGTAGCACCATCATTTGTAATTGTAACGTCACCTAATGAGTCAACTAGCATTTTGTCCATGCCTCTTGGTCCAAGGCTAGTGTGAACAATTTCAGCGATAATTTTTGCTGCTGCAATGTTATTCTTTTGGGCTTCACGTCCTTTAGTTTCAGTGCCGCCTTCTTTCAGCAAAACAACTGGCATAGTACCTTTTGAAGTTGCCTGCATTCCCATAGATGCCAAAACTCCTAATTCCCCTTTTATACCTTCCAGATCAAGATCGTTGATTTTGAAATGGCATCGGTGTTTTTAAATTGGGAAAATCAAGATGGAAAATATGGCAAAATCCCAGAATAAAGAAGCTTATGATAAAATTTTTACAAGTTTAAAAGAACATCATAAATGGTTTGAAAACTCAATTCCGTTAATTGCAAGTGAAAATATTCCTAGTCCAGCAGTCAGGGAAGCAATAATTTCTGATTTTGGAAATAGGTATGCAGAAGGATGGCCTGGGGAAAGAGTCTATGCTGGCTGTACCTACATTGACGAGGTAGAGTTTGAATGTATGAAATTAGCTAAAAAATTATACAAAGCAAAATTTGCTGATGTTAGACCAATTTCAGGAGTTGTTGCAAACTTGGCAATTTATTCTGCATTTACAAATCCTGGAGACATTATGTTGGCACCATCAATTCCAGCAGGTGGACATATCTCACATGGTAAAAAAGAACATTCTGGAACCGCGGGATTAGTTCATGGATTGGAAATAGAATTCTATCCATTTGATGCCGAAGAGATGACAATTGATATAGATAAAACTAAACAAAAAGTTAAAGATCTTAAAAAAGAAAATCGTCTTCCAAAGATGGCAATGTTTGGTGGATCATTATTCTTGTTTCCTCATCCTGTCAAAGAATTATCAGATTTTCTAAAAAGTCATGATATGCATATCAATTATGATGCAGCTCATGTTGCAGGATTAATTGCCGGTGGAAAATTCCAGGATCCTTTACGTGAAGGAGCAGATACAATGACTATGAGTACTCACAAGACTTTGTTTGGTCCTCAAGGAGGACTTGTACTAGGTTCAGAAGAACACGAAGAAGTTATCAAAAAAGCAACTTTCCCTGGTCTTACTAGTAGTCATCATATTCATCATATGGCTGGAAAAGCAGTTGCATTTGCTGAAGCCCTAGAGTTTGGAAAAGATTATGCAGTTCAAGTAATTAAAAATGCCAAAATATTTGCAGAAGCCCTGAATGATATGGGTTTCAAAGTATTAGGTGAAAAAAGAGGCTTTACTCAATCACATCAAATTGCAGTTAATGTTTTAGATTATTCTGATGGTGGAAAAGTAGAAGCTGATTTAGAAAAAGCAAACATCATAGTTAACAGACAACTAATTCCAGGCGACATCAAAGCTGGAAGAAACTATTTCCATCCCGGTGGAATAAGATTAGGAGTTTCTGAAATTACACGATTAGGAATGAAAAAGAATGAAATGCAAGAAATTGCTTCCTACATAAAACAAGTCGTAATCGATAAAAAAGATCCAAAGAAAATACTTTCAAAAGTCAAAACATTCAGAAAGAACTATCAAAAAGTTAAATTTTGTTTTGATAACAAACTGGGTGCTTACGAATACGTCAAATTAAGATAGATTTGCTAATAATCTGTAAGTAAAGATTGATCACCTCTACTCTTTCCAAATACCAATTCAATTTCATCTGACAAGGCATGGATTCTTCCTCTTTGGTATTCACCAACATCGTATTTTTCAACAAGTCTTTTTGCAAGTTTTAGATATTTTTCTACAGAACCTCTTGTAATTGTAGCAATTAGCTTATGTCCACAAAGACAAGTCTGGATTAAAGGCATACGGCGAAATGATTTTCCACATGCTGTACATCTGAAACTTTGTCTTGCATAAGCTCTGAGATTTCCCATCAAATCTGGAACTAAATGTGTTGAAATTACATTTGAAACAATTTCTGATGTATTTACTGCGTCAATCAGTTCTGCATTTTTAACTTGCATATCAAATTTGTCAAGCATAGAACCAAGTGTAGAATACGCACTTCTTGATTTTGATGTAGTAAGAGATGATGTTGAATGTGTAAAGTAATAATCATAGAATTGTCTTTCAGTTTCGAGACGTGATTTGATAATTTCTATTGAAGATACATCTGATGCCTTAATTTGTTTGAATGTAGATTCAAAGAATTCCAGAGGAAGAGTTTTTGTGACTTCAAGGTTATGTGCTTGAGGTTGGGATTCATGAGGTAAAACGTGAGGTTGAATAAGTAATGGTGCGTCCATCAAGCCACCAATCCTATCAGAAAGAAATTGTCTGGAAAAATTTAGAAGACTATCCATTAGAAGCATTACTGAATCAGCATCCCCATCAGCATCTCTTCTTTTAGCAGAATGCCAATTTGGAGTTGCAAAACAAACATGAGTTTCAGTATATCCTATTATTCGTCCTACAATTCCTACAGAAGTGTGTGGAGCTAAACCAATGATTAGATGTCCAATTAATTCCTCAGAATTTTTTACATTATAAAATGAAGATTTACCGTAGAATTTCTCTAAAAGAACGTCGATGTATTTGCATGTAGAAACTAGATATTTTCCACTTTCATATGGAATTATTACATCTTGCATACGAATTTCAACGATTTGATCTACAGATTCAAGTGCTTTACCATCAATGTCATGAGAATATCCAAGAGATTTTAGTTTCTCAATGGATGTTCCAATCCACGATGGTTTGAATTGTGTTATTGGAGAATTTGTTGCATCAAACCTGATTGTTCCATCTTTGAAAGTTGTTAATCCAAAATTTTGCCTTGCAAGTCCCTTTTCAAGAGGTTCGGCAATTTTATCTTGATTGATTAATTCCTTTAATCCTTTGAATGGTTCTTTTGCTCGAATTCCCATCTTTTCTTGTGCTAAAAGTAATCTATTTTTTAGGGGAAATGCCTGGTGAGAATGAGCCGGAGCTTTGCGCTTACATTTTTCACAAAATGGTTCTTTGAGAGTATCTCTGCAATTAGAACATCTGTAAGTAATTGTGCTCTTTGTACCACAAATCGAGCATTTTATACTAATTGAGGGCTGGCTGCAAGTAAAACAAAATCTATTGTAAAGATTTGCAAAAAAATGCTCGGTTCTGGATGCTTTAAGAAGATCTCGTGTTGGTCCACCTTTCTCACCAATGGGAAATAACACATGGGTTGGAGGTTTCATTTGTCTAGGAGCTGCTTTTTCAGGTCTTCCTATTCTAACTCCAACACTTGTTGAAAATTTATTATTTATTTGAATTCCAGATGATTCTGTCAAAATTTTTGGTACAGATAAATCAGTAATTGTTGGTTTTTTTCTAAACAATAAATTAAAGAAAATTTTTGCCTCTTGATGTTCTAAGATTAATGTTTCATTTTCAACTTTATGAGGTGTTCCCAAGTTTTCAAGTATCTTCTTTACTTGAATTGAATATTCAATTGACGTTTCATTGATTTTTTTTGGTTCTAAAAGTTTGAGAAGATCTTCAGATGAAATTTTATCCCAGAAATACAAATAATGTGGATGAAATGGAATTTTAAAATCAAGGGAAATTTTTAGTGCTTCATCAATTGTAGGTATTCTATTCAAAAATTGATTTAGATATTGATCATTTGGATCATATTTTTGAATTTTTTCTTTTAATTCTTCTATCCAAAATTCTTCGACATAAGCAGAGGGTACTAGTTGAGCATTATTTTCAAGGAAATCTCCAAACGAAATTAAAATATCTCCAAGATGTAGAATTTTTTCTATTTCATTTTTAATTTCTAATCCATGTTTAACATCTCTAATTTTTACAACATTCCCATTATTCAGACGAACTGTTGGAGTATCAATTGAATCAACAAAGGCTACTGTTGCTCCTTTTCCAGGGATATCAATTTTGATTTGAGTTCCTACTGCTACTGTATGATCAAGAATTTCAGCAATAACTGGATGTATCCCTACTGCTGCAAAGCCTGTATTACATGCTCTTCCATATCTTAAACGAAATCCACCTAGTTTGTTAGGCATGGACAAAACGGATCTGCCAGTGATTACTTCACGCATCCTCTTAGCAGCTGCATCTTCTTGGTTATCGCCGGTTTGAACAGCTCCTTTCAGATCATTGAGCCATTCCCATCCATCTAGATTGTATAATTCAATTCTCTTGAGGAGTTTTTTTGATCTTCCAATCAATCCATCATTTAAGACACGTAAAGCGCCTCCTCTGACTCGGTCAGTCTTGATTCTAACCATGCCTTTGTGGTTGACTACCTCGTATGGATCTGTATCAACTCCTGCTAATTCTACAGGAAGATTAGAAATGACATGTTCAATATCCTCATCTAAAATATGAAATTGAAAACTACTTGCTTCTCTTTCATAGATTCGCAATTCCTCAACAAATCTACCTGTTTCATCATCAAATGAATTGGCTTGAAATTTTGATAAACCTGCTATTTTTCTAACATGATCTGCAATTAACAAAGTAACTGCAGACTCTGTTCCCCCTGCTGAACGCATTGGTCCTGCAATTGAAACAGAAAGATATTCAGTACCATCTTTGTTTTTCTTTATTTTTACTTCACTGATTCCTTGTAATGGTGCAATGGTAACCCCTTCAGTAATAATTGCCAATCCTACACGTACTGCAAGATCTAATTTATCCTCCAAAGTAGCATCCGGAAGACAATATTTGCCCAGAGCAATTTCTTTTGCTAAAATTAATGCTGAAAGTTCTTTTCCGTTAATTTTTAAAATTTCTCTTAAAGGATCAGCAATATCAATTTCGTGCATTTTTGCAACTCTATCTGCCAAGTCAAAAGCAATTTTTGGCTCAATAATGCCTGAAGAATCCACTAAAGTAGATTTTGCTAATGCCGCATGTTCAAATATTTTGTATGTCTCGTTTGAAAGGCCAGTATAGTAATCCAGATAATAATCTGGCATTTTGATACCACTAATTCGAGAGATTGCATCATTTTCAGACATAACAGTCTCTCTACTAGCTTCTTTGAATTGCTTTTGTTATTTCTTCGAGTTTTTTGATACTTCCACCTTTTTCAAGGAAGGTTCCAATAACTAAGGCGTCTGCTCCGGCTTTAGCCAAACTTTCAGCAGTTTTTACATCCTTAATGCCTCCACCTACTATCAAAAATCCATTAAATGCATGTCTGACAGTTTTTACCATTTCAGGAGTTACATGGGTTTTTGCACCAGATCCTGCCTCCAAGTAAACAAATCTCATACCTAGGAATTGAGCAGCAAGAGAGTATGCTGCAGCAATTTTTGGTTTTTCAAATGGAATTCCTCTTGCTGAACCGACAAACCACGCTGATGTTCCATCTCCTATGACCAAATAGGCAGTTGGGAGTGGTTCTAATCCAAATTTTAGAACACTTGGAGCACCTAAAGCTTGTGCCTGAGTGATAAAATATGGATTTTCAGAATTCATTAATGAACTAAATAATATTGCATCTGCATCAGGGACAACACCTGTAACATTACCTGGAAATAAAATAATTGGAATTTTTAGACCTTTTTTGATGCCTTTGACAACTTGAGACATTTCAATTTGATCAGTTGCTGATGAACCTCCAACTAGAATTGCTGAGGCTCCGATCTTTTCAACATCTTTTGCAAGTTTACTTGATGCCTCTAAATTGGATACTTCTGAATCAATTAACACGAATAGTAATGTATTTTTCTTTTTTAATTCTGATTTTAGGAATGATTCAACTTTGTTTCCAGCCATAGAATGGGTTCGTACATGTCTCTTTAAAGTTTAATTGGAATGGTGTATACAGATTTGTATAGCTATGGACAAGTTAGAAGAATCTAATTTTAACAATATTATCCGTAAAATTATCAAAAAATCACTGTTTACAGAGCGACAAGTTGAAATTATTTTAAATCAGAAAGATCTTCTTGAATCTAATTTTCATATAAGTAAAGGTGCGTATTACAGGCAAGTTGGGCAATCTAGAGACAAATTAATTGGATTATTCTACTCAATCATACTTTTTCGTGGTTTAGGCATACTTTTGCCTGATGATATAGATGTGATATCAAAACTTTCAGAGCAAATTAGTGTGATTAATGATAGTGATATTTTTCCTGAAAGAGAAGATGAAGTGATAAGTGTGATAGATAGGCTCATTCGTCAGGCATGTAATATGTGATGTATGTGATTGCCTAAAAATACATCAAACTAAATTACATGTGATAATGTGTGTGAGATTGTTAATCTAAAGTGTGAAATAATATTGTTCAATCACGATAAATCACGTATTAGGCATAGAAGTTGTGATGTTAGTAGAAATTCCTGAGCCTGAAGTGATTTTAAGTGTGATTTTAGCATTTATTGTTGGTATTCTTGGATTGTATGCCTATTTCAAAGTACGTCCATTTCTTAAAACTAAAAGTGATGTATTTGATGCCTCACAAGCTGAACGTTTAGAATATTATGAAAGACAGTTAATTGATATGAAAATACGCCTAGATGCTTTAGAAATTCAAGGGATTGAGCAAAAAGTAGAAGATCCTAACCTGGAATTAAAACAATTTTTAGAAAAATTAGCAAAGAATGAAGTCCAAGAAAGACCAATTGAAGTTGTTGCTAAGGCTGAAACTGTACCTGAAAAGATAGATCCTACGCCAATTATTCAAAATATTACGCCTACAAATCCAATTGATTATGTGTTGCATCTAATCACAACTAAAGCTATGACATCACGTGACATACAAATCACATTAAAGAAAAGTAGAGAGCATACTTCACGCCTGATGAAAAAGTTGTTTGAAGAAGGATATGTTCAAAGAAATACTGAATCAAAACCCTATACTTATTCAATTACCGAAAAAGGAATTGCAAAAGTAGAACAAAGTAATGATAACCTCTTAGTACAATAAGACATTTTTAGATTTTTTTTAATAGTAATTTTATTGAATTTTTGATTAATTTAGACATAAATGATTATGTTTTATAATAAAATTAAAATTAGATAATTTAATAAATTATATATATTATTAAATTATAATAGTAATATGTCAGTTCAAGATAATGAGGTTTTAGTAAAAATTACTTCTGCTGGAACAATATCAATTCCAAAACAGTTTAGAAAGTATATGGACATTCAAAAAGGTGAATATGTTAAGGTAATTCTTGGAAAAGATAGATTATTGGTAAGAAAAGTAACTATTTCTTAATTGGTTATTGTTGTTTTTGTGCTATTTTGATGGATTGATATGTCCATTCTCGGCCTGTTCTGGTCCTATTTACCCTACCTTTTGTAGCAAATCGTGACAAGTATGTCGAAATAATACTAAGTTTCACAGGTTCATTATATTCATCCTCATATTTTTCAAGAATATTTGTTGAGGTAAATTTGCCCACTGGGAAGAATTTATCAACAATATTCCAAATTTTAGAACCTATTGAATCCATGTTTGTTGGTTCTTGTTCTTCTTCAATATTCATCAAGTCCATCATTTCAAATATTTTGAGAATTTTATCTCTAGTAACATTACCTTCTAATTTGATGTCATATCGTGCACCATCAGAGTCTTCCATATCTATTCGAATACGTTTTTTAGCCATCTTTGAGATCTAATTGATCAGATGTTAACAGTTCAAATGATCCCAGAATATTTGTTAACTAAGTGGTTTGTTAACATTGACTGCCTAGCCTGTGCCTAGCCTGTTTTTTGTTATTAACAACAAATTTTCAAATTATATCATAAATTGGAATATTTCATGCCTGGAGTGGAAATAAAGGGGTAGATTTGAGACATTCACAATGTTAACATCCATCTTAACGCCTGGAATGGAAATAAAGGGGTTAAAATGGGCTTTTTTAGAGATTTCTTAACATCAAATTAACAACTCTGTTAACTCATACCTAATTTAGGATTAAACCCACACACCAATATTTCCACTCTATCTTTTTTTTATTTTTTTTAATAGAAAATCTAAAACTAACTAAAAATAATTAATTACAAACTAAACTACAACTACTATTCTATACTATACTCTCTTAATTCAGATGTAGTTGTGTCAGTGTTGAGAAGAAATGAAGGTGTGTGAGTATGTCTGATCCGATAGATGACTTGCTTAATGCAGCTGAATCTGGAAAATCAATAATTAAAAATCGAGATATTCTCCATTTTTCATACATTCCTGATATCATCTATCATAGAAAATCTGAACAAGAACAAGTTACCCAATCTCTCTTACCAATTTTAAAACAATCAAGACCATCAAATCTTTTAGTATATGGAAAACCTGGAACAGGCAAAACCTTAGTAGTAAAAAAAGTACTTTCTAAAATCCAAGAAAGGGTAGAGAAATCTAAATTTCCAATTAAATTGATTTATTCAAATTCAAAAGAAGAGACAACGTTATACGGATTATTAGTCAGTCTAGGCAGGCAATTAGACCTGAGTGAGAAAGAATTACCCACAACAGGACTTGCTATCAGTGAGGTCTTCAAGAGACTACTTGTCAAAATTGATGAGGGAAAACTAAATGCAATCTTTGTAATTGATGAAATTGATTATCTAGCCCAACTAGTAGCAAAAACAGGAAAGGATATTCTATACCAATTAACTAGAGCAAACGAGCGTCTCACTCAAGGCTCATTAACTTTGGTTGGAATCTCAAACGATTTAACATTCAAGGAAAAACTAGATCCCAGAGTAATTAGCAGTCTAGGAGAAGAGGAGGTTGTTTTTACCAATTATGATGTTGAACAAATTAAAAAAATACTTGAAGAAAGAATCCATGATTCATTTATTGAGAATTCGGTGGAAGAACCAGCTCTAAATCTTATTGCTGCACTTGCTGGAGGAGAACATGGAGATGCTCGACGAGCAATCGACTTACTTCGGGTAGCAGGAGAACTTGCTGAACGACAACAATCAGATAAAGTTACGGCTGAGCATGTTAGGGAAGCCACTCAAAAAATGGAAGAAAATAAAGAAGAAAAATCTCTCAAATCCTTCCCACTTCACGAAAAACTGGTTCTTATTGCAATAATGAAGGCAAATGGTTCTTCCACTGGTGAGATCTACTCTTCCTACAAAAATCTCTGTAAAGCAGTTGGAAAAGACGAGCTTACTCAAAGGAGAATTACCCAGATGCTTAGTGAAATTGAATTATCTGGATTAATCTCTGGAAGACTAATCCATCAAGGAATTCATGGCAGGACGAAAAAATTCAAACTTACAATATCGTCTGAAATGATAAAAAAGACATTCAAAGATGATCTAACTTTGCAAGACATTGTCTAAGTTAGAACTATAGTTTTGATGGAAAACTTGGAAAGTTTTTAGATTAACAATTATAGCAATGCCTGGATTTGGAGTCATTCCTACACTAGCCTGAAAAGGTGTTTGTTTTTGCCAAGATCCGGAATTTATCAATAAAATTCCTTTGTACATGTCTAATTGGGCTCTATGAACATGGCCTACATGAAAGATATCTGGAATGTCTTGAATTACCAAAAGATCCTCCATTTCTGGCGCAATTGGTGTTTGACTACCATAAATTGGACTAAGATGTCTTGCTCTAAGGAGGTGTTTCATTACATTAGTAGGCCTATCATAACTAAGGCCTGGTGTAGTCTTTACAATATCATCTATACTTTGTCCATGAAACATTGATACAATAACTCCATTTAATGAGACAACGGCTGGATTGCCTACCATCATTACATTTTCTCTTTCCCATAAACCTGAATTGTATTTTTTAGGAATAGCTGGTTGCGGTAATGCCCTTCTACCAGGATCATGATTTCCTGGCATTATGATGACTTTGACATTTTTAGGAATTTTATCAATCAAATCCTCTGCTTTTTTTAATTGCTCTTGGATTGTCTGACATACTAATTCTTTATTCTGATTTGGATAAATTCCAACACCATCTACCATATCTCCACCAATTAGGACAAATCGAATTTTTCTTGCAACCGGATCTGGACTAGATATCCATGATACAAAATCTGAAAATTCCTCTTCCATGAAATATTTACTTCCAATATGTAAATCGGATAGAAATACTGCATATGCATCACTTTCTGACTTGTTTTTTGCTTGCTCTGGAATATCAGGTAAGATTAGATCCTTAATGATATATCCTGAGTTTTTAGCAGAACCTATTCTTGCCATGACAAATTGATCCATTAGTAAGGTTCCTGCAGTTTTTTGCAATTCTTCATCAAAAATTATGCCTTCAAACGAGCCTGAAGGATCCTCTAAAACTATCTTTGTAACATTTCTCTCAGAATTTCTAACAGTGACTAGTCCGCATACATACAAGTCATCATCAATTTTTGCATTTTTTAGAGATGCTGCAGATTTGAGAAGTTTTGATTCTGGTCTATCTGAAATGATTCGCTTAAGCTTGTTAAAACGACTTGAAAACAAGGCATTATACCCTTTGACCCCCTCTCCAGACGTAATTTTACCAGTCGGATCAGATAATATTTTAACTTCACTTTGTAATGATGAATCTTCTTTAATTCCAAGATATGTTTCAAGATCATCTTGATTAATTTGAAATAACTTTTGCCTAGTCTTTTCTCTTACTATTTCTTTAATTATCTTCTCTAATTTCTTAACATCCACATTTTCCAATATTTTAAAAGCATCAGGATGAATCTGAAATCCCTTGTTTAATGCATAGTTTAATGCAAAGGAGAGTTCCCTTTTCATATCAAAAAATATCATTTGGTTTAATTAAATCTGCGCCTACACCAACCCTCAAATATTGTTCATGAGGTACGGCTATGTGAATAAAACTAGAATAATTACATTTTTTGTATTTCTTGGACTATTTACAACTGCATATCAAATTGGGTCTATGTCTACTGTTAGTGAAGAAGAAGCCAATGCTTTCATGACAGAATTTGAAAATCTTATTTTAGATATTGATGCCTTTGGAATCTTTATTCATAATTTGACTATTTCACTTCCAATGTTTATTCCAGGTTTTGGCATAGCATGGGGTCTTTTCTCTGCCTGGTCTACTGGATTTGCTTTTGCCTCAATAGCACTAACTGCACCACAAATTGCTGAAATTCCTCCACTTTCAATTCTTTTCTTATCTCCATTTGGATTAATGGAATTAGTTGCATACTCTTTTGGAATTTCTAGAAGTTTTATTTTGATTAGAGCAGTAATTAAAAAAATTGATCTGGTTCCATTCATCAAACCAACACTAGTTGAAATTGGAATTGTAGTGGGTCTACTTTTTGCTGGAGGATATCTTGAATTCTACATGATTGAGTTAGCTCAACAAGAAGGACTAATGGATATGCCTGGATTCTAATTTTTAGGCTTAGCCACGAATTTGCCTATTCAGTCTAAAATAATTTAGTAGCAAATTATAAACCAAATTAGACCAAAATTAATCATGAAGGCAGGCTTAACGTTACTAGCTTTACTTGTAGTTTTATCAGGTTATTTTGTAAATGAATCATTTGCAGAAATTTCTGAAAATCATGCATTTCTTTTAGAAGGTTCAGGCTTTGCAGTAACTGAAGAAATTATTAAAATATCTGAAATTGATTTAGGTTTATCTTCTCAAGATCAAAGTGGAAGTACAATTAATTTTCTAACTGAAGATGGTTTCATTACATTAGATGATGAAGAATTTATTGTATCTAATTTAAAAGGAAAATTTTTACGTGAAGGCAAGTATATTCGATTGAACGGTAATATTGAAAGTTCAAGTGGATTTGATTCTTCAATTAACTTTTTTGGAAGACTAGTTGAGGAAAGTAAGGATGCATCAATTTACGGATTTACTGGTAGAATTACAACAACTGATGATACTTACAAAGTAATTTACACTACAAAATTATCTAGTTTGACTAAAATTGATTTAGTCTCTTCAAAAACACAAGAATCAGATGATCTTACACTTCATATCTTTAGGGGTTCAGCATCTAGAGGAATTGTAGCGGATCAAACCGTTCAAGGTGGCGGTGCTTTAATATCTGAAGCTGCATCAAAACAAAGTGCTGATTCGCCTCTTAGACTGAGATATTTCTCACAAGATAGAATTGAAGTTCCACCTGGTACCACTATTACCATTGTAAATGATGATGTTGTTTCACATAGTATTCTGAGTGGTTCAAAAACAAATGATCGTTATGTCCAATACATTGCAGATAATAGAATTTCAACAGGAGAAATTCTACCTGGTAAATCAACTACAATAACTTTTGATGAATTAGGTTTCTATAGATTGTATGATCCTAATTATGAATGGATGGGAATAATTGCATATGTTTATCCACCTTCTGACAGTTTAGTGTTAGGTCAAGAAAAAACTCGTAACTAATTTTCCCATTGCCATCTATAATTCATGTATGAATCAAGACTTGTTTGATTAAACACCATTACAGATAAATCAGAAAATTCTTTTCCTTCCAAATCTTTTACTGTTCCTTCAAAACTGGTTTCGTTTTCAGTAGTTATTGCCTCATAAACATGAACTTTCATCTTTTCAGTCTCAAAATTATGCTCTCTAAGATAAATTGCAATTTCTGAAGGCATGAAATGTTTGTCTGGCTGTTTTGGCCAAGGTCTTGGCACTAAAATGACACTAAAACCATCAATCAACGCTTTTTGCAATTCTAATTTCTTGTCTTCAATTGGTGTTGTAACATGCATTGTAATTACTTTGGATTTATCAAGAGGAACTTTTGCTCTTGATGCAGCAACCTGTATTGAGCTAATGCCTGGAACAATTTCAACATCTCCAAAAATTTCTATTAATCTATCCACAACTTCTGATTCTGAAAAATTTACATCACCAGTAAATGGTATGACTAGTGTTCTATCCCCTAGTTCTGGGAGAATCTTTTGATAAGAATCTTCTTGATCATTCATAGTGATTTCATAAACTTCTTTTCCCTCAACCAAACCTTCTATTGTTTTTAGTGTGTATTTGTAACCAATAACTATATCACAATTCTGAACTATTTCTTTTACAATTTCTGTGACATATTTTGGGGAACCAGGACCAACACCTACAGCGTAAACTTTACTCAATTTTACTTTGTAAATTTTTGCCTGTCTTTAATATATTGCACAAAAGGTTCCCAATCGACTCTCATGTATTTTGTGGGCTCTTTTGCCGGATATTTTACCCAATCTTGGGCTATTGAATACTGAAATTTCTCATCTTTTCCATCTTTTTGATATTCTAATTGTAATGAACTTCCCCAATCTTTCTCTGTAAAACTAATGCTGGAAATGTCATCGAAACTTAATTCGATATTTCGATCATCCTCACAATCATTCATCAAATCTTCTTCATTATATCCATCATGACGAATCATTGTATTTTTTGATTTGATAAAATTAACAACTTGTCTCTGAGTAATGGCCTTCCACCAATTCATTTTAGATTCTGTCTTGTGGATAAACATCAAATGTTTGTCAGTTAACACCAACATGCCTTCTTTGCCTCCAATTGAAAAGAATTTTTTGGATTCTCTCCACACTGATACTATGTGTGCCTGAATCTTTTCATCAGGTTCCATAACTGATAATTTATTCAACTTTGTTAAAAACTAATACAATTAGCTTTTAAGTGAGAATTTACGGAAAAAATTATTGAATAAAATATTCTTAATTTTAGCAGCCTCATTACTTTTAGTTACTTTTGGAAATAATTCATTTGCTGAATCCTATGGCAAATTAGCAGTAATGGAAACAAATCTTGGAACTATTGTAATAGAGTTTTTTCCAGATGATGCACCAAAACATGTTGATAATTTTATTGGATTAACTGAATCTGGATTTTATGACGGAGTACTATTTCATAGAATCATTCCTGGATTTATGATTCAAGGTGGCGATCCTAACACAATAGATGGCGATCCTAACACATGGGGAACCGGCGGTCCAAGTACAAGTGTGGATGCTGAATTTAATACCATTAAACATAATCGTGGAATAGTTTCCATGGCAAGATCAGCTGATCCTAACAGTGGAGGTTCTCAATTTTTTATCGTTCATGGTGATTCAAATTTTCTTGATGAACAGTATACTGTATTTGGTAGAATTGTAACTCCAGAAAGTTTTGAAACACTTGATAAAATTGCCAAAGTTGAGACAAAGTCTGGAGATAAACCAGTGGATGCTGAACAAGTAAGAATCACAAAAGCTACAATTGTTAATCGCTCTGAAATATCAAATCTTCTTGAATTACAAGAACCTGAACGTACACAGACTACTGTGATTTCTTCAACTGGCAATCAAAAATATGAAAGTGCTGAACATGAAATAGGATTTAGTGTTCCTGAGGGTTGGTTACTACAAACACCAGAAAAAACAGAACCGAATGCTCCTGATGTTGTTGCAGTTGGACCAAAAACAGGGGTAATGAATCCTGTTATCTCATTGACTGTACAAGAAACAAATCAAAGATCTCTACATGATCTTATCTCTGAAAAAACCATAACATTACAAGAAATACTAGAATCAGGCAATCTAAGAATTATTTCACAAAATGAAGGAACTATCAATGGAAATGATGTATATGAAATTGAAGCAGAAGGGGACTTTTCATCTAATGGTGAAAAATTCAAAGTAAAATTTAGAGAAGTATTGATTTATGATACTGAAAAATATTACACACTTGCATACAGTAACGGAATAGATGATTTTGATTCACATCTTCCAAAATTCATTGAAACAATTGATTCATTTGAAATATTATCTCAAGATGAACCAAATGATACGTCCACTGAAGAAGGAGGAGGATGTTTAATTGCAACTGCTGCGTTTGGTTCTGAGCTTGCACCACAAGTACAACGATTAAGAGAACTAAGAGATAATATTGTATTGTCAACACAATCAGGAACTGCATTCATGAATGGATTTAATCAATTCTATTACTCATTTTCACCAACAATTGCTGATTTGGAACGTGAAAATCCTCTTTTCAAAGAAGCTGTAAAACTCTCAATTACTCCAATGCTATCTACATTATCAATTCTCAACCATGCTGAAATTGATTCTGAAGGAGAAATGCTGTCTTATGGAATTGGAATAATTTTGATGAATGTCGGAATGTATTTTGCAGCACCAGCAATAATTATTTATAAAATTAGAAAA
>CALNZF010000054.1:0-4421 GCA_942490965.1 uncultured Nitrosopumilaceae archaeon | reverse complement strand
CAAAAACACCTAATGATATTCTGCTAGATTTTTTTTTCAAGTGAGCAATATCCAATTGGTGAAAATTTAGACAAAATTAGTAAATCTGTAGACAAACCTATGATTAAGAAAGATCAGTTTGGATATTTACTTCAACAAAAGTACAGTTTACAGAATTTACTTGAAAATGACATCCTAATTGGAGTTAGTTCAGAAGGGTATGGGACTGCCACTGATACGTTTCGCACAGTAGGTGAGTCTATCGAACTTGATCAAAGGCAACGTACAACTGATTATAATTTTGATGACAAAGATTATGATTCTACAGTAAATGTGATGGGTCTAGATAAAATCCCAAGTAATGCTACAGCATTTTTTACATATCAATTATCCATCATAGAGGATGATGATGATGATGATGGATTTAGGCCTGACGGAATTGAAATTGATATTCATCCTGAATGTTTTCAAGAATCTGATGAAGACCAATCTGATGATGAAGAAATTACTAATAATGTTGATTTAGACCCTGAAGATATTATTTTGTATTCTATTGATTGTCTGGATGATGGAGAATTATATCCATTACAATCAAATGAAAATCAATACACTGATGGATTTGTACAAAAAATTAATGTGATTTCAAGTGATGAAAAACTGGCTGTAATTGAAAACGGTGGAAAAATTCTCAGTTCCTATTCTACTGGAATTGCAAAAATATCTACAGGTGATAATACAGGTTCTGTGACCATCTCTACTTCTGTGAATGGTGTTGGAACTGGTTCGTTTACTACTGAAATTGTCAATACATTAGAACAGAAAGAAGTGAGACTGTTTTCTCCTACTGGAAAGGACAATATTATATTTGATCGTGATGGGTTTTTTGATATATTTTTAGTGGCACTTGATGCAAAAGAGCGACCAAAAATAATGAAGGAAACTGGAAAATATTTGGTTACTCCTACTAACGGGCTAGTTGAGATTGATAAGGATTCTACATTTACTTTTACTCAGTTAAGAAGCGATTCCTTTGATATCTCTGAATCTGAGAAGAAGATTACTTTAACTGTAGAGCCTATTGGTGAGAATGCAAATTTACATTTAGAAGGTGAAACATCTTTCCTTTCACATCCTACTTCACAAATGCAAGTTTCTCTTCCATTAGAGAAAATTAATGCAGAACATAAACAAAATTTTGGAATAATTCAACTAGTTGATCTGCAAGGAAACCCTGTAATTCCAAAGTTTGATGTGAAATCTAAAATTACTTCCTCTAAGGATTCCATAGTCCAGTTTATAGATGATGCTGTCATCCCAATTGGTTCATCATATGCTACATTTCCAATTAAAACAACTGGCTCTATAGGTGATGCACTAATCACTGCAAGTGCAAAGGGTGTTAATGGAACTTCACTCGCAATTAATACTGATTCATCTCAATTAAAATTATAAATTTCCACAGGCGGGTTGGACAATGTAATTTCTGTAGATGAACCAGTTGAATTTAGATTGTTTGTAGATGATGAAAATGCGGATTCTATATCTGGTGCATCAATAAAAATTATGTCTAACGAGGATGATGTGTTGATCACTCCAAATGTTGTTAGAACAAGGCTCAGATGGTAGTGCAGTTGTAAGTTTGACTGCATTGAAAGGGACCAGACATTTCATTTGACATTATTGCTACAGCTGAAGGGTATGCTGAAGGAAAAGATTCATTCACAGTTAATGTGGATGCACCAGAAAAAACATGTTTGATTCAATTGATTTGGAATTGCCAGAATGGATAATTTACATTGTAATGGGGGGAATTTTGATGGTGGGTGTAGTTGTCTTTATGTTCTTGAGAAAATCTAAAACCAATTTGGAAGAAGAATGGGAGGATGAAGAAGAACTTTAATTTTCTTTGAGTCTTTTCTTATCTCTGCAAATTCCACAAAGATATTTTTTCATAAAATTTTCTAATTCAATTTTAAATTCTTTAGTTTGATAGTATGTTTCTCCAGTCTTTAATCCTCCTGGAACATGTTTACCACAATTAGTACAATGGATATCTGCATTAAATTTTATAACCTTTTCGTTTTTTGATGTTTTCCCTATGATCATGAGTATTTTTCCTTAATTTTGATTATAAACAATAGGATATTTCCAAAACTCATGAATATTATATTGAAAAATTGACATTATTTTTAATGCTAACTGTGTGGTTTCGTGTAATTAGAGTAAAATTTCTTCTAGCATCCGTAATTGCTGTTTCTGTTGGATTGGCATTGAATTGGTGGCAAAATTCCTCATTGGATATTTTGACTGCAGGATTGACTTTTGCAGGAGTGATGGCACTTCATGCAAGTGTGGATTTGTTAAACGATTTTTGGGATTTTAAGCGAGGGATTGATACTGCAACTGTTCGAACTAAAATGAGTGGTGGAACTGGAGTTTTACCTGAGGGTTTACTCAAACCCTCTTCAGTATATCGGGCGGGAATTGTATTTCTAATACTTGGAACTGCCATTGGCGGATACTTTGTAATTACAGATGGTATTACAATTGCAATTATTTTGGGATTTGCAATTTTGTCTATCTATTTCTATTCTACTAAAATTGTTGACTCTGGATTAGGTGAATTCTTCGTTGCAGTAAAAGGCTCGATGATTGTTATTGGAACCTTTTTTATTCAATCCGGACAAATAACAATTGAATCAATACTTGCAGGAATTGTTGTAGGTTCTTTATCTTCATTGGTGCTTTTCATCGCATCATTTCCAGATCATGATGCTGACAAATCTAAAGGACGAAAAACTTTGGTAATCACAGTAGGTAAAAAACAAGGTGCAAAATTATTTTGGATTTTTCCAATTGTATCTTATTTGGCAATAATTATCGGTGTTTCAGCACAACTTTTCCCTGTGTTTTCTTTGATTAGTTTTCTTAGTGTACCTTTAATGTTAAAATCTGGACTTGGCTTGCAAAAAAACTATGATTCAGTTGAGAATCTTGTCCCATACATGTCTTCAACTTTGATGTTTGGCAGAATCACTGGTGCGTTATTTGTTGTTGGATTTTTAGTTGGATTATAACACTTGACATAAATTTAGTAAACTATTGAATAATCATATGATTTTAGGTTCTGCCAGTTCTGAAGGAACTCGAAAATTTGCTAAAAATTCAGGCGTGAATGAATCTAATTTTAAACAATTTGAAAATCTCTCTCTCTCAAATGTCGGTATTGGGACATATCTGGGAGATGCTGATGCAAAAACAGATCAACTCGTAACGAACGCTGTCAAGCAATCAATCTTATCTGGAATTAACGTAATTGACACTGCCATAAACTATAGATCTCAAAAAGCAGAACGTTCTGTAGGAAAAGCAATATCTGAACTAATTCAAGATGGTAAAATTACACGCGATGAGTTATTCATTAGCTCAAAAAACGGCTATGTCACAAATGACGCAGATGTCAATCTAGGTTTTTGGGAATATGTAAAAGAGGAATATTCTCAAAAAGGCGTAATAAAAGAGGGTGATGTTACATCTGGATACCATTGTATGACTGTACCCTATCTATCTGATCAACTAGAAAGAAGCTTGAAAAATTTGAATCTTGAATGCCTTGATTTACTTTATCTTCACAATGCTGTAGAGGGCCAAATTAAAGATGTGTCTAAAGAAAAATTTTTGGAGAATTTAAAATCTGTCTTTGAATTATATGAGCAAAAACGAAAGGAAGGAAAAATCAAATTTTATGGCATGGCTACATGGGAATGTTTTAGAGTTCCATCTGATAATTTGCAATATCTATCACTAGAAGATACTGTTAATTTAGCAAAACAAGTCGGAGGAGAAAATCACGGCTTTAGATTTATTCAATTGCCGTACAACATGAATTATGATCAAGCATTGCTTGCAAAAAATCAATTGCTTGGGGGTGAACATGTATCCATTTTAGAATCGGCAGTGAGATTGGGTATTGGCGTATTTACCAGTGTTCCATTCATGCAAGGCAGATTGCTGACTCCTGGAACGATGCCTGAATTCAATGAACTAAAACCCTCTTTACGTGCTTTGCAATTTATTCGCTCTACTCCTGGCGTTTTAGCTCCCCTGGTTGGCCAGAAATCTGAAGATCATGTTTTAGAGAATCTTGAAATTATGAATATTCCTTTGTTGTCTGAAGATGAATTTCTTACATTGGTAAAAAAATTAACTTCGTGAGTTAATCAGCCTTAAAATTCTGTATAAAGATAATAAATGAGTATAATTTAGGGTCATCGTAATTTGTCTGCTAAAATTTATGATTATGCAAAAATTTGTAATTCGGTATTTACAGTTGATCCTAAAATTAGATTTGTTGGCGTAATTAATGAACGTGGCCGATTGGTTGCTGGCGGTATGAAGGAAAATGTCGAACCATTAGAAAGTGAAAAAGATGACGAAATGAT
>CALNZF010000053.1:0-4125 GCA_942490965.1 uncultured Nitrosopumilaceae archaeon | reverse complement strand
TAGGTTCTGGGTATAGCCCTGATGGTTTGGGTTTTAGAGTCAACTATATTCTTGATACAAATTTACAAAATACAGTTCATGTGATCCCTGATGACAAGAGCTTGACGTTTAGAATTTCAGAACCTTCTGAAAATGAGCAAATCACTTTTCTACTTCCTGAAAAATTAATTGAAAATCCAAATGCTGTTTTAGTTGATGGATTGATGGTTGAATTTGAGACTGAGATTACTTCATCTGGAACTAAATTAATCATTCCAATTACTACAAATGCTCAAGAAATTAAAATTATGGGGACAAAAGTAATTCCAGAGTTTGGATTTTTGGCAATCAGTATTTTGAGTATTGGCATAATCTCCACCTTGTTTTTGACACGCTCTAAACTCTCAATGTTTAGATAATTACGATCTTTACAATTGTGAAAAATTCGTAATCATTTCAAATGAATTTTAGATTTTGATACCGACTATGTTTTATTTTTCTTAGTATGATATCTTATGAGAACCTCTAGTTTGGCGGCCATATCTGAAATTGAGTTCACCTCTGTGAAAGTTTGCATAATTGACCGCCAACTTAGACGATATTTTTTAGAGAATTGTTTGTTTTTTGAGACTCTTTGTAAATGATGCAATCTTTAACTCCAATTGATTTTGAGGCGTTTTCTCAATTAGTTTCAGATATGCACTTCCGACAATTACTGCATCTGCGCCTGCTTGGATGTATGTTTTTACATCCTCTGGTGTAGATACGCCAAATCCAATCCCTACTGGAATTTTTCCTTTGGTTTGTTTCTTAACTTGTTTTATTGCATCTAGAGTATATTTTTTAATTCCAGTTTTCACTCCTGTTGTTCCAAATATTGCAACAAGATACAAAAATCCTGATGATGCCTTAGATATTTTTTGAATTCTTGTGTTGCTGGTGTTTGGTGAAATTAGAAATATTGTATCTGCCTTATCTTTGGCTGCCTGTAGATACTCTTTAGATTCTTCAATTGACATGTCTGGAAGAATAAATCCATCAATTCCTGCTTTTTTAGCCTCTATCATGAATTTTACATATCCTTTGTGATATAGGATGTTGGTGTATGTCATTAGGATTAACGGAATGTCTGTTTCCTTTCTGATCTTTTTTACAATGCTGAAAAACTTTGCAATTTTTGTTCCGTTTTGAAGAGACACTGTACTGGCGTTTTGAATTACTGGACCATCAGCTAGCGGGTCTGAAAATGGAAATCCTAACTCGATAATGTCTACTCCTCCTTTAACCAATCCTCGTACTGTAGAGATGGTGGCTTTCTCGTTTGGAAATCCTGCCATAATGTATGCGATTAGGGCCTTTTGGTTTTTTGCCTCCAACTCTGCAAACTTTTCTTTAATTCTTGACATGTTTACTCAAATAATTCTGAACTTCTTCGATGTCTTTGTCTCCTCTTCCTGAAAGAGTAACTACAATTGATTCTGATTTTTTACTTTTCCTTGCAACTTTGACTGCTTCTGCAATTGCGTGAGATGATTCCAAAGCTGGAATTATTCCTTCTGTTCTAGTTAACAATAGAAATGCATCAATTACTTCGGCATCTGTAGCTGAGTGGTATTTTATTCGTTTAGTGTCTTTATAGTATGAATGTTCGGGACCTACTCCTGGATAATCTAACCCTGCTGAAATACTGTGAGTTTCTGTCACTTGACCTTCTTTATCTTGAAGCAGATATGTCATCATTCCATGCAATACTCCTTTACTTCCTGCAGACAATGTTGCAGAATGCATTTTGGATTTTAATCCATGCCCTGCAGCTTCAACACCTATAATTTCTGAACTCAAATCAACTAGTGGATAAAATGTTCCAATTGCATTAGACCCGCCACCAACGCATGCAATTACTGTATCTGGTGCTTTATTGTTGATTTTTTTCATCTGTGATTTTATTTCATTTCCGATGACACTTTGAAAATCTCTTACCATTACAGGATATGGGTGAGGTCCAACTGCTGATCCTAACAAATAGTATGTGTTCTCCACATTTGTAATCCAGTCACGAATTGCCTCATTAATTGCATCTTTGAGTGTTTTAGAGCCTGATTTTACTGGATGAACTTTACATCCTAGCATATTCATTCGAAGCACATTTTGTTTTTGTCTTATTGTGTCTCTATATCCCATGTATACTTCGGCTTTCATTCCCAATGCTGCACATGCCATTGCAGTTGCAACTCCATGTTGACCTGCACCTGTCTCTGCAATGATTCTTTTCTTGTTCATCTTTTTTGCAAGTAGAGCTTGACCCAAGGTATTGTTGATTTTGTGTGCGCCTCCATGTAGTAAATCTTCTCGTTTAAGATAGATTTTACCTCCTCCAATTTTTTCAGATAAATTCTTTGCATAGTAAAGAGGTGTAGGTCTTCCCGCATAGACTTTGAGATAATAATCTAGTTCTTTTTTGAATTTTTTATCGTTTTTAAATTTAAGATAATTCTCTTCTAGTTCTTCAATTGCTGGAACTAGAGTTTCTGGAATGTATTTTCCACCGAATTCCCCAAATTTGCCGTTTTTAGGATATTTCAATATGCATTCACCAGTTTTTTTACCTGTTCTTCAATGTTGTCACTTTTCATTATGCTTGATCCTATCAAAAATGCATCTGCTCCACACTTTTTTAGGTATTGTATGTCTTCAGGTGTGTTGATTCCGCTCTCTGATAGAATGGGTCTTGACTTTTCAATTCCTGAAAGAATGGTATCTGTAGTTCTAAGATCAATTTCTAATGTGTCGAGATTTCTATTATTAATTCCAATTAGATCAGCTTTTGTATTTAATGCATTTTTCAGTTCTTGTTTTGTATGCACTTCAAGTAAAATTTGCAATCCTTGACTGTGTCCATACTCGATGAATCCATCTATATCTGAGAGAAATTTTTGGTCATATAGTGACTGAATTACTAACATGTAATCTGCACCAATCTTTTTTGCAGCATCAATTTGGATTTTATCAATCATGATGTCTTTCATTAGCATTGGAACGTCTACTGCCTGTCTTACTTTCATGAAATATTCTGGTGAGCCATGAAATAGATGTGGCTGTGTTAGTACTGAAAGTGCCTTTGAGCCTCCGGCAATCATTTGATTTGCAATGCTGACTGGGTCTGTCAACGTTCTGATTTTACCTAGTGATGGAGATGCAAATTTTATCTCAGTAAGTAATGTGGCGTGTGGATTGGTCTTAATTGTGTGGAGAAAATCTTTGGTTGATTTTTGTAAATTTGCATCAATATCATAGACTCCATCATCAATTGCCATCTGGGAGTTGTTTACTAGTTTTCGTAGAATGTTTTCAGCCAATGTCTATCTCCTTTAGTTTTGAAATGTCTCCCGTTTCTTGTACAAACTTTTCTAATAATGAAAATGCTTTACCGCTCTTTATTGTATCTAGTGCAAGTTCAACTGCTTCTTCAAAGTTTTTGGAAATATTTGCAACTATTAGTCCTCCAGCTGCATTTAGAGCTGTGGTCTCAATCATTGCTTGGTTTGCTGTATTATTTAGCACTCTAACAAATGATTTTATTGCATCATTCCTTGTCTTGATTTGAATCTCTTGCAATGCTGATTTATGTAATCCTAATACTTCAGGATCAATTGCATTCATTAAGACTTTATTATTTTTTAAAATACATACACGATTAACCGCACTAGTAGAAAATTCATCCATTCCGTTATCTGAACGAACTGTCATAATATTTTCAACTCCTTTTCTTTTTAACAATAATGGCAATCTGTCCAAATATTCAATTGAGAATACTCCTACTAGCTGATTTTTTACACCTGCTGGATTTGATAGTGGTCCTAGGAGATTGAATGCTGTCCTTTTCCCCAGTTGCTTTCTTGCTGCTGCAACATGTCTCATTGCCGGATGGAATTTTTGTGCAAACATAAAACAAATGCTGTGCTTTTCTAAAATATCTGCAATTCTTGCAGGCTCTGAATTCAAATCATATCCAAAATATTCAAAAATATCTGCACTGCCTGAAACTCCTGAACTTGAGCGGTTTCCATGTTTTGCAACCATTCCCCCAGCAGCTGCTACGACAAATGACGCTGTGGTCGATATGTTGAATGTCTGGAGTTTATCGCC
>CALNZF010000052.1:0-3186 GCA_942490965.1 uncultured Nitrosopumilaceae archaeon | reverse complement strand
CATATGTAAAAAACGACATTCCGATGATTGTATGTGTTAAAAAAGACTTAGTTCCATTGATTTCCAGTTTAGGATAAAACCTTCAGGTAATTTAAAAATCAAAATCACAAGTGCAAATCTTGGATAAACATAAATGATGAAATTGGGATTCAAGAAATAGTTTTGAAATACAAAAAGATAAACTCAAAACAAACGGAGATTGATAATTATAATAAACTAGGTAAAACAGACATCAAAATATCAGAAGTAGGTTTTGGAGCATGGGCAATTGCACTTGATTGGTGGGGCAAAAAAATTGAAGAGGACGAAGCAAAAAGAATGCTCAAAAAAGCATACGATGTAGGAATTAATTTCTTTGAAACAGGAGACTTGTACGGTAAAGGATTAAGTGAAAAACTAATTGGCGAAGTCTTCAAAGATATGAGAGACGAGGTCGTTATTTCTACAAAATATGGCTATGATTTTAGAAATGTTGAACAGATAGGACACAAAGAACTTCCACAAAAATTTGATGAAGATTATACTAGAATGGCATTAAGAAACAGTTTAGAAAGATTACAAACAGATCATCTTGACATGTATGGAGTACACAATCCAAAGCTCAAAGATGTAAGAGACGACTCAATATTCAATTTACTCGACAGTTTTATCAAGGATGGTTCAATCAAGACATATCAAATCGCTTTAGGCCCAGCAATTGGATGGACACAAGAGGGGTTGGAAGCAATGGATAAGCCAAATCTTAGTGCAGTTCAAACAGTTTACAATATTTTAGAACAAACACCAGGGAATGAATTAATGAAAAAAGCTGAAGAAAAAGAGGTAGGCATACTAGTCAGAGTTCCAGAAGCATCTGGGATTTTAACTGGAAAAGTTAATGCAGACACAAAATTTGATGATAATGATCACAGGTCAGTTAGAAAAAGAGAATGGCTCAAAGCATCATTAGAAAAAGTCGAACAATTCAAACCAATTGCAGACAGAAACGGGCTAAACATCACAGAATTTGCAATGAAATTCATGATGACAAAGAAAGGATTTGCAACAGTACTTCCGACAATGATCAGTGAAGAAGAGGTTGTCAGTTATGCTGAAATGTCAGATGGAAAATACATTTCAGACTCAGATATGAAAGAAGTGGACGAGTTGTACAATTCGTGGCCTGCCTATGAATTAAAAGCAACACCTCAAGCAAATTAATTTGTAAATGAAAGTTCCAATAGATTCAGAAAAAACCATTGAAATTATTGAAAGAATGAAACTTGCCAAAATTGGCAAATATAAAAAATGGGAATTAATGATTAAAAAAATCAAAAATGACCAGGCATTAAATCCTGAAGAATTGGAATATTATTCAAATATAACAAGAATCTACAAAAACACAAACATTACACCTAGAAGCAAAGTATACCATACCAAATTATCAGAACTAGATGAAAAACCACCATGTAAAGAATGTGGAGATAATTCCACATACTATTGTAACATGAATGATCAATACTTTTGTACAATTCATGTCGTCGGACACGATAAAAATGAGTTCTAAGATGCTGAAAGTGTTTCTTCTAAATTAAATGAATTTTCTACAAAGTATTCAACACGTGTTTTCTTGAATTCACGGGAGCTGAAAAGAATATCATATTCATCTACATTAATTTGATCTTGAATTATTTTTGCAACTTCATATGCCTCGTCATGAGTTTTGCAATGAATCATAGAAAAAACATTGTAAGGCCAGTCAGCATATGTAGGTCGCTCATAACAATGACTCACCTGTGGAAATGAGCCTAACGTTTCCCCAACTTGTTTAATTCTATCTTCAGGAACTTTCCATACAATCATACCATTAGCAGTAAATCCAACTTGCCGATGCCTTAAGATTGCAGCAAATCTTCGCATGATACCTACATCTTCATAATGTTTCATTTTTTCAAATAATTCATCCTCAGATATTCCAAGATTTTTTGCTGCAAGTACAAAAGGTTCGTCAATAATATCCATATCTTTTTGCAATTCACGGATAAAGTCTTTATCTTCTTCAGTTGGAATAAATTCAATATTTTTAATTTCCTTTTTTTCCTCGGAAGGTGCAATATCATGTTTCTTGTCATCTACCATGTCAAGTTTAACACCAATTTTGAATAATTGTAAGGTTGGAAGCATTCTAACTCTTTTAATTCCTTTTAGAACATTGAATTTTTCAAGTTCAGATTTCAAATCAGCACCAGGAGGAACAGCTAAAGTAAACCAGAGATTAAATTCATGATCTCTTTCATAATTATGACTTACGCCAGGATGGCGATTAATTTGGCTTGCAACATAATCTAATTTGTCAGATTCAATTTCCATAGCAACTAGAGAACTTGTATAGCCTAGTTTCCTAGTATCAAAAATTGCACTTAGTTGTCTTAAAACGCCGATTTCTTTTAATTGCTTTAGGCGTGTCTTGATATCTTCAGGAGTAGTATTGAATTTTTTGGCAATTGCATCAAAAGGTCTTGTAACCAGAGGAAAAGTCCACTGAATTTCATTTAGAAGTTCTTTGTCAGATTCATCCATAGAAGTCAATAAGTCAATAATTCGGCCATTCAATTAAAAATGTAGCTGGTAATTCACGCTCTGAATTTTAATACATAAATAGAAACTGGAGTCCATTTGATCGATGATAATTGATCTTAATCTGCAAAATAAAAAGATCATCGTTGTGGGAGGAGGCAATGAATCTCAAAAAAGAATCAACTCAATACTCAAGCAAGAATGTGACATTACAGTCATCTCCGATTCAATAAATTCAGAAATTAGTAAATTAGTAAAAGCCAAAAAAATCAAATTAATCAAACAGAGGGTTGTAGATACAAAATTTATTTCAAAATTAAAACCCAATTTGATCATTACAACTACAGATGACAGAAAGATGAATCAAAAAATTATCAACGATGCAAAAAAGAAAGGTATCATCACATATAGTTCAGATAATCCTGAGGATAGTGACTTTGCCAATCCAGCAATTATTAATTTTGAAGACATGATACAGGTTGCAATTTTTACAGGCGGAAAAAGTCCTGCAATGTCAAAAAAAATTAAAGAGAGATCAGAAAAAGCACTTAGAAAAATAATCACAAAAGAAGACATTGTTCAAATTAAAATTCAAAAAATAGCAAGAAAATTAGCAAAAGAAATCATTCC
>CALNZF010000051.1:0-6392 GCA_942490965.1 uncultured Nitrosopumilaceae archaeon | reverse complement strand
TCGATCGATAAAATTAGAATTAAGTATATTAAACTTTGGTCAAAGGTTAAATGAAAATTTGAAATTATTGTAAAAATTATTCATATTTGATTTTACAGTTGAGATATTTTCAATTATTTCTAAGCGAATTTTTTGTGGATCGATGTAAGGTATTTTTTGTAATTTTTCTTCAGTATTATCAAGCCACAAATTCACCATCTCCTCATTTACCTCCAAATGAAATTGCAGACCTATCGCACTCTTGTATTGAAATGCCTGATTTTCATAGTGCTCAGAGGAGGCTAATCGAATAGAACCTTCAGGCAAATCAAAGGTATCACCGTGCCAATGAAACACAGTGAATGGGTTTTTGAATCCATTGAAAAGAGGAGATTCGCTACTAATTTTTAAATCATGATAAAAACCAATTTCCTTTTTTGGCCCAGCATACACTTTGGCACCAAATGTTTTAGCAATTAATTGAGAACCTAAACAGATTCCAAGCACAGGAATATTTTTTTCCACAGAATTTTTAATCAGTTGCCGTTCAGCGTTTAAATATTCTAAATCATCATTTGCACTTTCAGGCGCACCTTAAATTACAACCAGGGAAAAATCTCTGTCTGGAAGTTTTTCATGTTTTGCATTTACTGATGTGATTTCAAATCCATCATGTTGTAACAGTTCACCCAAGCATCCAGAACCCTCCACTCGTGTATTCTGTACAAGTAATACATCTGACATTTTTTAAACATCTAGTCCCGTAACTACCCACTCAAGACATCTTAGTACTCCTTGATAGTATTTCATGGAATCCATAGATTCTGCTTTTACTAATCTTTCTTCTATTACTTTTCTATATTCAGCAATTTCCAATTCTGTTTTCATCATACTTTGTAAATTCCCAGAAGTAAAAATATGCTCTGTTTTAATATGTTAAGATGAATCATAGTGTGTGTTAGTTTCAGAACAAGAGATTCTTGAATTGAAAGATTTTATTTTTCAATTAAACACTTTAGAAAATAGTGTTGCAGTAGTTGAAGGAAAAAGAGATTCTAATGCATTAAGGACACTAGGATACACAGGTAAAGTTTTAGAATTTCATAAATTTGCAGGTATGAACGACTTTGCAGACTCTGTAGCAAAATATGAAAGATTGGTAATTCTTTTTGACAGAGACAAAAAAGGCAGAACACTCACAGGGAAAACAATCCAACTATTACAAAGAAGAACAAAGGTGGATCTTACTTTCAAAAGAAAATTACGTATAATTACAAAAGGGAAAATAATGTGTATCGAGCAATTAGTAAGTTACGAGTCTCACTTGGCCTAAGATTATGGCCAAATGCCTTTCTGATTGAATGCCTCTAAGACACGCTCAACTGCCAAAACCATAGTTGCTTTTCTCATATCAACTTTGTATTTTTTACTTGATGCATATGCATCTTTGAAACCTTTAGTGATGTTTGCTTCCATTTTATTTGCAACTTCATCAAAAGTCCAATAGTAACCCATGTTATTTTGTACCCATTCCAAGTAGGAAATACATACACCACCAGAGTTTGCCAAAATATCAGGAATTACTAAAATTTTCTTTTGTTCTATTATCGGATCAGCCTCAGGTAGTGTTGGGCCATTTGCAGCTTCTGCAATAATTTTACATTTGAGATTCTTTGCTATCTTTGCATTGATTTGATTCTCTAGTGCACCAGGAACTAGTACATCACATTTAGCAGTAAGTAATTCTTCAGTTGATACTTTTTTACTTCCAGGAAATCCAACTACAGAGCCAGTTTTTTCTTTGTACTCCATTAGTTTACTCATCGGAGCTCCTTTTTCAAACAAAATTGAACCCTTTGAATCACTTGCACCAATTATTTTGGCACCCATCTTTTCCAAATAGATACCTGCAAAGGTAGATGCATTTCCAAATCCTTGTAAAACTACTTTGGCAGTTTTAAGATTAATTTTTAGTACTTTGGCAGCTTCTCTTACACAATATGCTGCACCCAATCCAGTTGCGACATTTCTTGCAAGTGAACCGCCCATTGAGATTGGTTTTCCTGTAATTACGCCAGGTGTAGATATGTTGCCGTTTAATTTGTTAAAGGTATCCATAATTTGCGTCATTTCTTTTCCTGTCGTGTATACATCAGGAGCTGGAATATCTTTTCCAGGACCAATAATTTCATTAATTTTAAATGCAAATCCCCTAGTGATTCTTTCTAATTCATCCTCACTAAGTTTTTCAGTTTTTGGATTAACATAGATACCACCCTTACCACCGCCAAGTGGAATATCAACAATTGCACATTTCCAAGTCATCCATGAAGAAAGTGCCATGACTTCACGTTCCATGTATTCAACACCACCTTCAGGATTAAAGTAACGAATACCGCCTTTGTATGGACCGCGGTCATTGTTGTGTTGACTTCTAAATCCTGTGAAAATTCTAATCTTACCATTATCCATTTTTACCGGAATTTTGACTCTCAAAACTTTATTTGGCATTGCCAAATATTCACGAATCCCTTTGTCTTTGATTCCAATTATATCACAAGCATCATTAACTTGCTTTGTTGCATTATCAAAAGGATCATTTTTGACCAAGATGTTTTGTCAAACTAGGCATATTATATTAAGTTTAGTTCAAAATTTCAGATCGAAGATTTAGAAATAAGATTACAGATAGACTTTGGTATGATTCATCTTTCTATCTAATTTGTCAATTGCCTCACATAGTGCACCAATGTTTAGTTCTAGAAAGTTTGATAAATGAAATATGGCGCCGTATTTTTCTCCAATCTTTGAAACCATGTTATTTTTCGCTAATACTTTCATATGATGCTGGATTGCTTTGTAGTCAAGATCAAGTTCCTTGGCTAACTGATGTGTATTGCATGGTTGTTCTAAAAGACGGATAATTATTCGTAATCGAGTAAATCCACCCCTTGTACTTGTAAACAAGTATAGCAAGAGTTTTCTTGTTTGTTTGTCGGTTTTTCGAGGTTCTGAAACTTGTTTTGATTTAATAATTTCTTTGAACTCTAGGAGTTGATTGACCATACTTGAATTGATCAAGTCAGTTTTGCTTAAAACCCTATTTCCAGATCTCATCCATATTCAGGCAAGACAATTACCCTTAAATTGACTGAGAATGAACTCGTGATGACATGATGGCATCACGTGGTTACGATATGACACCAACTATGTATTCACCAGATGGTAGAATATACCAAGTCGAATACGCCATTGAGACAGTAAAAAGAGGCACTCTAGCTATTGGTGTTAGTAGTAAAGAAGGAGTTATCATGGCAGTTGAAGAAAAACCTCGAACTTTACAAACTAGTAATGTTACTCAAAAAATATTCCAAGTAGATTATCATATAGGAGTTGCAGCAGCAGGATACATTCCAGATGCACGTGTTCAAGTAGACGGTGCACGATTCTTCTCACAAGGAAACAGAATGACATATGATGAATCAGTCGAAGTTTCAACAGTTGCAAAACATTTAGCAGATCAAGCTCACCAATTTACACAGTATGGAGGAGTACGTCCAAATGGAGTCTCCATGATTATTGCAGGAATTGATCAAAAAGGAGAATCAATCTATGTGACAGATCCTAGTGGAACATACATCCAATTTTCAGCAGTTGCAATTGGCGCAGGTGCTGATGATGTGAATGCATTTTTGGAAAAACACTACAAAGAAGATTTGAGTTTGGATGATGCAGCAGCTTTAGCAATTGCAGCAATCAATCTAAAAGCAGAATCAAAAGATGGAGTCAACAACATAAAAATGGCAAAAATTACAACTAAAGATAAAATATTTGAGAAAGTTTCAGAGTCAGATTTACAGAATTATTCTAAAAATGCATCAAAGTTTGCACCAGAATAAAATCTTCAATTTGAAACTTAAACAAGTGTACTGAGAAGATAGATTATGGGTTTAGGAAGTTATTGGGGAGAAGTAATGGAAGTACTTCGAGAGATAATTCCAATTTATGACAAAGTCAATTCCATTATTTCGTTAGGGAAAGATAAAGAACATCGCATTAGAGGAATTACAAATAGAGTATTCCCAGGAAATAAAATTCTAGATGCAGGTTCAGGTTTTGGAAACATGTCAAAAACAGCAATGAAATTAACTGACGGTAAAATCTCAATTACACTGTATGATCCACTTGTACCAATGTTAAAAAATACAGGTACATTTTTTGAGAAATCACCAGACATGGCAAATGGTGTTTTTGAACACATCCCATTCAAAGACGAAGAATTTGATGCAGTGTTGTGCGGGTATTCTTTGAGGGATGCAATTAATTTGAGAATTGCAATTTCTGAAATTCACAGAGTACTAAAAAAAGATGGGCGATTTGTAATAGTTGATTTGGGAAAACCAGATGAAGCATTTTTCAGAGCTGGCGTTTCATTTTATCTAAGATGCATTCTACCAATTCTTGCATTTGCTGCAGGAGGAAGACTCGGACTAAAGTTTGGCACATTGTATGGAACATACAAGCGATGGCCACAAAACAAAAAACTAGAAGGATTGATTCTAGAGAAATTCTCAAGAATAGAGTTTGAGAAAGATCTTATGGGCGGGGCAATAATGGTTGCCGCATACAAATGAATAGAGTTCTTGTACTAGTCAACATCACCGGTTTAATTATCGGAATTTCATATGGATTACACGGTCCAATTCTGCCAGTATTTGCAAAAAATATTATCGGTGCAACATATTCTGAACTGGGATTAATTGGATTAACAAATTTCATCCCTTACATGTTCATTCCACTTTTTGTAGGAATTCTTCTTGATAGAATTAACAACGGGTATTTGCTTGCAGTTGGCGCTGCAATAAATTCCGCATCAATTTATCTTCTATCCATCGCACAATCAGTTCCAGAGATTATGGGATTCAGAATAATGACAGGTATAGCTCATGCATTTTTCTGGCCACCTTGTGAAGCAATCATTTCAAATGAAAGTTCTGAGAAAAACAGAGTAAAGAACATCTCATGGTTCACAATGTTTTTCGTTGGAGGATTCATGGTGGGGCCATTACTGGGTACAGTACTTTTAGAAGGCATTGATGTCACATACAGAATATTATTCCAAATTGCAGCATTTGTTCTCGCAGCTGCAATAATTACGGCACTTTTAGCCTCAAGAAAAAGTGTAAAAAAACATCACGAAAAATTTTCATTTTCATCAATTAAGGAAATGAAGAAATTTCCAGAAGTGATAGTGTTGTTAATTTTCTGTACCTCATCATTTGGAATAATCCTGACAATATATCCAGCATTTCTTAATGATAATGGAATGTCTGCATCAGACATTCTGTTGCTGTATTTTGTTTTTGGTTTATCACGTGTCATCTCTCTTGCATTAGCGGGAAAGTTTGCTAGAAGGACCAGTCAAACTTTGATTGCTGGAACTATTGCGGTCTCAGTAGGATTGGCCATATCAATTGTTGCAGATTCAATATTCGCTTTTGGCATAGCCTTAGTTCTGATGGGGTTTGGATTTAGCATATTTTTTCCATTAACTTTGGAGATTATTTTAAGTAAAACTCGAAAAAATATTTCAGGGAAAATTATCGGGGCATATGAAACAGTTTTTGGCATGGGCTGGGCAATAGGACCAACCATCGGAGGCCCCATTACACAGGCATTTGGAAATGAGGCACCATATCTGGTATTTTGCATAATAGGGATCGGAGTAACATTATTTGCAATAAATGTTAGAAAGAAATTAGAACCACAGAAAATCTTAAGTTAGACATCCATTGTTCCACGTTTTTTAGTGCAGAGATCTAGGGCATCTTCAATATTTGTTACAAAGACTTTGCCATCACCTTTAGTTCCAGTACAAGCAACATTTGCAATTGCATTTAGCACGTCATCTAGTTTAGGATCTTCTACAACGCAAATGATCATATCCCTACTGAAATATTGCCCAACCAAAGGAGGATCTTGTGCACCTTGTCCTTGGACCTGATGAACAGTTACACCGCCAACACCAATTTTTTTGATTGCAGCAATCACTGCATCTTTTGTTCCGGCTTGAACGATTGCCTCTATTTTTTTCATAAAAATTATTTATTATGAATTTATTTAAATCAATAAGTACTTCTCACAAATGAAATTAAGAATAAATCACCAATTTAGGCACAAATGCAGACATTACGTTTAATTTCAAATTATACAACATCAAGACATGTTTGATTATTCACTAAACATTGGTGGAAGTGAATGGATGATAATTATTTTTGTGGCATTGGTTTTGATTCTGGGTACAGGTAAGCTTCCAGGAACTGCTAGAAAAATGGGAAGAATCGTCAGCGAATACAACAAAGCCAAAAATGAAATTCAAGAGCAATTAAAAGAAGTTACAGAAGAATCACCTA
>CALNZF010000050.1:0-11318 GCA_942490965.1 uncultured Nitrosopumilaceae archaeon | reverse complement strand
ATTCCAGTATCTCGTAGTTTTTTGTAAATTGACAATGCTTCTTCTTTCTCCACAGCCTTGGATTGAGCCTTGGTAAATCCATCTTTATCTACTATTACAGCAACATGACCATCTTCAGAATTAATTACCGCAGTAAATTCTTCTTCTCCAACAGGAGAAAATTTTCCATCAATCTTTTTCGTTGTCAGAGTTAGCATGCCAAATCCGGCAACTTCAAATATTTTCATTTGTGATTTACTTGCTCTTTGCTTTCCTTGTTGTACTGCTTGAAAATATTGCACAATTTTTCCTTCCTACAATGGTATAATAACTATCTCAACATTTAAGATGTCAAGAGGCAATGAAAAATTATGAATCCTAAAATTTTTGTTGGAATAGCAATTGCCACACTTGCCATCATTTTAGGTGGAATTCTTTTGACAGGACCTACAGTTGTTATCCCTTCTCAAGGAGATACTCCTAGTATTTCAGAAGCTAGACCGCTTCAAATTGAATTAGAAGATCTATCTGTTGAAAGAGTTTCAGAAAGAATAGCTACAATCAATATTGCATTTAAAATCTCTAATCCTAATCCACGTGCAGTAATTGTTCAAACTATGGATTATCAATTATTTGAAACAAATTACTCTGACTCTGAACAAATTTCTGGTGGTGAAATTGGAAGTAGACCTACAGGAATGGTAGAATTTGGATCAAATTATTATACTCTTCTTGGTGAAAATTCAATAATTCTAAAGGAAACTATTGAACTGAAGGGTTCTGAAAATACTTCTGAGTTATGGACAATTCTTCGAGATGACAATCCATCTTGGCGAGTTTCTGGTACTGTCTTTTACAATCTAAGTTCAATGACTAGTGGTCAAGAAAACACACTTAATTTTGAATTTACAAAATAAACTTGATAGTATCATAATTTAAAGAAATTATGATAGTATGTTTTTAGAAGGAAAATATTGGCAAAGTTATAAAAGTCCGTTTCATTGTTTTTTATCAAATGGCAGAAGCAGGTATGGCCGCATTTGGCGCAGCAGCAGGAGTTGCAATTGCACTCGCAGTAGTGTGTTTCGCTCTACGTGGTAAAGGACATCCAGAACCACTCGATTAAACAAAGGAATTTTTCCTTTACAACATTTTTCTAATCTTTCACTAATCTTTCTTACCAAATCCTAACATCTCTGCTAGGTCTAATTGTTTGGTATTCTTCTTTTTCATGAAACATCTTTCATAATACTGGCATTCGGAGCACTCGATTGATGGCTCCAAAATTGGAGTTTTTTGCTCTTTTAGAAGGTCATTTAGAACTCGAACTCTTCGAATAACTTCCTCGAACATCTTTTTATTTCGTGACATTGAAAATGTTGTCTCTTTTCTATCCCCAGTAATGTAAACAATAATCCCATCTGGCTTATCATAAATCCACATACACGCATTAAGATAGAGAACATCATTTGCTTGAGGATTTTCTAATTCATTTGTTGCTCCTCTGAATAAGAAGATTGAATCATCAATTAACATATCAACTTGACCCTGCAGTTTGATATCTTCAATAGCGAATTCTTTTGGGTCGCTACCATATTGTAATTTTCTAAGTAATCCTGAGAGAAGTTCATTGAATCCTCTTCTCTGAACTTCTTGAGGATCAATTCTATCATAATATGAGCGTCTTAAACATTGTACAACTTCATGTAGGTGTATAGTCTGAATATCTGCTGAATCAATATCGATTTCTAATTCTTTTCCAATCGAATCCAGCGCATTCTCAACAATGCTTCGAAAATCTCTATCTCCCATCATAATATATTATTCACCTTTTTTGACTTCTTATACTTAGCTCATAAGTTTGGTTATTGCTTTTGAAATTTTTCCTGAGAATGCAAGTATGACAAAATGAAAGCCAAAACCAATGATTGCTCCGATGATTAGTTCTCCTGTTAGAAAATAAATTCCTAGGAATACTGCTAATGGGGGTAGGGCAAAAATCATGGCTAAAAATGAGCTTACCCATATGAATTTGATTAATAATTCTGTAGAAACTTCGGTTTTTTTCTTTTTGAAATTAAACATTTTAAAAATCCTATTCTTGTTCTAGGATTAGTTTTGACATTGTAGTCTCAGTTGGTATTTTTTGTTCAACTGCAAAAGCAATTGCTGCTAAATTTCTAATTTCAAATGAGGTTAATTTTGTAATTCCAACAATTGTTGCAAAACTAAACATCTTTGTGAATGATCTAAGCGATGTATTGTATATTGACATCTCAAATGCTCTTTCAAATTCAGCAATTGCGTCTAACTCATTTTCAACTTGTGGAACTAAATCTTTGTATTTTGTACTTGATAATTCATTAAATGCATCTCTAACTGTAGCTGCTGCCATCATTCTTCCAAGTAATTCTTTAGCTGGTGGACTGGTATTGATTATCAAATCTTGAATTTGTTCTTCTTGTAATCCCCAGAATTTTCCTCTAATCACACTTAGAATGTTGTAAAAATCAATATCCATTGAAACAATTTTTGTAGCTTCTTTATCAGAATAGTTTTTCATTGCTCCTGCCAGATGTTGAAATAATATTTTATCAAAATATGTATCAAAAATCTGCAAATTTTTCTTTTCATTGTATAATGCCGCAGCCTTTGCTATTTCATCTGCAAATTCTGCTGAATTTAAACTTGCAACTGCTTCTTCAAAATCTTTAGCAACTAATGCTTTAACTATGACGTCTCTTTGTTTGATTAATTCTTCTGCATGAAGATTAACATGGGATTCAATTTCTTCTTGAGGTTTTCCCAAAATTTTACCTTTTAAAATTAATTTTAGATTTGAAACAATAAATTTCATATAGTATGCATCTAGTACTCCAGAATTTCCTGATGTTTTTGCAATTGAATAATGAATATCTGCTAATTTACTTCTAAGTGCTGATTCTATATTTTGTGAAGAATATGGTTTTTGGACATCTGCTACTGCATCTGCATATACGGTATTTTTGATTCTAGTCATTAATTCTTCTAAATCTCTAGATTCAGCAAGTGTCTGAAAATCTGATTTGGTAAGTAATTTACCTCGTTTACTGTATGCTTTTACTGAGGCATAGACATTCTTTGAACCGCCCATTTCGATCAATCTCCTTTGATAACTGATTTTAATGTTTGGCGATCTATGCCTGAGAACAAATTCTATGTAATTTTATCTAAAAATCCTATGGCTTCATCTTTTTCTTGCTTTGATAGTTTTACAAAGGCCAAAAGAATCTCTTTTTGGATTATCAAGGATTCATCAGAAATATCTTGTAATTTTGAGAGATCAAAAGGCAGTAAATCATTAATTTTATTTTCACAAAATGCCTTGACATATTTTTGAAAAATTGAATATGCAAAAATGGGGCTTGTTTTTACAAGGGTGGATAGAATTTTCTCAAATTCTTTCTCTTTAGGTTCGGACTTTGAGAAAAACTCAACCAATAGGTTTTCTCTGTTTTTACATTCATTGATCGATAAAGCGACTAGAATTCCTTTTTTTGTCAAGTGATAATAAGGAATTCCTATTTCTTGAAGCGCTTTTGGTCCTCTTTTCAAAGGTAATCTACCATCTTCTTCAGCAATTCCTAGAGGAAGTAAGATTTCATCTAGATCTCGAAATATCCCTGAATAGATATTCTTCCATACAATGTCTGCTTTTTTTGCAATTCTTTGAGATATTCCAGTCCTTGTTCTTTCTGCAGGATTTGCATTACTTCCAAGTATGGAGATAATCGCTCTTTGTCTATTTGCTTCTCCAGTAAGATCATCCCCTTTCGTCTTGAAGGTATCAAAAATCGCTAATTTTGTATCCAATTTAACTTTCATTTACTCACCATTATCATGATATTCATTTTTTATGTTAGTATCAAAATATACTAAAATATAATTATTTACTTTTTTACATGCTTTCTAGTCTTCAATGCTTAAATAATTTTCAATTTCGATAAATTTAATGAATTCTAGGAACTACAAGTATGCTCTATTACTTGTAGCCGCAGTATCTATCACAGCAGTCGGTGCTATGTCTCAGGCATATGCACAAAGTGTTGATGATGGTATGGACGGATATGTCAAAGGAACCAGTGGAATTTACACTGGTAACCCTAACGAATGTTGGTATGAAGAAGATGGCAGCATGCTACCTTGTAAAATTGATACAGGTGATACAGCATGGATGCTTACAGCAACATCTTTAGTACTTTTCATGTCCCCAGGTGTCGGTTTCTTTTATGGCGGATTAGCCAGATCAAAGAACATCGTCAATGTACTTGGTATGACCTTAATTGTAATGGGTCTAATGTCAGTACAATGGGTTCTATGGGGATACTCACTAGCATTTGGTGGAGTTGATTCAGATGCAAACATGTTCATGGGAAATCTCGATTATGTCGGATTTAACATGGTTTCACCATACGCACCATTAGGAGAAGCAGGTCCATGTGCAGACACATGGTCAGCAGCTTACCAGATGAATGCTATGGTTGAAGGAGATGTTTGTAGTCAAGGTTGGCCTGGTACAGTGCCTCACCAGCTATTTGCAATGTTCCAAGCAACATTTGCAATTATCACACCAGTTCTAATTATTGGTGGATTGATTGACAGAATCAAATTCAGCGCATTAATCATATTCGTTCTCTTATGGGGAACCTTCGTTTATGATCCAATAGCACATTGGGTCTGGGGAGGCGGATACATAGGAGGAGGTGCACTTGACCTCGATCCAGAACTATCACCATCGTACGCATTAGACTTTGCAGGTGGTACTGTAGTACACATTTCTTCAGGATTTGCTGCATTGGCAGGAGCCCTAGTCCTTGGCAGAAGACTTGGATATGGCAAAGTGCCAATGGAACCACACAATATCCCAATGGTAGTCCTCGGAGCAGGAATACTCTGGTTTGGATGGTTTGGTTTCAATGCAGGAAGTGAAGTTATGGTAGACGGCATTACCGTCAGCGCATGGACTGTTACAAATACAGCAACTGGTATGGCTGCAATCACTTGGGTGCTCATGTCTTGGGCACATACAGGAAAACCAAGTGTTGTTGGAGCTGCATCAGGAGCAGTGGCAGGATTGGTAGCAATCACACCAGCCTCAGGTTGGGTAGGTCCAATGGCTGCGATTATAATCGGTATTGCAGCTGGTACAATTTGTTATGCAGCAATAGCATTCAAGAGTGCACGCAAATGGGACGACGCATTAGATGTATGGGGAGTACACGGAATGGGTGGTCTTACAGGTGCAATTTTGACTGGTACATTAGCTAGTCCACACATTTGGGATACTGGAGACGGTATCGGTGCATGGACTGGTACTGCAGAAGGAATGGAACAGCAAGCAATCAGCATCATTGGTGCTGCAATATCAGTAGGCTATGCCTTTGGTGTTACAATTGTAATCCTCAAAGTAATGGATGCCGTATGGCCGGGCGGAATCAGAGTCACTCCTAAAGAAGAGGAGATTGGTCTTGATTTGGCACAGCATGGCGAAAGAGCATACGTTAACGAATAGAAAAACCCTTTTCTTTTCTTCTTTTTATTATTTATCTCTAATCTGTGATTTAGCTTTTTGCATTACAATGTAATGCAAAAACTCATACTTTCTGTAATACATAAATACTTATTTTCTTAGGAATTGTATGAGTTTAATACTCATGAGTAATCAAAGAGGCACATCATTATTTTATTCTGATGGTGTATCTGATAGAAGATTTGAGAAGAAAAATCAAGTTACTCAGTTTTCATATTATAGAGAAGGTAAAAAAATTTCAATCAACAGGGGTACAAAATCAATTTGGATCACAAAGAAACCTTTCTTGGGTATTCCTTATGAAAATAAGGTAATTATAGTAAATAGGGGAACTCGACGCCTAGAGATATAGGTAATAATTTAAAGAAATTAATTTGATTATTGAAAACCTACGTTGTGCTAATTTCTACAAATGAATTAAATTCAATTCTAGGTGATCCTAATCTCATAATAGCTGATACTAGGTCATTTAAGGAATATTCTGAAGGCCATATTCCAGGATCTGTTCATTTGGATCTATTTGCATTTCATTGGATTGACACCACTGAAGAAGGAATTAAAAATTTCAATAATCAAACTCAGAATCTCCTCTCATTTCTTGGGGTAACACCTGAGAAAAAAATCATCTTTTATGATTCAGTTTCTGGAATGCTTGCAGCACGTGGTGTTTGGATGCTGATGTATTTTTCACATGAAAATGTTTCAATGCTTGATGGAGGAATAACAAAATGGAAAAAAGAAAATCTTTCTCTAGAGACAAAATCAAATGGTTTCAAACCCTCTAAATTTTTAGGAAAAATCAATCCAGATATTATTTCAGGATTTGAATATCTTCAAGATAATTTGGAAAATGTAAAAATCCTTGATGCTCGATCTACTGGAGAATATGATGGAAGTATAGTCCGTGCTGCTCAATCTGGTCATATTCCAAATTCAATTAATGTTGATTGGAATCAAAATATCAATGAAGATGGTACTTTCAAAAATAATGATGAGTTATCCCAAATGTATGATTATCCAAAAGATTCTGAAATTGTGATATATTGCCAAGGGGCATATAGGGCTGCCAATTCCTTTTTGGTTTTGAAGAAATTGGGATTCAAAAATGTTAAAGTTTATCTGGGTTCTTGGGGAGAATGGGGAAATAAGCTAGAACTTCCCGTAGAAAAATAATATGTTGCAGAATTAAATATCTCAGGTAAAGTTTTTCATTGATGGTTGAAATTAAAAAAGCCCTTTATGTTATTATTCCAATTCTTGCATTTTCAATAATATTTGTAAATGCATTTTTTGGTCATTTGATTTTTGTATCAGAAACTCAAGAGATAGTGAACAAGTATTCAGTGTATGTTCATTTATTATCAGAATGGCAAAGTGATTCAAAGAATATTATTTTTGATGTCACAAACTCTTGGCACAAATCTGATAAACTCAATAATATTAATCACGTATTTGTTGCAGAATCTAAAAAATACAATACAAATCAACTTCATGAAATTAATGGAAAATCATATGTTGAATTAAAACATGAATTTAGTGATTGTCAAGAAGAATGGCAACCAATGCTGTATAGAAAAGCAGTAGATGCAGTAAGACATGAAATAGAATATGCCCAAGGACGGCAATTAAGTACAGATCCTGTTGTTTCTATTTATCCAAATATTGAAAATCAAAATTATGATAACATGGAACAACAGTCAAAAATTAAAAATGGATTTGTACAATTTTTCCCTATTTGTACATCAAAGGATATTACATCATATGATTACAGTGTGAAAACTGATAACAAAGATTTAGGTTTTGATGTATACTTTGTTTCATCATCTGAACAGCGTGAACACTTTGTAACTTCTGAGTTTGATTATTACACAGAATCTGGTTGTTTTGGACAAAACAAACAAAGCTACAGTGGTACCTGCGATAACATTCAAAAAAATAGTGGATTATTGATAGTATTTCCTGATGGATTCAAACCATGGACTACAAAAGTTACAGTAAATCTTTATGAAAATAATTAAAATTTTCTAATTTCTTTTTCCAAACAAATTGATTGTAAATCAACTCTGGTCTAATTTGTCTAAATGGTTGTGCGCCACCTACATACCATTTTGTAAAGAATTCATACAAGTGAAACCTGAGAGACTGGATATACACAATTAATCCCTCAATCATCATAATTCCCAAGTTACCTCCAATGATCATGACCATTGCAGCACCTGATTCAGAACCACCTAAGGATGTGAACGCATTGTTTACAGTCATCAGCAAAGCCGCATGTACAAGTAACATGATTCCAAGTCGGGCATAACTGATTGTGTGAGCTAAACTCTCTACGGTTTTCCCTAAGAGAACTTCCATGATAACACTTGCAGGATCTGCTCCATCTTCAGGATGTTTCTTTGCATGCATTACGCCACCAACCATCATGATTACCATTGATGCAATTACGATAATAATTGAGATTCTTGTAATGATCCAAACTTCTGCCCAATCTCCTAGGAACATTGTAACCCAGGGAACAGCTTCTGTGTGAACTTTGGAATACATGTTCATTACATCATATTGTGAACCAATTGCACACATCATGATAACTACAATTCCTCCATAGAGTGTTATGTTTGGAATTGCTTCAGTAAAGACTACCATTTTGTGTCCTTCTTTTGCTAATCTAATTACACGCAAAGTCATTGCCCAAACCAAATGTACAATTCCAATGAATAATGAAACTTTGAGAATATTGATTACTTGATCAAATGTTAATTCTGCAACACTGAGAATTCCAACTATCCAACTAACAGAATGCAATGCTCCTCCTGCTTCTAGTAATCCTTCAAACGGACCCATATGATCAAGATGGAAACCAAATGCTTCTCCTGCTGCTACACCCGCAATTGCTGCTGATGCACCAGAAATTGCAATGAGCATTCCCCATTTTGATAGTTCACCTTGTCCTTTGAACTTGAACAATAATCCTAATGCCATTAGTAATAATCCGTGACCCATATCTGCAAACATTAATCCGTAGAAAATTGGCCACATTAGAGCAATCATAGGTGTTGGGTCTGGTTCTCCAGCCTTTGGAATGCCTTGACTTTTTGTGATTACTTCAAAAGTTCTAACAAATCGTTTATTGTCAAATAATGTTGGAATTTCTTCTTTTAGTTTAGGATCTGTAATATCTTCAACAACTGACATCCATTGTTTAGTTGATTCTGTAAATTTTGCTTCCATCTTCTTTGGAATAAAACCTTGAATCACTGCAAAGTTTTTTGTTCCTCCTGGTTTTCTCAAAGTCTCAAGAACATCTTTTGCAACTAGTGCTTTTTCATGAAGTGAAAGAATATCTCTTCTGATTTTCTTTGTAATTCCTGCTAATTCTTTTTTGATTGAGGCATGTTTTGTTGTTAACTCTTTGATTTTTGATTCAGCAAGTGCATAAGCATCACTTGGAATTTGAGGAAAGCCTTCAGGAATTTTAAATGAATTTGAATTAAAACTTCGTAAAACTTTGAGAACTTTTTCAGAATCTGCAGTATCTGATATTACTAAAATTGCAGATTTCTCTTTATTCTCTAAATCATATTTGTAAATTGTAACTTCTTCTAAGGAACGACTAATCTCATCAAAGTCTGCAGAATTTATTATAAAGAGATTTGTAAAAAAATGTCTCATCAAACCAAATCCAGAAAGATCCATCTTCATCTTTTTGATTATTTCTAATGTATCTTTGAGTGACTTGTATTCTTCAATAGACATTCTGGCATTTGCTGCTTCTTCTAACAATTGTGCTGGTTTGTCAATTATGGATGGGGCCTCTTTTCTTAATTGCTCCACCATTTCTTCAATTTCATTAATCTCATAGTCTTTTTTCTTGATGACAGTTCCCTTGAACAGAATCTCCATAATTCCTACTGTTAGAGGAATTCCCATTCCTTTAATGACATCATCAATTGATTGGAAAGTTTGCTGTGCTTTTAGTAACAAATCATCGATTTCAGGCGTTACCAAATCACTAGCAGAATCAATTTTGTGATACCACTCAAACTCCGTTAATCTTGAAATTGCTCTTGGAGACTCACTTCTTGGTAAAATTACGGTTCCTAGTTTTAGATCGGCTGTTCCCAAGACAAATTTTGGGTACTTTCATTGAGTTTAATATCTTTCTGATTCTCATCCCAAACATTAAAATCCATTATGGCTTAACTGCACGCATTGACATCTAATTCTGCATTAGAAAGTACAATTGACAAAATTCTAAAAAATACTGAAAAAAATATCCTTACCAATATTAAATCTGGATTAGATGAATCTCAGCAAAAACTTGATGATGCTGTTCCTAAATTAGAAAGTGAATATGATAAAATTATCTCAGATGGTAAAAAAGAAGCTGATAAGATCGAAAAACAGATCACAGGAGGTTCAGATATTGAAGCCAGAAATAAACAACTTTTAGCATTAGAAGAAGCAGTTGATAGAGTATTTTCATCGGCATTAGAGCAAATTGCAAATGCCGATCGCAGTGGCGACTATTCAAATCTCATCAAGACATTGATAGATGAGGCAATTCAAATTTTGGGTACTTCAGAAATTACTATTTTTACAAATACAAAAGACAAAGATGTTGTTCAATCAACAGCATCTCAATTTTCAGGAGCTGAATTATCTTCTGAAACAATTGAATGTCTTGGAGGAATTAAAGTAAAATCTAAAGATGGTGCAATGACATTCGATAACACAATCGATGCAAGAATCGAACGTCTGAAGCCTTTAATAAGGAAAGATATTGCAGCAAAATTCGGAGTGGGAAATTAGAAAATGGCAGCTCAAGGTAGAATTGTTTGGGTAAGTGGCCCAGCTGTAAGAGCAGACGGTATGTCTGACGCAAAAATGTATGAAACTGTAACTGTAGGTAATTCAAAATTAGTAGGTGAAGTTATTCGATTAACCGGAGATGTTGCATTTATTCAAGTATACGAATCAACAAGTGGTCTTAAACCAGGCGAGCCTGTAATTGGTACTGGAAACCCACTCAGTGTATTGTTAGGTCCTGGAATTATTGGACAACTCTATGATGGAATTCAAAGACCATTAAGAGAATTATCTAAAGCATCTGGTTCTTTCATTGGCAGGGGTATTACAACAACTGCAGTTGATATGACAAAAAAATATCATTTTGTTCCAACAGTAAGTAATGGTGATGAAGTTTCTGCAGGAAATATTATTGGAACTGTTCAAGAAACTGATCTTATTGAACACTCTATTATGCTTCCACCAGATCATCCGGGTGGAAAACTTTCAAACCTTGTATCAGAAGGAGATTATGATTTAGAAACTGTAATGGCTACTACTGAGAAAGATGGACAATCAATTCCTGTTAAAATGTATCACAGATGGCCTGTACGAAAACCACGTCCTTACAATAAAAGATATGATCCAACTGTACCCCTCTTAACCGGACAACGTGTTATTGATACATTCTTCCCAATTGCAAAAGGTGGAACTGGTTCAATTCCTGGAGCATTTGGAACAGGAAAGACTGTTACATTGCACCAAATTGCAAAATGGGCTGATTCTCAAGTTGTTGTTTACATTGGTTGTGGTGAAAGAGGAAACGAAATGACTGAGGTATTAGTTGAATTCCCACATCTTAAAGATCCACGTAGTGGAAAACCATTAATGGATAGAACTGTTCTTGTTGCAAATACTAGTAACATGCCAGTAGCAGCGAGAGAAGCAAGTATCTACACTGGTGTTACAATTGCAGAATATT
>CALNZF010000049.1:0-4086 GCA_942490965.1 uncultured Nitrosopumilaceae archaeon | reverse complement strand
AATTACAGGTAATAATATTGATTCAGGAATCTGTGTACCGTTATTTAATAATTGAATAGTAGATTCCATTGCTTTGATAACTTTTTCTATCAATTCGTGATCGCGTCTTAATGATGTTGTAGACATAATTAATTAAAATTAAATCCAATATCTATATCTTATTCATTTTAAAAAATAATTAAAAGATAGAAATTAGTTAACGATGATTCGTTAACTGGGGGTTTTATCGGTTAGAAAGGCTTTGTGATTTTACAAATGCCCAAATCTTTTTGGTCATTTCACTTGGTGCGATTGGTTTCTTACCAAAGACTTGTTCTACGGTTTCAGAACGTCCTGCAAAACTAATTGCATACCCACCAAATGCTGGTTTTTTAGATTTTGATTTAGTTGCTTTCTTTTTTTGGAGCTGCTTTCTTTTTTGGAGCTGCTTTCTTTTTTGGAGCTGCTTTCTTTTTTGGAGCTGCTTTTCTTGTTGTAGTTTTCTTTTTTACTGCCAATTTCTTGTAATTTTATTTAAAATAAACTATAATAACTTACACTTTTACATAATTCAAAACAAGATGATTTTTGAGCCTCTTGATAGATTTGAGTTGAAGATGGGGAGATTTAGAAATTTTATCAAATCCAATTCCTTGAACAAACGATATGGAATCATTCCCTCCAATTACAAATGGAGAGATAGTGATAATCAATTCATCAAAAAGATTTTGTTTAATAAATTCCCAATGCACTGTTCCACCGCCTTCAACCAATATTGTTCTAATTTTTTGCTTTGAAAGTTTTTTCAATAAAGATTTGATGTTTACAGACTTTTCTCCAGTAATCATAACTTGAACTGGAAATTTGTTTAATTTTTGTAAATTAGATTTTGTAATTTTTTTTGATACAGCTATTATAGTTGGAATTTTAGCAGATGTTTGTAAAATTTTTGATTTTATAGAGATATCGCCTTTAGAATCCAATATTATCCTGATAGGGTTTTTTCCTTTAGTATAACGTACAGTTAACAAAGGATTATCTCGCATTAGAGTATTTTTTCCAATAATTATTGCATCTACTTTTGTTCTTAGTTTATGTAATCTTTGAAGATCTTCATTAGAAGAAAGTTTTGAATCTCCTTTTCTAGTAGCAATTTTACCATCAAGAGATATTGCTGCACTTAAAATAATATATGGCTTATATTTTTCCATGTATTATTTTTCCTCCAATCATTACAGCCTTTATTGCAGATTCAGATGCTCTATGTACAATCGATGCATGCGGATCATGCATTGGTTCTAAATCTAATGCATGTTTATCTAAAAATATACAATCAGCAATTTTTCCAGATTCAATACTTCCAATATTTTTATTCAAAATTTTTCCACCGTTTACTGTTGCCATTTTAAGAATTTCTTTTGCATCAATTCGTTTTTTATGTAACCCCATAGTTACTTTCCAAATAAAATCCATTTCTCTAAACATATCAGGAGAGTTTATCATCACATTATCTGTGCCTAAGGCTAGAAGACAACCAGTTTTTTGCATTAAATCAATATCAGGAATTCCTTCAGCAAGAGATGAATTAGCTCTAGGACAAATAACAATGCCCCTTGTTTTTTTAGATGCCATTTGAAGATCAGATTTTGATGCATATGTCATGTGAACCAAAAAATCAGGTTTTAGAATTAGAGCTCTAATTGTTTCTGATTTACCAGTGACTTTTTTTGATTGGGTAATACTTTGTTTAGTTTCAGAAGAATGAATTGCTCTGATCTTTGATATTTTTGAATAATGATTCAAGACTGAAGTGCTATTTTCATTTGCACCACTGATGCCAATTCCATCACATTTTTTGAGTAATTCAACTAATTCCGAAGATTTTGTGCTTGGAAAGGGGGAATTTTTCTTAATTTCCTTAGAATCATGATAAAATTCCATTCGACCTAAAATAATTGAACGTAAAGGAAGATCTTCTAGAACTTTTTTTAATAAAATTACGCCATCTAATCCGCCCTCTCTAAAATCTACAAAGGTAGTAATTCCTTTTCTAAGCATTGAATGACATGTATTTTTCATAAAATTTCCTAAAATCTCATTTGACGTATTTTTTAGAATTTTGGATTTTGCTCCAAAAACAGGATGAATTTTTTCATCAACTGTGTTGTTTAAAGAAATATCTTTCCCAACTGAATCTCCAATATGGGTATGGGCATTGATAAATCCAGGTATCATCAAAAGTCCTTCACAATCTAGAGATTCTTCTTTTGGAATTGGTTTGATTTTGGGTTGAATTTTTTTAAATTGATTATTTTGAATTCGGATATCAGTATTTGAAACAAAATTTAGATCTTGACCAGTTAAAACACTGATATTTTTAATTAACATGATAATTCATAAATTTCAGGTTTTTCTTTTCCTGAATCTCGAATTTCGCGTATAGTATCGAGCGATTTTGTGGCCAATTTTACTGCCTCTCTACCAGTGTTTGCATTACCAATTCCACAGTTCAATAAAATTTTATCATCATTTTTTACAATATTGATAAAATCTTGAACAGATTGTTTTGCTTCGTCATTTGATACTACCATAAAGTTATCACCGCCCATAAAAAATGTGAGAGAGTTTTTTTCTAAAAAGAATTTAGACATTTTTGAATACAATCCAAATATTATTGATGAAATTTCATATGGTGAATTGTTTTTTCTTCTCGATGTAAGATCATCAACATCTAAGTGCATTATTGAAACTTTAAAATCAGATTCAGCATAAACAAAACCAAAAATATTATGCTCAGTGCTTAATATAATTTTATTTTTATTTCCTTCATATGCTTTTAGATTTGCTTCAAAAGGAGAATTTCCATAACCTATAGATATTGTTAATCCTACTTCAAATAATTTTTCAAGGGTTTTTTGAATTTGAATGTGATCATCTAAACCTAAACCATTTGAAACTACAAAAAATTCATCTGCCCTATTAAGAAAAACTATACAGTTTTTTTCAGAAAATAATTTTTGTACTTCCTTATAGATAGATGCTTGAAGCATTTGAAGCTCATGTTCCCTATCACTACCAAGAGTCAGCGTCCAAGGGCCATATTCTGTAATTTTTAGGATACTTAGTTGAATCATTTTTGAATCCTTTTTAATTCATCAGAAATTTTTACAACGGCCTCTACAGCTCGTTCTGCAACAGGTCTAATTCTAGCATAAGCATGTCTTTCAAGCATCCCAGGACCTGAAATTCCTAAAGAAACAGGTTTTTGATATTTTAATGATAAATCTGTAAGTGCTTGAGCTGCTGCATGAGATATGACCTCATCATGTTTTGTTTGTCCCTTGATGATAGCACCCAGAGTAACTACAGCATCAACATCTTTTTTTTGTAATAATGAATCCACTATGATAGGCATATCATAGGCTCCTGGAACCATACAAGTATAAGAGATTTTTAATTTCATTAAATCTGCTTTTTCTTTGGCAATAGCAAGCATCCTAGATGTCACTTCTTCATTAAATTCCGAAACTACTATTGCTATATTCAATACTAATTCACCTTAGCGTATTCTAAAAGCTCTTTTCCATCAATTAATGGAATTCCATTTTGTTTTGCAAATTTTTCAGCCTTATCCACCGATAACGCAGTGTAAGTTTCAGCATCCATCATTTCACATATTGCAGTCACAGGAGTTAAACCTGCTATTTGTGCTAAATAAACAGACATTTCTGTATGTCCCTGACGCGCAGCTAACAAACCTTTGGATGCAATCAATAAAGGAACATGACCAGGGGTCTTAAAAGATGATGCAAATTTTTTCTGTTTGTTTTCAACATTATAGATTTTAGCCATTTCATTAATTGTTAGTGCTCTATCTTTGTCAGTAATTCCGGTGTATGTTTGATAATGATTTACAGATAACGAAAAAGTTGGATGATCACCGTATGGTGCCAATCCCATTATCATCTCTTTATTTGAAATTGAAGATTCAGCAAGAATTTCATGCATATATTGTAAATCAAGAGATGTGGCAAAATTATTTTCAATTGCAATGCATAATAATCCACCAGCATGTTGACGCATTCTTGCAACATGTTCAGGAGTTAC
>CALNZF010000048.1:0-4179 GCA_942490965.1 uncultured Nitrosopumilaceae archaeon | reverse complement strand
TACATACTTCGTTCGGGTTACATGTACTCTTTGAGAAAACAAATGTTGTAGATAATCTCTTGAAACTTCCACTTCTGCATGAATTCCGATTAACCCTTTTTTCAAATCAACCATCCTGACATGCATTTCCCATGGTTTTTTTAATTTTAAATTTAGACCACTTCCAATTTGATCTGGCTGTTTATGTTCAAGTTTAACTTTAGTAAAACCTTCATCTTTGAAAATTTTTGTTAACTCTTCAAAACTTTTCTTTACTACGATATGGAGTTGTTCAACACCATCTTTACTGTCAACATCAATTCTGTGTTTTATTCCATCAAAAAATGATATTGTTTTGGGATATGTGGTGAGGTACTCCATTAACTTTTTCACCAAATTCCTCTATTTAAAGCAGAACTAGATTACAGGTTAGAATTTTGGGGGATTTGATAGTCCTCTTACGTAGACGCATTGATCAGGCGAAATTGCCATTTCTGATGGATTGATTTTTCTATCTGTAAGAATGGCCTCTGAATTTCTAACTATTGCAAATGGTTTTGATTCAGCACCGTCACCCATTTTGTGATTTGCGATTGTAGCTAGATTGTCCACCACTGCTTGAAATGTAACTTTTAGTGGATTGCCATCAAGATCATTTTTTGCTCTCATATCTAAGACCGGCTCAATACCTGCACAAGATATTGCAACACCTGATGTGCCAATTCTTGCAGGCATTAGCCTGCTATCTGCGAGAATCACTCCTGTATGAATAAGAAATTTTAAGAAAATTTTTCTTCGAATTTCTTCTGCGGTGAGATATGGGTTTATTGGATATAGTATGGCTAGACCTTTTTTTGCATTTGATTTGTCAATTCCTGCATTTGGCGCCATAATGTTATCTGATGATGTAATTACAAATCCTCCAATACCACCAAAAATTTTATCTGATTCTCTGATGATAACTTCTGCTATTTCTGATTTTAATTGATACTCCTTTGAAACTTTCATTCCTTCTTCTGACGTGATAATTTTTTCTAAATCTATGATTCTTCCTTGTGAGTTTGAGATGTATTTTGTAGAAATCACCAAAACATCTCCTTCTTCTAAAATCATATTATTTTTTTCTAATGTTTTGAGCAATGTTTCAAAAACATCGAATTTTGTGTCCATTCTTTCTGCTAAAAGTGGGAAAACTGTCAATTGCACGATATTTTGAGGTTTCTTTTCTTTTTTATTGTTGTGGATAATTGGAATTGTTGTAGGTATAATATTGTGGAACAAAATGACATAGATGAAATATTAGATCACATTAATGCTAAATTTGCTGAAGATGTGCCCAGTCTTGTAAAAATGATTGTTAGAAAAAAGATATCTAGTTTTCAGTCATTTGAGGCCGAATCTCTGCCAGATTCATTGAGAAATTGTTCTGTTGAAGAATTAATTTCTATAGTTAAACATGGTTTAGATGTTGGAAAATTAAAAATTTAGATTAAGAAATGAAATTTAAGATCAACAACGATTAGTTGTCTAATAATAATTCCAATTACATCATATTTTTTAAAATAGCATTTAGAGTATGCTGATAATTTGTATGAATAAATCATTCATTATGGTTTTAAGTAAATTTTGTTATATTATGTCATGTCAAAGAATAACAAGTCTGAATCTTGGGAGCAACTCTATGGGTTGTCTTGGACAATCCTTGATGAAGAATAATCTCTCAGGTTTCACCAGATAGGCGATGTGCCATGGACATTTTTGGTGATATGTATCTCCAATCATTCATACGTGATCAAACCTGAGAGTCCCTCCTGCAATGGCTACAAACCAAAATCATTAGGAACATTACTAGTGAAAAAACGGATTAAAGGCGTAGGTTATTGTGAAAAATAAACTCTTTTGAGGCTTTAATCCAAGTCTTTTGAATCTTGATGTTTTACTATATTACTGCTATAGAGATTACAAATCCTAGATACATAATGATTAATAATAACTTCTTTTGAATTATGCTTAGTGAATCTTTATCTTTTATTGCCTTTGATTTTGGGGGTATTGGTTATTGGAAATTTGTCAAGTTCCTTTGCTGATATCGAATCCGTTGATGTTGTTGAAAATAAACTGGTGACTTTGATTGGTCAAGGACATGATTCTGATACGGGAGATCTTACATTCCAGTGGACTCAGATTTATGGTGATTCTGTAAAGTTATCCTCCACAACTATTCCTGAACCAACGTTCATGGCTCCTAATGTCAAAAATGGTGAAATCAAAGTTCTTACTTTTGAATTACTGGTTACTGATCCTCAAGGTGAAAGCAGTGCAGATACTGTAGAAATTATTGTAAATTCTGTAAATAATCCCCCTGTTGTAGATGCTGGACGTGATATCTTTGCAATCCAATCAATCAATGCAATCAGCATTATTCCTCAAATCACTGATAAAGACGGAGATATCCTCACCTACAAATGGGAACAACTTTCCGGACAACAAGTAAGTTTGTCTTCTGTTACAAAAAAACACCTTACACTTAGACCTGTACTTTTTGATTTTTCACAAAATGAGCCTTTAACATTTAGAATTACTGTTGATGACGGATTTGGAGGAGTTGTAAGTGATACTGTAAATGTAATATTGTTTTCTAGCCAAATTAATAATAAATCTATTTCAATTGAAGCAGGACCTATACAAACAGTTACTGAAGGTCAGACTGTAAGTCTTGATGTTACTGGAAATACATTGAATAACCAACCAATTAGTTATACCTGGATTCAGTTTATTGGAACTCCTGTTAAACTTAGTTCGTTTAATGGAGATCACATTGAATTTACAGCTCCTGATGTTGGTGATTATGAAGAACTAATGTCCTTTCATGTTACTGGATATTCTCAAGGTAATGGATATGCAAATGATATGGCTCTAGTCAAAGTGATTCCATCAAACCATGCCCCAATAGCTGATGCTGGAAAAGATCAAAATGTGCCTCAAAGAACATTTGTGTATTTAGCAGGTAGCGGTATTGATGCAGATAATGACAATATTAGATTTTCTTGGTCTCAAAAATCTGGAATTCCAACTGAAATTTATGAATATACTCAACCTTCTGCATATTTCATTTCTCCCACAATCAAATCTTTATCCGAACCATTGGTGTTTGAGCTCAAAGTAACTGACTCTAAAGGAAATTCTGATATTGACGATGTACAAATTACTGTAAGCACTGTAAACAGTCCTCCACGAGCATATGCTGGTGTTGATAAGCGAGTTCATGGAGGGGATGATGTTTCGATCATGGGCACCGCAATTGATTTGAATAGTGATTCTCTAAAAACAGAATGGAAGCAAATTTTTGGCGATGCTGTTTCTTTTGATAAATCTAATTTGAAATTATCATTTACTGCACCTGAAGTTGCTCCGACCTCTTCTAAGCGATTGGCTTTTGAACTAACTGTTACAGATCCACAAGGCCTAACTGACTCTGATCAGGTTGTAGTGTTTGTATCTCCTGAAAATAGCTCCCCAAAGGCTAATGCTGGTGCTGATTTTACTGTAGATGAAAATACTGTCATCAATTTAATGTGTACTGGAATTGACCCTGATGGTAATAGACTTACGTATTCATGGAGTACTACTTCAAGATCTGAAATCAAACAAAACGATGACCCTAAAACTATGGTGAAAATTCCAAATGTTGTACGTGATTCTTCAATGACATTTACTTGTACTGTATCTGATGGAACCTATTCTGATTCTGATAGTGTAAATGTTTTAGTTCGAAATACTATCAGTGCCGACATTGTATCTGATGCTGGTCTTGATAAAATAGTTAATGAAAATGTAAAAGTTTCATTAGATGGAAGCAAAAGCAATGATCCTGAAAATCAACAACTATCCTTCAAATGGACTCAACTATCTGGAGAATCAGTTAAACTGTCTTCTGCTTCTAGTATTAATCCATCATTTACTAGCCCAATTGTAAATAACGGTGAAATCAAAGTTCTAACTTTTGAACTCAAAGTTTCCGATGATAATGGACGTTCCAGTAACGATACAGTGGTAATCACTGTTGACCCTGTCAATTCTCCTCCAGAAGCATCTGCATCAGCTAAACAATAGAATTCGATCTTTTTCCTTTTTACACTAATTTTGTGTCCATTTTTGTCCTCGAAATAATGACAAAGTCTCTGGTCGTACAGAATTTTT
>CALNZF010000047.1:0-2905 GCA_942490965.1 uncultured Nitrosopumilaceae archaeon | reverse complement strand
GACATTAGCGCCCATGGCATCACCTACATCAATGAGTAATTCAACAATTAGCATTTTTCCTGAAGGTGCATCAATTTCTTTACACGAAATTTCTTTTGCACCTTTGCCCATTTTAGACAAAGTATTACTTTTTGAATTTGCTAATTGGAGAATTTCATTTGTAGAATTTTTTATTTGTAATATGGCCGATGGAATATCAACATCTAACATTTGTATTTGACCAATGCTAAAAGATTCATCAGCAGAGACTTCAAAGCCCCCCTTAATTCGTGCTACTTTGGCACCCTTTGACGCAGCAGCTATTACTGATGGTTCTTCAATGACCATAGGAACAACGTAATCCTTACCATTAATCTTAAAATTTGTAGCAATTCCTAATGGAAGTGAAAAAGTTCCAATGGCATTTTCAACCATTTTATCAGCTTTGTCAAAAGAAATTCCCCCATTATCATTTTGTAAAATTTCCAATTCTTCATTTGAGAGATTTGCAAAATTAGCAATGACATCCAATCTTTCTTTTCTAGATTTTTCAAAAAATTTTGAAATTGATGAATCAGGCATTTTATTTCAATATCCTCAATAGTTTATCATCCATACTATCTGGAAAACCTTTTCCATCAGTATTTGAAGTAATTACATAAAGACTGCCATCAGGACCTTGCACTACATCACGCACACGGCCTATACCACTAAGAATTGATTTTTGTGAACTCAGTCCTTCTTCAAAATCCACTTGATAGAGATTTGCAGCCCTCATGGAAGCCATAATGAATGAAGATTCAAAATCTAAAGAATCCCCAGAGTAAAACAAGATACCGCCGGGTTCTATACTTGGATCATAGCAAATAATGGCATCTACAAAAGATTCATTGCCAGAACATTGTTGTTCAGGCCACCCATAGTTTTTTCCTGCTTGAATTAGATTAATTTCATCATTTTTTTCTGGTCCAAATTCTGCAACAAACAAATTTCCATCATCATCCCAAGTCATTCCTTGGGGATTTCTGTGACCTAATGAATAGATAGGAGAATTAGAAAATGGATTGTCATCAGGAAAAGTACCGTCATCATTTATTCTTAAAATTTTTCCAGACAAAGAATCAAGATCTTGTGGAAGATGAGATGCATCAGAGACTGTACCTGTACCAATATACAATTTTTCATCAGGTCCAAATTTAATAAAACCCCCATTTGTAAATGAAGAGCCAGGAATTTTATCTAAAATGACTTCTGCGTTTTGTAGTTTATTTTCAGATTCAGTAATTTTTAAAATCTTATTCCATAAATTTCCATTCTCAGCATATGTCAAAAATACATACAGATAGTGGTTAGTGGAAAAATTTGGATGCAACGCAATTCCCAATAACCCACCATCAAATACATCAGCACCACGCAATGTGGCTAATGGTGATTCAAGCAAGGTGTTGTTTTGAATTACTTTGATTGCTCCATCTTTTTCTGTAACAAAAATTCTATCATCAGAAACAGCGATAGCACGAGGTTTATCGAGATTTTCAGCTAAAATAGTTACAAAATCACTTTCAGAATTAGAATTTGGAAGAGGTAATGGAATCGGATCAGTTGGAGATGTTAAAACTAATACTGAAAATACAATGGCAATAACAATTGCAGCAACTTGAATTTTTTTATCCACGAAAAGATGAGGACTTAAAATCCTATTAATTACTTTCAAGAATTTGATAAAGCGTATATACGGCTCAGCTTCATTTATGTTCAGCGGGGTGGGGAAGCCAGACTAATTAGGGCTAAGTCATCCCGGCGGGCTCATAACCCGCAGTTCAGTAGTTCAAATCTACTCCCCGCTACTTATTTTCATAAACACAAAACCATGAAAGAGAATCATCGAATTTGGATGATCCGTTAACAATTCCGATTCTCTGCAAGGGTCTAGTTAGATGCCTGTGAGCAGAAAGTTTTGGAAGGTAAAGTTGTTTTTTTATATTTCTTGAAATTTCATGAGTGGTTTTTTTGGAAGATTTTTTTCCACAACGGACACACTGAAATCCTTGATTAACGCCTTTAGATTTCATTTTTTTATTACATTTTTTACACTCAGGATTAGTCAAAGTGGTATTCTTTTCAAGTGAAACAACATCAATGAATTCAAGATTAATTATTCGTGGGAAATTTTTAGAGGCCTTTCTGACTCCGCCGCCAACAATAATTTTATCTCCTTTTAGTAAATTTGACGCAACAACAGTCATTCCGGTGGGTTTGTAAACAGCACACCAAAATTCATGGTTCTTTGAAATGATTTTAAAAAACACATGTCCACCTTTTACAATTTTTGGCATATTTGATACAACTCCAGAAATTTTTCCAGACGCGTAAGGTTTCATGTTTTCAAAATTTAATTCATTTTTTAAATGATCACCAGTTCCCTGATTAGATTTGAAGATCATGTATCCGTCTAATTTCTCAGATGTTTTTAGAATTTTGGTGGCATAAATCAATGAATCCACATTCTCACCTCTAACACCATAAAAAACAGGATCAGGTCCATGAGGAGTAATTAAAACTCGACCTTTCTTTGTGTCAAAGCTGTTAAATGTATTTGGAGAAGTTTTTTCATGCATATTTTTTACGCTCTCCGAAGAAATTTTTCTTTCTTTTCCAAACTTTGATTTTTTTCTATAACTCAAAAGTTCTAGTGTATGATCATGAAAATCATAGCCAATTGCACCTATAGCACCAATTAATCCTTGGCCATTTCCTTGATAATGAATCTCAAGGTTGTTTTTTTTAGCAAATGTTTTTGCATTGTTGCGATTAATTAATTGCCATAAAGCTAATTTGCTAAATTTAGTAAATTCGGATGGAATAGTATCACTTTCAAAAAATACTAGTCCAGGATTTGCACCATTTTTAGTATCAGAATATTTTA
>CALNZF010000046.1:0-16444 GCA_942490965.1 uncultured Nitrosopumilaceae archaeon | reverse complement strand
TGTTACACAAGTTCCAATTTTGTCAATGCCATCTGATGATATTACTCACCCAATACCTGACCTTACTGGTTACATTACAGAAGGACAAATTGTAGTTGGTAGAGACTTGTTCAGACAAGGAGTTTATCCACCAATCAATATTTTGATGAGTCTTAGTAGACTGATGAAAGACGGAATTGGTGAAGGAAGTACTAGAGAAGATCACAGTGAAGTTTCCAATCAAGTTTATGATGCATATTCTAGGGCACAAGAAGTAAGAGCACTTGCAGGTATTGTAGGTAAAGCAGGACTTACTGAGATTGACCTCAAATACATGGATGTTGGTGATACTTTTGAAAAAGAATTCCTTACACAAGCAACTGATGAGAACAGAACAATTGAGGAAACACTTGCTCTTATGTGGAAGATTGTATCAAAATTACCAAAGAATGAGATTACTAAAATCAAAGACAAATACGTAGAACAATATTACAAGGAAGAGTAACTGAATGTCATTTGGACAAAACGTTGCAGCAACAAAAATTGAACTTTTCAAATATAAAAAATCAACACAAATTGCTGTTATGGTCCAGCAAATTTTAGATGATAAACGTAAAGTTCTCTTAAAAAATATTGAAGAAATGATTCAGGAAGCATCTAAAGCAAGAGGTGGAATTTGGGATCCTTTACAAGATATTTACAAATCAGTAAATGAAGCATATCTAGCACTTGGTACCAACACTGTTGACTCTGTTGCAGAATCTACTCCTCCTGTAATGGAAGTAGAAGTTCATGTTAGAAGAGTTGTTGATGTGAAAATTCCTGCACTTACTGTAACTGAAAAAGATACAAAATCAATGCCTTATGGATTTGCAGATACAAATTCTTCAATTGATAGAGCAGCAAAACAAATCAAAGAATTGATGCCAAAAATTTGTAAAGCAGCAGAATATGAAAATTCTATTTTTAGTCTTGCAAAAGCATTAGAAAAGACCCAAAAATTGTTAAATGCACTTGAAAATGTCATTATTCCTCAATACAAAGAAAATATTCGATTTATTCTCTCTACTCTTGAAGAAAGAGAAAGAGAAGAATTCGCAAAGTTAAAAAAAGTGAAGGCAAAGATGGAAAGTAGATAATAATGGCAAAAGAAGAAATTAAAAAATTACTTGAAAATTCAAAGAAAGAATTAGATGGAGATTATGATAATTTTGTAAAATCTATTCAATCCGATCTAACATCATTCAAAAAGAAAACTTTAGATCGAATTTGAGTCTCTCATCTCATCATGATTTAAATATGGATATCATGGAGCTTGATCGTAAATGAAATCTATCGTCATGTTACTTTTGGCAGCATCAGCAATTTCAATTCTAGGTTCAACTGGAGTTGCATTTGCTCAAGAAGATGGTGCATCTGGTGGCGACTCTATGAAACTCCTCGGTGCTGGTTTAGCATTTGGTATTGCAGCAGGTGGAGCAGGAATAGGTCTTGGTCAGGTAGGTGCAGCAGGTCTTGCAGTCATTAGTGAAAACCCAGCTTTACAATCAAAGGTATTCATCTTCGTAGGTATGGTCGAATCAATCGCAATCTACGGTATAGTTATGATGTTTATCATCTTAGGACAATAGTCCAAACAACATATTTTTAGATTTTTTGTTTAATTATATTTTAGCTTGTTAACATCCAATACTCGTGCACAATATCTGCATTTGAGAACTCTTCCTTCTTTGTCGATAACATCCATTACTGATTCAATGTATTCTGTACTGTTTGTAATGCAATCAGGATTTGAACATCTAAAAATTCTATCAATCTCATTAGGTAATGAAACCCTTCGCTTCTCTACAAGTTTGTATTCTTTTATCATGTTGATTGTTGCTGCAGGTGCGATAACTGCTATCTTGTTTGTATCATCATCTTTTAGAAACTTGTTTTCTACCTTGATGATGTCCTTTTTCTTAAATTTGCCACTGGGAACATTCAGAGCTACGGTAATTAGACTGCCGTCTTTCCCATCAATTCTTAATGCACTAAGCACCTGAAGACCTTTTCCTTCGTCTATGTGGTCAATTACAGTACCTTCTTTAATTCGTCGAACCATAAGGTCGGACTGTTCCATCAGAATACTTTGTATAGTCACCTGTATATATTATTGAAAGAATGAACGAGTTCTACCAAAAAGATATCATCTCAATTAAGGACTATACAAAAGATCAACTAGAAACTATCTTTGCATCCACTGATAAAATTATGCAACTAAGCCTATCTGAAAGAAGAGAAATTTGTAAAGGTAATACATTAGGATATTTGTTTTATGAGCCAAGCACTAGGACTCGTCTTAGCTTTGATTCTGCTATGGCATCCATTGGTGGTAATTCATTGGGTATTTCTGACATTGCATCTTCATCAACTCAAAAAGGCGAGAGTCTTGCTGACACTGTTAGGATAATGTCCATTTATTCAGATGTTCTAGTTTTACGTCATCCTATGGATGGCTCAAGTAGATTTGCTGCAGAAATTTCTGATAAACCAATAATCAATGCAGGTAGTGGTACTGAAGAACATCCAACTCAGGCAATTCAAGATTTGTTTACAATCAAAAAAGAAAAGAAAAAGATTGACGGTTTAAAAATTGGAATTATAGGAGATCTAAAATATGGACGAACTGTCTATTCTCTGTTACATGGACTTGGAAATTATGATGTTGATGTTAGATTGATTTCTCCTGAATCATTAAGAATAAGATCTGACTCGACTTATGAAATAAAAAAGAAGTTAGACTATGTTGAATCTGCTGACATTGAAGATCATCTGGATGAACTTGATGTTCTTTATGTGACAAGAATTCAAAAAGAGAGATTCCCTGATGAAGAAGAATATCTCAAGGTCAAAGGAAGCTATGTTGTGGGATTAGACATGTTAAAGCGAATGAAAGATGATTCAATAATTTTGCATCCGTTGCCAAGAATTGATGAAATCTCAGCTGATGTTGATAAAACAAAAAATGCCAAATACTTTAAACAAGCCGAGTATGGAAAACACACTCGTGCAGCTCTGTTAGGTATGATTCTAAATGAGAATGGATTTTAAATTTTAAGAAAATCCGTATTCCATATATCTAGAGACGTTTCAATTAAACTAGTTGACAGAAACAAAAATTATCCCAATTTTTCCTTTAGATTTGGTTTTATTTCCAAGACAAGAACTTCCACTTCGGATTTTTGAGCCTCGGTATAAGCAATTAGTTGATGATTGTATGATAGGTGATGGTCAGTTTGGAGTTTGTTTGATTGATGAAAACAATTCTGTTAATGGCTGGAATTCTCCTAAATTAGTGGGTACTATGGCTAAAATTTCCAAGTGTGAAGATGTAGAAATGGATGGATTACAGTTACATATTGAAACAATTGGAAGAAATTCATTTAAAATCAAAAGAATTATTCCGCCATCTATTACACAACCCGCAAATTATGATCCTCTTTCAGTTGAAGGACATCAAGAAATTTCTGAAATACATGAAAAAATTGGAACAGAAGAAAAAATGTACATACAAGCAGAAGTTGAAATGATTCCTGAAATTGATGAGAATATTTCACTTGAGAAATGGGAAGCACTAGTTGAATTATGGAAAAAGAAAATCATCAAACAAGCTTTGCCTCAAGTTGTTGATTCACATTCATTGGATCATGTTTTAGAACAATACTATCTAAACACTGATACCCCAACAATTGACTACATTTACTCATTATCAGCAATTGGTGCTAAGGATCCAAATGAGTTACAGCCAATTTTAGAGGCTACAACTATGGATGAACTAATTAAACGAGTTGAAAAATTATTAACAGTATAATTATGATATCTTTAAAAAAATTTGTAATATTTGGATTAATTTCTTGTTTATCGTTTCCTGCAAGTAGTGTTTATGGACATGGTTTTGGTCTTGACACAATTTCTTCAATAGATATTCAAGGAAAAAAGCTCTCAATTTCAGTAGAGATGCCAATGATTTTTGAAAATGATCAAGAACAAATTACGATTACTGCTACTGAAGATGACACAAAAGAAAAAGCAAAAAATGTTACCTTCCTGATTGGTTTATTTCATGAAAACGAAATGATATTTAGAAATTATTTCTTTGCAGAAGATGGTGTTTTACAAATCAAAGTAATTCAACACAAGATGATGAAAATTACAATTCATGGAGAACAAGACTCTTTACTTGGAGCATGGCATGGAACAGAAGATAATCCAATTAAAATCACTGGTCCTCTATTTGATTCAGGTGGATTATACAATTTTGAAATTGAGATACGAACGATAGATGAGCCTACAAATATCATAGAATCAGGAATCTATAATGCTGATTTGAGCCTAATTGAGACTGTATCGTTTACTCAAAAAGACTCTGAAAATAATGATGTAGATTTTCGTTCAAAGTCATATTTTGACACAATTTCTAATTTCAATTATGATTATGAGGCTAAACAAGTTACGTTTGAAATGCCATTTGACTGGAGTGAAAAACAAATGTCACATGTTAATGTGGTTCACGTAGAAACACACTTTCCAAAAGATTTTGTAGAATTTTTGGCACCTAGTTATTCTGGATATGTTAACGGAATTGAATTATTCAAATCTTCAGTTTCTGTTGATGATTATACAGAAGATGATGAAAGAATAGTTCATTTTGTTTTGTTACAAGATCATTTACGATATTTAAAAAATGAAATGAAAAAAGATCTTAGTGAATTTCCTGAAAAAATGATATTTACAATTTCTATGAGCAAAGACAAAGCATTTCCATTAGAAGCATATACAAAAAGTGAAGATTTCAAAGTGAACCTCTCATGGGATCCAATGGAGGTAGAACCAGATGTTGACACTAATTTTATTTTTACAATCAGGGATGGAAGAACGAATGAGCCTCTAAGAAGTTCTGACTATACATTTGTAATAATTCAAAATGGAAAGGAAATTCATCGTGTTTCTGGAATGGCTCAAGTTGGTGGTGATTTTGAAAAATTTACATTCACTGAAGATCAGACTGGCCCCACAATTATTAAATTTGAAAATATTAGAAATACAGGACAAGAAACTGAATTTGTTTTAGTGGTTGCACCTGAATTTGGAACTATTGCATTGTTGATATTGGTAATTTCTACAATCAGTGTTATTTTTGTTACAAGAAGGAATCAATTGTTCATTTAAAGAGCAACTAATTTTACAGTATCCATATTTTTATTTCTCTGAAAGTCTTTTGTAATGGTAGAAACTTTTTCTGCATCTCCATTAATTACAAAAAGTTCCATGCATTTTTTTTTATCAATTTTACTATGAAGATGTGTTGTGATTAAATCTTCAAAATTATGTGTAATTCCTGAAACTATGTGATCAAATTCATCATTATGAACAACTAAGAGAATGGCATGAATATTTCCTGATAAATCTGCTTTTTGTTTTTCTTCAGAAACAAATGTTCTAATTCCTGCTCTAATTGCTTCAGACCTACCTGAAAACCCCATTGAGGATTGGAGCTTGTCTAATTCTGCTAGAATCTCATCATTTAGAGAGATTGAAACTATTGGCATTATGCCTAATGTTATTAATCATCTTATAAGTTTAGTAATTAATCTTATTAAGATTTTATAAATTTATTAATAATTTGAATCGAGTTGCGGTGTGAATGTGCAAACAAAGCTAGCAATTGTTGCTATTGCAATAGTGATTCCATTAACATCAATTGCTGTTTACAGTACTAATTCCAATCAACAATATGCTCTAATTGATAATTCTAAACTGCAGGTAATCTCATCGTTTAATCCACTTCATGAATTTTCACAAATAGTTGGACGAGACAAAGTTGATGTTAGATTACTAGTTCCAGTTGGAGTTGAACCTCATGACTGGGAACCCACGATAAAAGATGTTCAAGAGATTCAAAAATCTGATTTAATTATAATTAATGGAATAGGTTTTGAAAATTGGGTAGATGATTTAGCTGAAAATAATTATCAAGGAATTATAGTTGATACAAGTGATGGAATTTTAATTAATAATTTAGATCAAGAAAATACTGCTGATCCACACATTTGGCTAAACCCTGTTTATGCAAAAAAACAAGTACAGAATATTGCACAGGCTTTTTCAAATAGTGATCCCGAAAATGGAGAATTTTATCATACAAATGCAGTAGAATATAGCAAAAAATTAGATTTACTTGATTCAAAAATTAGAACTGAATTATCTGATTGTGATGATGATTTTATTGCATTTCATGATGCATTTTCATATTTTGCTAAAGAATATGATTTGAATCAACATACTATTATCCCGTCAAGTAATTCTCATGGAGAAGTTACTGCAAAAACATTGGAGGATGTTATTTCAAAAGCTAGGGAATTAAATATCAAAGTAATCTTTAGTGAAGAATCTGTTAATACAAAAACTTCTCAAATAATTGCTAATGAAATAGGAGGGAAAGTTTTAGTTTTATCCCCACTTGAAATTGTTTCTGATGGCGATTATATTTCAAAAATGAATCAAAATCTTGAACATCTAAAGGAGGCATTATGTTGAAAGTAGTCGAAATCAATAATCTAACTGTTCAATACCCTGATGTCAAGGCTCTAGATGACATTAGTCTAGTAGTAAATCAGGGGGATTTTTTAGGCATAATTGGTCCAAACGGTGCTGGAAAATCAACACTTTTTGCTTCTATGCTTGGACTTAATACAAAATACAAAGGCACAATCAAATTTTTTGATGAAGATATTAAAAAATCAAAAAATTATTTGAAACAACTTGGTTACGTTCCACAAAAGCCGATTTTTGAGAAAAATTTCCCAGTAACTGTTACTGATGTTGTTAGAATGGGAATAAGAAAAGAATCTGATGAAAATAAAATTGATGAGATTTTACAACAGTTATGGATACATGAATTACGTGAAAGAAGAATAGGTGAATTGTCTGGAGGTCAACAACAACGTGTCTTTATTGCAAAAGCCTTGGTAAATAACCCAAAAATTTTGATCTTAGATGAACCAGTAACTGGAATTGATCAACAAAGCATTGATTTGTTTTACAGCATTCTGCGTGAATTAAATTCTAAACAAAAAATTACTATTATTTGGTCATCTCATGATTTGGATGCAGTAAACAAACTAGCAAATCACGTGGCGTGTCTGAATAGAACTTTGTTCTTTCATGGTGAATCTGAAACATTTTTTTCAGATGACGAATTAGTTAAACAATATTCTGAGGCCTCAATGCAGGAACATATGCATCATCATTAATCATGTCTCTTGAAATTCTAACTTTCAGTTTTATGCACAGAGCATTAATTTCCGGAGTTGCTATTGCCATTCTTTGTTCAGTTGTAGGATTGTTTCTAGTTTTAAGACGGTATTCGTTATTTGGAGATGCAATAGCACACTCATCATTTGGAGGAATTGCTTTAGGATTGCTGGCTGGTGTTTATCCCTTGTGGACTGCATACGCTGTTTCTATAGCCAGTGCACTGATAATTACAAAAATCAAAGACAAATACAACATCTCTGGTGATGCATCTATTGCCGTTTTATTGTCCTCAGGCATAGCAGTTGGGCTCGTAATTATTGGGTTATCTGGTGGATTTACAATTGATATCTTTAGTTTTCTATTTGGTAGTATTCTACTTGTCAGTGTAGATGATACTGTGCTAGTTCTAGCATTAACTGGAGCAATTCTAATTGTAATTCTATTACTTTATCGTCAACTTCTTTATTCAACATTCAATGAAGAGCAAGCTAAAGTTAGTGGAATTCCTGTAGAAAAAATAAATTACTTGGTTGTATTTATGGCAGGAATTACTGTAGTTACATCCATTCAACTTGTGGGCGTATTGTTGATCTCAGCTTTGTTTGTAATCCCTAATGTCACTGCAATAATGTATGGTAAAGGATTCAAACAAACAGCAATAATTTCAATGAGTTTTTCTGTTTTTTCAGTTGTAGTGGGAATTCTAGTCTCTTACATCTTTGATATTACTCCTGCAGGAACTATTGTCTTAATTGCAATTGGATTGCTTGCAGGAACTATGGGAATAAAGTCAGCTGGAATGCTATCTAAGAATTAATCAAAGAATTTAGCCTTCTTTTGTCTTGAATACTTTTTACAAAAAATAATGATGTTGCAATTATTCCTAAAGCAATTAGTGGTGATGCAATCTCCGTATATTTTAGTTCAATATTACTTGATTCTTGAACTTGTGTAATGCTTACTGGAATTTCTGTAATCTTTACTGTTCCGATTTTATTTGACTGTTGTTCAACAAACCAAACATTGTCATTTCCATCTGATGTCATAAACTGAATAAAAGATGTCTCAGTTGGAATTGGAATTTCTAACAAGTCATTATTATCTGGATCATACACTCCTAGACTATCTACAGTATGTTGTGCAAACCATACATTTCCATATCTGTCAAATGTCATACCAAATGGCAATGCTTCATTATCAGGCACAGAGGTCTTGCTAAATGTCTCTAAAATTGGATTAAATTTAGTAATTGCCAAGCCTGTATGTTCTGCAATCCATAGATTTCCATCTTCATCAAAAATCAGAGCTTCTGGTGCCTGCAAAACTGTTTCAGTTGAAATTTGAGTTAGATGATTATCTTTAGGATCTATGAATCCTATTTTGCCTGCCCCTGTAGTAGAATACCAAATCATTCCATCTTCATCTAATGTCAAAGCAAATGGAAGTGATTGTTTGTCTGGTAGAACTATCTCTTCAAACACATCCTGCTCTGGAAGATATTTTAGAATTCTATCTTTGTTAACAATTGTAATCCAAATATTATCATCAAAGTCTGCCTTGATGAATAGTGGAGTATTTTCTGAAATTACTGGATCTAATTTTGGAATTGTTTTAGTTGTTATTTCTTTAGTTTCAATATCGATAAATCCAATTTGGTTTCTTGGAGTATCAGTAAACCAAATTTTACCTGTATTGTCTTGAGTTAGAAAAGTTGTGACTAATCCATCAAATGAATAAGGAGTAAATTCATTTGTCTCAAGTGAGAATTGCCATATTCTAGGGGCAGATGCATCACTAATCCATAAAGAATCTTTTCCATCATACACTGGGAATAGGGGCTTTGCATCTTCAGGTAACTCATATTCAATAATTTGTGTTTGAATGTCTGTCAGTCTAGGTTTTACAAGTAAATTTAACATGATTGATTCATTTGCATTTTCAGTTCTTTGAGCTTCAATCTCTATTAGCCATTCTCCTGAGAATCCAAATGTTAATTCTCCTTGGAATTGAATTGGATCAGATAGTTTCTTTATCTCTATTGGAACTTCTATTGGAGAAATATTCTTTAATGGATTTGAGATTTTCACATGAATTTGTTCTGAATCATAAAGTTGATTTCCTTCAAAATCACTTACTTTAACTAGAATTGTATTTGTTCCACTAGTAAATGGAGAAATATCAATATCGAATTTTGCATTTTCTGAAAATTCTATAGTTTTGAATCCATAGACAATTTCTTGTGCATCAACTTTTTGGATTTCACCTGCAGGTAATGTCCCATTTGTTAGTAATGCTACTACTCCAAGAAGAATAATTCCTAATACTGCATCAACTTTTAGTGATCTCTTTAGTTTACTGTGAACAGAAATCTTACCTAATGAAAAATTCTTTTCAGCATTTTTTTGCACTTTAAGTTGGAAAAATCCTCCCAAACCAACCATTATTGATGCGATTGCTATTTTGAGAATAATTAATTGACCAAATACCGATTCTGTGATTAATCCCACATCAGTCTCTAAGAACCACATCAAAGTCGGTCCAGTAATTATTACAATACCTACAGAGATGATAAACGCTATTGAGAATCTTGGAATCATCACCAAACTCATCTTCTCTTTGTTTGCATCTTTTAGTTGTGAAAATGTTGGAAGTAATGTGAAAACAAAATAGATTATTCCTCCTATCCAAACGGCAGCAACTAAATTGTGAATGTAATCTAATGCTACGGCTCCCATTTGCTCACTTGCTGCTCCATGACCGATCATACTAGATGTTGAAATCAGGACAAGTGATGCTACAAGCATTGGAATTTGATTTTTCTTTGATAATATCTTTTTCCTATCCATTCCAAACCAAATACCAAGTAAAATTATAGTGATGATCATTCTGGCAAGCCAAATGGTTCCAAAGTATGTTTGAATCACATCAAGTGGTGAAGTTTCTAATCTGATAGTTTGAACAACAATCATCAAAATATCTGAAATGAATACAAGCATCAATCCAATGCCTGTAATTGACATGAATTTTCCATGATGAAAAATTTCTACTTTATCTAATTCTTCTCTGATAAGTTGTTTGTTTTGTGTTCCCCAAATTAGTAATGATGCAATCACTGCACCTAAAACAATGGTTTGACCTAAAATTCGAGGAAATCTTGCACCAGCTTCAGGCAAAAATACAATTTCAGATCCTACTAGCGGTGCTTTAGTATCTTGGATAATGACATCCCCAATTCCAAACAAGAATGCACTTGGAACTAGATGCCCATCAACTTTTGATAGTACTTTTACTGTTGCAGTATAAACTCCATCTTCTAAAGGAGGAGTTGTAACAATAAGAGATGACTCTCCTTCATAGTAATTGGTATCTTTGTTATCAATTTGATTTCCACTATTGTCTAAAATTTTAATTTCACTAAAGTTGATATCGACAGGTTCTGAAAAATATACTATTATTTCTGATGTCCCTGCTGGTGCATTTGATCCTAAACTTGGAATTGTTTCTTCAGTAAAGGGATGTGCTGCTGCAAATGGAATTGAAATGAATGATAAAAATAATAAAATTATTAGAAATTTCTTCATTTACTAATAAGATCATTTATGACAATTTAAACAGTTTACATCTTTCTAAGTTTGTACCAATTCACATAAAGATAATAACTGATGATTGTTCAATGATTGTTGTGAAGATAGTATTTTTCGGCTTTGTGGCATTATTGTTTTCAATTGGTATGGTTGCTCCCTCATTTGCTCATACGACTGTTGAGGTAGGACCTTATGAAGTTGAAGCAGGATGGGGAATTGAACCACCTGTAGTGGGAATACGAAATGATCTTGTATTCAAATTTACTGAGGCTGGAGAAACAGAAGGAACTCGTAAAGGGGTTACTAGTGTTTTCAAAAACACTGATGCAACTGCGATGTTTGGAGGTGCATCTAAAAAGCTTGATATTAATTCTGATCCACGACCAGGATATTATTTCTCACCAATAATTCCAACAAAAACTGGAAGTTACATGGTAGAATTCAAAGGAGAAATAAGAGGCATGTCTATCGATGTTAAAATTCCTGTGGAAGATGTAGAGCCTACAGCAGTATTGGATTTTCCACCTACAACTAGTGGGGGAGACGCTGACATTGCTGCACTAAAGAATGCAATTTCCTCTCTACAACAAGATGTTTCTAAACTAAACTCAGGAGAACCTGATGTTTCTTATGATGGTGGTGCATCTTATGACTTTACAATATTTGTATTATCAATTGCATCAGCAGCTATTATCTTAGCGATAATTGCTTTAGTAAAAAGAAAATAGAAAAAGAGGTATTCCTAAAATCTTGGAACGACTCTAGATTTTGCAGTTACTGCTACGATGCTTATGATTGCAACAGCTAGTATCATCATTGCAATTGTACCAAATTCTGGAACAACATTTGAGAATACTACTTCTTCACCAATTGGTCCTGTTTTAGGATCATCAACACCATAACCTTGGAAGGTAATAGTAATGTCTACTGGATCAGAAGAACTTAGTGGTGCTGTTGTATGCATACCTGAACCATCATGATGATGTGCATCCTCATGTCATCTAGAACTGTTTCACCGTTCTGTGTAACAGTGATGTCGTGGTTAACATGTTCTGAATCTTCAAATTCTACATGAATTTCCATCATCTCACCTGCCATTGGTTCTGTAGTCCATACCGAAACTTTTGTTCCATCGGACATCATACCAGTTGCAGATGCTTCTGTCATCAAGTGACCTGCATCATCCATGTGATCATCACCATGATCATCACCATGTTCGTCTTCAGCAGCTTCTGCTTCTTGTACTATGATCAAACCTTGCATCCAAGGATGAACCATACAGAAATACGGAACATCTCCTACTTCAGTTGGAGACCATTCGAATGTACTTCCAGCCATTGCTAGACCGGAATCGAATAGAACCTGAACTGTGTCAGGCATTGTTGGATCTCCTGATGTGAATGTGTGTGCTGCGCTATCTGTATTTGAAAAGATAACGACTCCACCAACATCAACTGTTGCAGTACTTGGGATGTAACATCCTTCTGCTGTTTCTTCACAACCTGGTGCACCAGAACCTGCTGCAGTTTCGATTGTGACTTCAGAATGATCTGCATAAGCACCTGGTGTCATTGCGACAATACCAGCTGCGATAGCAAATAGTACGAAGAAAGAGCTAATTGCTTTAGTCTTCATAGAGAATTTACTCGAACGGATACATAAAAACCTCACTGGAATTCCCAGACATGAACTAGTTTTTTCTAAACTGGTACAACTTTAGAATTCCAAATGCTGGGATTCCAATATACATTCCAATATTTAGTATAATTAGAGAGATACCATATCCCAACATTTCTTGCTCTGAATCTATCTCTACATGATTAAGTAAAGTTAATGATGATAGCATTGGAGTTAAACCAACTTTTACAATTTCTTTGAAAACGGGGTTTTCTCTTTCCAAGTCGGCTACACTTGGAGAAAATGAATAATAGAATTGATTAAAACCACTCATGAAAGCAATCCCTGATTGTGTTGACAACACTGTGTTATCTCTGAGTTCTCTTAGTTGTTGAACTTGTGGTGCCATTTCAGAACCATATGCTGCAGTTGCAATTAGACAACCGCCATTTTCTTCAGTAGGTGGAACATCGTTATTTGGTGTTATGGGTTGAGCATTTGCTTCTCCTACTGTAATATCAAATGAAACCATTTCAGTTGGAAGTGGTTGAAACAATATTCCTTCGATTTTAAAGTCCATTTTGTAAATCCCTTCACCTTGATTAAATTCAATTGGGATTTTTACAGTTCCTATTGAAGTATGGGTAAGTGGGATTGGTCCAAACACTTGGTTGCCCTCTTTTGTTACAGTTACAGTATAGTCAATATGTTCTTGAGTTTTTTGTGTTACGGGATTTAGAAAATCAATATTGATTTTTGTTTGAATATTTGGTTGTATTTCATCATATGATATATTGACATCAAGTGCCCCTTTGTCTGTTCTCAAGGTTTGTGATTCGGCAAAAGCTGGAATGATCAATAATGGAATTAGTAATACTGCAAGTAAAATTTTCATATATCCACTTTAAAAATCGGAAATAAAAGTTGTACTCTGTTTTCCAAATAGAAAAAAATTCTCACGCATAGAAATGCTATGCCAGCTTTAAATATGGAATGAACCTAATTTTTTTATTGTATAGTAAATTTGCATTGTTCATTTCAATAATTGGTATTTTCTTAATTGCTACTGTTCTTCCTGATGCATTTGGACATGGACTTGGTGGAGATCAAGCAACACCAATTAGTTTTGGTGATATGGAGGTAACTGTCCGTACACAATTGAGTCCATCTGATATTACAGTAGGAGATATTGATTCCGCTAACATGCAAATTCGTTTCTTTGATACATTAACTGATATTAATTTAGACAAAGTCACATATCGAGTAGAAGTTTGGCAAAGTGGTGAACTTTTAGCTAGAAATCTATTTTATGATATGGATGGAAGATTGGATGTTAAAATTAAACCAAAAACTGGATGTGATAATTATCCAATTGAAACATGTACAATTTATGGTGGTTCTGAACATGTTAGTGCACCAGGAGCACTATATGTTCAAGGGGCGGCATGTACTGATAATAATTTAGATATTTGTGGTAGACCATCAATGACAGGTCCTATATTTGTCAAAGGTGGATTATACAAAATTAGAGTTGATATTGAAGGTGCTACTAGTCCTAGAGTTGTATTAGCTAATTTACTAAGTTATGAGACTTTTGTCAGTGTTGCACAAGAACAAAACTTTTCTTTTCAAACAGCAAATGCTGAAGAAATTCCAGTTGTAATAAAAACATACTATGACGATGTTGATAATTTTGAATTTAATACATCTGATAATTCAATTTCATTTGATATGCCATTTAATTGGAGCCCTGACTATGTAAATTTAGTACAAGTAGTACATGAAGAAGTAAGAGTTCCTAAATCATTTGCACCTTATGCAGATGGAAAGCAATTCAAAGGATATGTGAATGGTGTTGAAATTGATCAGAGAGCATTACTAAATGATCCATACTCGTCAGAGGATACAAACATTGTTCATTTCTTAATTACTAAAAATGAATTAGAAAAAATTAACGAAACTCTTAGGTCCTTCTAATTATGATAATTTACAAATGGATTTGAAATTAGTTCCATTGGCTGAAACATCAAAAAGTTCCACCGAGTTTTATCTTGTAGATACTACAAACTATGAAGAAGTCCCAACCACTGTAAATATTGCATGGGATGGAAAATATGGTGCTAACCAAGAAATTCCATTTGAGTTTACATTTTTTAATGAAAATAGAGAACTTATCAAGGATGTAAAATACGCTTATGTTGTTTTAGATGAATTTGATAATGAAATAGCACGAAACGATGGTAGTGATTCAGTTAATCCAGGAATTACATCTATTGAAGGATTAGATGTACAAAGAATCTATGTTCCTTCTACAGGTCAGATTCGTGTTGATATTCTAGTTTATGGAACTGGATTAGATTATGATCCAACGTATGCTGGAATTGGTTCAGCAATAATTGAAATTGGACCAGGTTCTTCAACATCAATACCTGAAAAAACACCAATTCCTAGCTGGATTAAAAATAATGCAGAATGGTGGGCAGCAGGACAAATCGATGATGGTTCTTTTGTTCAAGGAATTCAATATTTGATTAAAGAAGATATTCTCAAGATTCCTCCAACAAGTCAGGGTGCTAGTTCAGGTTCAAATGACATACCTAGCTGGATTAAAAATAATGCAGAATGGTGGGCAGCAGGACAAATCGATGATGATTCATTTATTCAAGGAATTCAATATTTGATTAAAGAAGGAATTATGAGAATTCAATCATAGGTTTTTATATAAATTCTGTCAAGTGATAGTATAATGAAAGACATCAACGACATCATGCCAAAGGTTCCTAATATGAGATGGGGAGCTTTGATGAACAAAGCACCAACAAATGATAAAGTTGAAGAAATGAATAAAATCTTCCCTGATAATGGTAGATGGCATACAGTTTTTGAAGAGCAAGATAAGATTACAGTTGATGGAAAAGAAATTAGAAAGAAAAATCCTGACAAGTGGACTTAGATTGAAAAGTTTTCCATTATTTGCATTTTTAATAATTTCATCTGTTTTTGTAATTGGATTTGATAATGTTTATGGCCATGGTGTAGGAAGTGAAATTTTTCCCCCTGTTGATCTAAACGGTAAACTAGTAACTTTGGAAGTATCTTCATCCAAAAGTGATCCTAATGAAAGTGATGATCAACAAATTTCAATATCTCTAATTGATTTTAATTCAAAAATCACTCTTCGAGATGTTACATTTCAAATTAAATCTGAACGTGGAGAACAATTTCTTTTTGAACAAGAATTCAAAGCAGACAATGGATTCATAGTTTTTAATTTTATATCAGAAGAAACTGATTCAATTATTTTAGAGGAAGAAAATGGAGGGGGGCTATTTGGTTCGTTATTGGGATTAGAAAGCAGAATGGTACACGTTAAAGGCCCCAAACTAAGCGAAGGTGGGTTATACAAATTAGATGTTAGTGTACTAACTGCTGATGGATATTCTCAAAAATTAGATATACCTCTAGTCTTTAACGCTGGAATTTCAATAGCTCAAACATCTAGACATAATTTCATTGATCCAAATTTTGGTGAACAAAACATTCATGTGGTCACATACTATGATGAAATTTCAAATTTCAATTATGATTCTAACACTAAAGAAATTAGTTTTTTCATGCCATTTGAGTGGAGTCAATCGAATATTAACCAAACATCGGTAGTTCATGAAGAGTTAGTTATTCCAAAAAAATTTGGTGATTTACTAGTATCTGGATTTACAATGTATGTTAATGGAATACAATTATCTGAAGATATTGTAAACATTGATGACTTTTTTGCTGATGGACGAATCGTTCATTTTATAATATACCAAAAAGAATTACAGAAAGTTTTTGATAATAATTCAAATCAAAACGGAATGGATTTCGTAATAAAGCCGGACCGGAATTATACTCATCTAAGTGCGGTCACTGACAATGGACAATTTAGGATTCTTGTATCCTCAGAACCTGAAAATCTAAAATCA
>CALNZF010000045.1:0-12648 GCA_942490965.1 uncultured Nitrosopumilaceae archaeon | reverse complement strand
ATTCAATGAAACAATGAGTATGGGTAAAAGAATTGCAAGAGAGGTAAAGACAGCCACAGAAACTAACCAGTTAGATAAAATTACAACTTAGAAATTTATTTTGTAGCAACTTCCATTCCGTGTTGAGACTTTACAATATACTTGTCTCTGATTTTAACACTGGCCCAATCAATAAACAGCACAGTGACCAATACGACCAACATGAATATTGCTGCCTTTCCATACTCAAAGAATTTTATGTAATTAATTATATAGAATCCAATCCCTCCTGCACCCACCAATCCCAGAATACTAGTCTGGCGAACGTTGTAATCAAACATGTAAAGTATCTGACCCAACAAATGAGATGCAGATTCTGGAATTACAACATATCTAATTAATTGCCATTTTGAAACACCGATAGAACTTACTGCATCCATTGGATCTGAATCAATTGTTTCAATAGCCTCATATTGCAATTTTGCAATAAATCCAACCGTATACATTACAATTGCCAAAACACCTGCAAATGTTCCCAAACCCACCATTATTACAAATAAAATTGCCCACAAAATGGATGGAAATGTTCGAATTGCTGCAAGTAATGCCCTAACTGGAGCATAAACATACTTGCTGTTTAGATTTCGTGCAGCAAGCATACTAAGAGGTAGTGCAATTACAGTCCCCACCACGGTTCCAATAAATGCCATTTGAATGGTTTCAAACATTGCCCAAAGTGCAGTTGGAACATACTTTGGTTCTACCAACAACATCTCTTTGGCAACAATTGCAAGATTAGGCAATCCTTCAGCAAAGTCCAAAGGATTCGCATCTACATTGTAGGATGCAACTACGACAAGGGCAATAATAATTCCAATTATGATATTATTTTTAGGAGTCATCATACATATCCATAATTTCTTCAGTAGTCATATCTCCTGTTTGAAAATCAACTATGGTGTCACCCTCAACGCCAATTTCTAAAATTTTCTGACCCTCCTTGATAACTGCAACTCTATTTGCATATTCTAATGCCAATTGCATGTCATGATGCACCATAATGGCAGTCAAGTTCATCCTTTTTTGTGCATCAGCAACTAAATTCATTATTTCTCTTGCAGTTACAGAGTCTAATTCTGAAACAATTTCATCAGCTAGTAAAATGGTAGGTTTTTGCATTAGTGCCCTAGCAATGGCAACCCTACGTTTTTCACCCCCACTTAACATGTAGGCTTTTCTTTCTTCCTTTCCAGACAATCCAACCAAAGCCATTATTCTTTTTGCTTCATTGATTTCATGTTCAGGGAATTTCTTAAAGAATGATTGAATTTTATTTAGTCGAGGCAAGGCACCGATTAAAATATTTTCAATTACTGAGATATTTTTTACCAAACCAAGACTTTGAGGAATGTAACCTATAGTATGCATCATTTTTTTAAATTTTTTATCATTCATGTTTGGGGTAACGTAATCAATTTTGATTGTACCCTTGCTTGGAATCATCATTCCGTTTAATAATTTCAACAAGGTTGATTTTCCAGATCCGGATTGACCAACAATTGCATAGTTAGTTCCCCTGTCAATGGATAGATTAATTCCCTCTAGTGCAAAACTTTTTGAATCATATGATGTCCAAACATCATTCATCTGGATGATTTTATTTGTAGAAATTAATGAAAAAGAAGAGTTTTGGGTCATCTGAATTTGTTTCATTTCCAGAACCCCGGGTTTTATTTGCTCTTGTCATAGTTTGATTTATCAAGAATTAATTGATCAAGACCAGTCAAAGCATCGATAAAGTCTCCAAATTCACCAATATGCATACTGGTAGTTGTTGGAACTAGTGCTTCAGCACCATACAAATCAGTCAAAATACTATTATTTTCATCATAATTGAGTTTGACCAATGCATCAACAAGTGCATTTTTGGTAGATTCTGACATGTCAGGACTCACCATGAATACATGTGATGGTACTGGTCCAATTGTTGTAACTGGACGTAATTTTACTTGATCTTCTAATTCAAGATATTTTTGTGGAGCAATATCCGAACCAAATGCAACATCTACATTACCATTAAGAAGTAATTGCAGTGCAGCTTTGTAACCTCCTGCAAAAGTATAACTTTCAAAGTTATTTGCCAATGCAGATTCCAAAGCAACTATATCATCACCTTCAATAGTCACATATCCATCAGTAACTAAAGTTCCCATAGGTCTAACAAAACCAGAAGAACCAGTGATGCTAGTAAAAGCTACTTTTTTGCCAACTGTATCTTCCAATGAATTTATAGAATCATTGTCAGCTAGAGCCCAAACTGTTGCCTGATAGTTAACTTTGCCTGCAACAAGTTCTGCCATTACAGCTTCTGCACCAGTTCTTTGATGAGTAATCCATGCAGGACCGGTGTCCATAAAGGCAGCATCAATGTGACCAAACCTCATCCCTTCAATGATAGTCTCATAGTTTGTCGGAACAACAATTTCAACATCTACACCAAGTTCATTCTCAAGAAATGTTTCTAATGCTTGAGCTTTTGGAGTTAATTCATCAGCTTTTTCAACTGGAATAAACCCAATGGTGATCACATCAACATCCATAGTTTTTGATTCAGATGAAACGTTGATGATGCCATTTTCTATTAGGAATGTAATTCCATTTAGAAAAGTTTCATCATCTAGTGTACCATCAGCCCACCATCCAGCGTTTGCTTTAATCCAATCAGGGACTAAACTCTGTGCTTGAACAGTTTGAGTTAATGATACAGACATTACACTAATGGTTGCAATCGCAGCAATTAGTGTCAAGATATTTTGTCGTTTCATGATTTACAAAAAGTTAGGATAAGCTAAATTATTTAAACCAGAGTTTCATTCCAAATTATCATTCCAAGTCTATAGAATGAGAATATTATGTATAAATAATTACAGAGTTTCTAAAAATCAACCAGATTTAGGATTTGCAGTATTCGAGTACAAATTCAAACTAGGTTCCAGATCATCCAGAGTGATTTCAACCTTGCCAATTCTGCTACGATATAATTTTATTTTTTTACCTTCACTTGAAATAACATATTTGTCAACCTCAGCAAGTGCAAGATTCTCCAATGTAGACAATGTTTTGTATACAGTTGAAAGTGAAATTTTTAATTCATCTGCAATCTGTGTTGCATCCTTGGATTGGTTTTTGACTGAAAATAAAACAGATCTAGTGCACACGTTACTAAGGGATTCAATTATTTTTTGAGTGATATCAAACTCAGATAATTGGATAATAGTGGGCTTTTGCAATAAAATCACTCAGTTGGGTATCAATGTAAGGGTAGGTTCAGGCTTTCTAATAGAAATATCCGCCTTGCTTATTCTACTTCGATAAACTTTGTATTTTCGTCCTTTGTCAGATAGCATCCATTTTTCAACTTCAATGAGGGTCAACTCTTCAAGGTCATTTAATTTCTTATAGACAGAACTAAGAGGTATTTTTAATTTGTCTGATAGTTCAGCCGCAGTATTGCCTTTTTTGATTATTGAAAATAAAATCGCCCTAGATTCTGAATCAGCTAATGCCTCTATCACTTTTTGAGTAGTATCATATTTTTTTAATTGAGGCAAGGTCAATTTTCTTGACATGTAAATATCAGAAATATTGTTCACGTATTTAAACGAGATGGGGGTTGTTCTCATTCTATAGAGTAAGAATAATTATGAACGTATAGTTTTTTTATCAGTTTCAAATTTATTCCAAAACAATCCTAAAATTATTCCAACTGAAATCCAAAAGGATGAAACTCCCAATACCGACATTAATCTGAATTCATTTACCAAATTCATAGGGGCAGTAATTTCATCAGGGTTTTCAGGCATTATGAAAAAGACCAAACTTATGAAAATGCCATATCCGATTAAAGATACAGATTTTTTATTGTTTTTGAATTTTTGAGACAATTTGTAAAACGCAAGTGCGCCCATTCCAGAAATCGCAATAAAAGAAAGATATAGAATTGCTCTAAGAACTACCGTTTCGCCATCACCCACAGTTGGAGGATTTGCCGGATATTTGAGAAAAGGTATGAAATACAAAGTAAACCACATAATTCCAGCCAACAAAAGAGATTTTTGAACATCATGGTTTCCAGGAAGTGAATTTCTGGACAATGCAAACACAATTCCAAAAAGGGATCCCACAGACGTACCTAAAATCACACCTGCTAGAATCTGACCACTTTTTTGCCATATTCTATATCCTTCATATTCTACCCAAAACTCAGGAGTGTCATCTTCTTCACCTGATTCAAATAAATTACGATTTTCAATTCCTATTGCTTCATCCAGATATGGCTCTACAATTGCAAAATTCACAGTGCCATGAATTAATCCAGCAAATGCACCAGATATTAAAACAATAATTATGAAAAGAAATGTTTTCAAATCAATCACCTAGTGACAAGGAAAGCCTGCTGCATGTCTCATATCATGAGTGAGTTCATGAAGATAGAGATCAGTGAATGCTTCCTCGCCATAAACTAGACTAAAGATGTGGCCTTGATCAAATCCAACAACAAACAATCCTGCTGCAAATATTATCGCCAATGCGAGAATTGCTACTTTTGAAACACCAGATTTTGAAACACTGATTTGTTGCGATTCGGACAATATGCAAAATATTTTCACATATTATTTAAATCGTTGGATGATTTATCCAATTTAAATACCATTAAATGGACATGTGTTTGTGGAACAAGAAATCAAAACGTTACAAAATATCATCACACGTAAGGGATCAAGTAGAGCATTAACATTCAGTACACCACATGTGCTAAAATCAATTTTTTGTTTTAATAATCAAAAATATGTTAGTCGTGCAACATTTGGTAAAGAAATTCATTTAGGAGAAGGTGCTGTGAAAACACTAATTTCGCATTTAAAAGAATATGGAATAGTGTCATCAATAAAATCAGGAACTTTTCTTACAAAAAAAGGAATAAAATTTGCCACGGAATTTCACAAAGCATTACCTTCACAAAATTTTATAAAAAAATGTAACATGACTAGAGGAAAATACAACTATGCAATTCGATTGAAGAAAGGATATGCAACAAAATTAGGAAACGGAATGCAACAGCGAGATTATGCCATCCTATATGGGGCAAGTGATTCATTAACCCTCATCTACAAAAAAAATGAGTTTGTTTTTTCAGGAGATAGCATGGTTTGTTTTTCAGATGAACCTCAAACCAAATATGAGATAATTAAGACATTAGACCCAAAAAACGGAGATATAGTAATAATTACATCATCAGATGATAAATTTGTTGCAGAAATATCAGCAATCAATACAGCATTGTGGACCCTGAAAAATGAAAAATAGTAATTCTAGTGACAAGGAAAGCCTGCTGCATGTCTCATATCATGAGTGAGTTCATGAAGATAAAGATCAGTAAATGCTTCCTCGCCATAAACTAGACTAAAAATGTGACCTTGATCAAATCCAACAACAAACAATCCTGCTGCAAATATTATCGCCAATGCGAGAATTGCTACTTTTGAAACACCAGATTTTGAAACACTGATTTGTTGCGATTCAGACATGAAAATCATGGTTTTCTGAATATATTTAAGCTCTTGGATGATTGCTTTGTATATAAGGAGGTCAGATTTTTTCACATAATCTGTTAGTATGAGATCTAACATACTGGTCTTTTTGATACAATAAATCCTGATGAAGTTATGAATATGAGCACTTCAGATAGTGGTTCATCAAATAAAGGATATGAAAAACAACTATCTGAGATTATTCAGGGAGAGTTAATTGATCTGTATGGAGGTAGTGGATACAAGTCAATAATGCAAACAATGGTGAAAATTTGCGGTAGAAAAGAAGAAGAGATCATAACCAATTATGAATTATTTTCAGAGCTAGCAGAAGGAGTTTTTGGAAGATTGGCAGAATCAAAAATTTTAGGTCCCATTAAATCTGAAATGGAAAAAATAGGGGATAAAAATATCCAGCAAATACAATCATCAGAAAAAAAATCACTAAAAGTACTAATTGCAGATGATGACCTAGACATTCTATCACTTTACAAGACATTTTTAGAAGCAAAAGGAAAAGAGATCACCACTGCAACCGATGGGCGAAAATGTGTAGAAATTTACAAACGAGAAACCGCTATTCATAAATCAAATGATTATTTTGATGTCGTAATACTAGATCAAAAAATGCCCTTCATGACAGGTTTACAAGCAGCAGTGGAAATTCTAAATATCAATCCGCGTCAAAAAATCATATTTGCGTCAGGATATCTTGAAAAAACATTACTTGAGGTATTAACAAAACTGAATAGAGCAATAGCAGTGATTGAAAAACCGTTCTCACTAGACGTATTAGAGCACATGGTAAACAACACAGAAGTTTTTGATAAATTAGAAAAAATTACAATAAATCAGGAAGAAAAAGATATGAGTAGAAAGTTATCAGAAATAATGGCAGTTTTAGAAAACCACATTTAGAATACAATTAGAGAAGATATTTACTTGAAATAAAATTTGTTCTCACATGGTAAAATTTTACTTGTTGGCAATACCGGTAGTAATTGGAATAATTACTGGAATGTTTTTGACATTTTATTCAGAGACAGAAAATGAATCAAGCTTGCTAACTATATCAAATTTGATCGATGGCGGTTCTCCAATCAGGGGGAATCCAAATGCGCCGATTACAATCTTGGAGTGGGGAGATTACCAATGTACGTTTTGTTACAAATTTCACCAAAACACACTAGATACAATACAAGATAATTTTATCGATACAGGCAAAGTCAAACTGGTTTTCAAAGATTTTCCATTAAATGGTCCTGATTCACTACTTGCTGCAGAGGCAGCATATTGTGCAGAAGATCAAGAAAAGTATTGGCAATATCATGATGAACTGTACAAAAATTGGGGAGGAGAAAGAACAGGATGGATTACAAGAGGATCACTAGATAATTTTGCAAACACAGTAAATTTGGATTTAGAAAAATTTAACAAATGTCTTGATGAGCACAAATATCAAAATAAAGTCAACGCAATCCATGAATTTGGAAAAGAAATAGGAATTGATGCAACACCATCGTTTTTGGTGTTTAATGGAGAAAAAATAATTAAAATTCGAGGAAATCAACCTTTAGAAGTATTTCTCAAAACATTTGGCGAATTATAATTTTGGAAAAACTAATCAAAAAGATATATTCGCAATTCAAGGACACAATGTAATGCCCAAGATCGACATTGAAAAACAAGATTCTGTTAAAATATACAAAATTAGAAAAACTTTGGAAGAATTATCTAAAAAATCTGGCAGGGGCACTGAATTAATTACAGTATACATTCCAAAAGGAAAACAACTACATGAAATCATCAATGCACTACAACAAGAGCAAGGAACTGCAGATAACATAAAATCAGATTTAACAAGATCTCATGTAGTTGATTCTTTGGGCAAGGTTGTTCAAAGATTAAAGATGTACAAAAAAACTCCAGAAAAAGGACTGGTGATGTTTTGTGGAGCACTGCCACCAGAAGAAGGGGGCCCTCTTGGAAGTGAGGTGGTTACAATTTGGGAGATAGATCCTCCAAAAGATTTGAACCAATATCTGTACAGATGTGATGATCATTTTCACGTAGATATTCTAAAGGACATGTTAAAGGATGACAATCTGATAGGATTTCTTGCAATCGATGCAAAAGATGCAGGATGGGGATTATTACACGGAGATAAAATTGAAGTGTTATCCCAGACAGGTTCAGGAGTTGCAGGAAAACACAGGCAAGGAGGACAATCTGCAAAAAGATTTCAAAAGTTAAGAGAAATGGAATTGAGTTATTTTTACAACAGAGTTGCACAAGTTACCAGAGAATACTTTATCGACATTTATCCTGTAAAGGGATTAATCATTTCTGGACCAGGTCCTACAAAAGAGGATTTTATCAATGGGAATTATTTAGAATATAGATTACAAAATAACATCATCAATACAATTGATTCGTCATATGCAGGAGCTGAAGGCATCAGAGAAGCTTTTGCAAAGTCTGCAGACATTTTAGGTAATTTCAGACTAGTCGAAGAGAAAAAAATGGTAGAAGACTTGTTTAGAGAGATTAACACAAACACAGGAAAAGGGTCTTACGGATTGCAAGAAGTAATTGAATTTCTAAAAAACAATGTGGTTAAAACTTTGTTAATTACAGATAATACAAACCTGCACAGAGTTGAGGGGAAATGTAAACGTTGCAAACATCTTCAAGAAGAGATTGTTGAAAGGCCACAAGTCATTCCAAAAAAGACAGAATTTTCTTCAAACCCATGTCCAGGATGTAATTCCATGGAAGTGGAGGTCAACGAGCAAGATATTGTAGATTATTTGGAAATCTTATCATCAAAAGTCGGCTCACAATTGGAAGTTATTTCTGGAAGTGCAGAACATGGAAATATGCTATCAAGCTTAGGGAAAGTTGGAGCTATTTTGAGATATAATCCAGGTCATTCTAAATAATACTGCGGATTTTTTTAGCCAATTCTAAAAGTTCATCATCGCTAGAAATTTGACGTTTGGTCCAAACAGTGCCTTTGCTATTATACCTTGGAATAATGTGAATGTGAACATGTGGAATAATTTGTTTTGCTGCCCTGCCATTATTTTGTCCAAGACTGAATGCGTCAGCTCCCGTAGCATCCAAAATGGCCTTTGCAATTTTAGGAACAATAGCAAATACATTTCCAACATCCTTTGAATCCATATCAGTAATTCGCTCATGATGTTTTCTTGGAATGACCAAGCTGTGCCCCACATCTATTGGGTATTTGTCTAAAAATGCAACGTGAAATTCATCCTCGTACAAGAAATGCCCGTCTCTTTTCCCATCCAAAATATCACAGAAAATACAGCCCATAAAATACTGCAATTTGTGATTTTATTTATTGATTTATTTAATTCAAAACAAAATATCGTGGAAAACAGGCGTGTACGGATTAACTGTAAAAAATAAACCTCAAACTTTTAGATTTCTTCTTTTCCACAATGCATACATCTTTTTGAGGATAGAATCTCAAACCACACATAATCATGAATAAATCCCTCTTTGCAATTCACATGAACTTTAGTGTCAATACCATTACAAAGAGTCTGGTCAAAAACAGTGTCGATCACCATTAACTCTTTTCAAGAATTTCAAAATAATTACAATAGTATGACATTCTTAATTGGGTGGATTTAATGACGAATGGTTAATTAGGGCAAATTTCAGAGTTGAATTATCTCATGGGCCGTAAAGAAAGAAAAGAGCGTGAAGTAAAACGTGATAATTATGCTACAAAACATTCTGCAGAAAAGAAAAAACACACCATTATTGCAATAGGAGTGATATCCTTGATTGCAGTAATCGTAGGATATGCAGGATATATGTTCATCAACATGACTGAAACAGCACCTGGCGGTCCAGAAAATGCAGGAGCGTTAGGAAGTGAGCACTCACATGCAGCATTATTAGTAAAAATATTTGGAGATACATTTGAATTTTCTAGCCCAGCATTTCAAATCAAATCAAGTTGGATTCATTTTGAAGGAAGGGATGGAACTACAATTCACAAACATGCAACGGGAGTCAATTTAGGGTATCTATTTGACACGCTGGCAATAGGTCTTGATGATCAATGCTATGTATTCCCAGATGGAAAACAATTCTGTACTAATGAAGATTATAAATTGAAATTCTTCATCAACAGAGAACAAGTACCAGACATCAGGGATTATGAAATCATGGAAGACGACAGAGTGTTAATTTTGTACGGTGCTGAAACTCCTGAAGAGATTGAAGCATATTTGCTACAACTAGATAATCAAGAATTGATCAAATAGAATCCCTAGGATTCATCCTTGGTAGTAAATGACGAAGCACTTTTGTCAAACATCATGTAATATCCACACATCGAACATCGTAGAACAGTCAACTCGGTTGTAAGAAATTCTTTATCTTCAAATCGTCCACTTAGTTTTACATTATCACCGGCAATCTCAGCTTTGTTGCTCTTACAAACAGGACATTCTAGTGCTTTTTGTTCCATGGAAATGTTCAAAATAATTACAATTTAAACTCAATGAAAGTTTTCAATTAGAAAATATCAACAAAGTCTAAATTATAGCAATTCAAATTTGACATGTTATGGAGATATCAAGCAAAAATGTAGTAGATGGAACAGCACGTTCTCCTCACAGAGCAATGTACAAAGCTATGGGACTAGACGATAACGATCTCAGTAAACAATTCATCGGAGTTTGCCATACAGGAAATGAGGCAACTCCTTGTAACATATTATTGCCATCATTAGCTGAAGAAGCAAAAAGAGGAGTTGCAGAAAATGGCGCAACCCCAAGAATATTCTCAACTATTGCAGTAAGTGATGGAATTGCAATGGGTCACGAAGGAATGAAATCATCACTCATATCTCGCGAAGTTATAGCAGACTCTATTGAATTAATGGTCAGAGCCCATCAGTATGATGGGATTGTAGGAATAGCTGGTTGTGATAAGAGTTTACCAGGAACAATGATGGCAATGGCCAGATTAAACTTACCGTCAGTCTTTGTGTATGGCGGAACAATTATGCCTGGAATTTTAGACGGTAAAGAACTAACAGTTGTGGATGTTTACGAAGCAGTTGGAGCATATGATTCAGGACAGATTTCTTTAGAGATGTTAAAAAATATTGAAAATACAGCTTGTCCAAGTTCAGGATCATGTGGAGGAATGTTTACTGCAAATACAATGGCATCAATTTCAGAAGCAATTGGATTAGCATTGCCTGGAAGTGCAAGTCCTCCAGCAGAAGATGAACGAAGAAAGAAAATGGTATATGACACAGGTGCTGCATGTGCCAAACTATTGGAATTAAACATTAAGCCAAGAGACATTATGACGTATGAAGCATTTGAGAATTCTATCGTAATGCTTAATGCAATTGGTGGATCTACAAACGGAATTTTGCATTTGTTATCAATGGCAAATGAAGCTAGAGTCAAATTAACATATGATGATTTTGAAAGAATTAGAAAAAAGACACCCCATATTGCAGATATGAAACCTGGCGGCAGTTATGTAATGAACAGTCTTGATAAAATTGGGGGAATTCCATTTGTACTTAAAAAATTGGCTGCCAAAGGATTACTAAATGGAGATTGTATTACAGTAACTGGAAAAACAATACAAGAGAATCTCGATGCAATGAACATTCCAGAACCAGAACAGTCAATCATTCGTCCAATTGAGAATCCACTTCACTCAGTAGGAACTGCAGTTGTACTCAGAGGAAGCCTTGCTCCAGACGGCGCAGTGATTAAAACTGCAGGAGTAGAAATGACAAAGTTTACCGGTAAAGCCAAAGTGTATGATAGAGAAGAATATGCCTTTGATGCAGTTGCCAAAGGAGATATCGATGAAGGAGATGTCGTAGTGATTAGATATGAAGGCCCCAAAGGAGGACCAGGAATGAGAGAAATGCTTGCAACAACTGCAGCACTGGTAGGACAAGGGTTGGGTAAAAAAGTAGCAATGGTAACAGATGGGAGATTTTCAGGAGGAACCCGAGGATTCATGGTAGGGCATGTTGCACCAGAAGCATATGTCGGAGGTCCAATTGCACTAGTCAAAGACGGAGATGAAATTACAATAGATACAGAAACCACGATTATTGATCTTCATGTTTCAGAAGAAGAGTTGGCAAAAAGAAAAGAATCATGGAGAAAACCTAAACCAAACTATACCTCCGGAGCATTGGCAAAATATGCAACACTTGTAGGTTCTGCCGCACAAGGTGCAATAACTACTGCAAATCCCTAAAAAGAACAACTTATCCACAAGATTTATAGATCGCAATTTGTGATATTTGTCAGAGATAACAGGAAAAAGAAATCAATTATGCTTATCGAATTACTGTTGTCTACTAAAGACGGATTAAATCAAGATTGTCGCCAGGCATTTTCTCGGATAAATTTTAGATTCTAAAATCTTTCAGGCTCAATTTAATAGTAAAAGTTTAAAGATCGCTCATTCTAAGGGATTTAGAAGGTTAGAGATACCAGTATCTAGATTGCTGCACGTCTTGACTTTCACTTTTTAAATTCTAAAACAGGACATTCAGACACAACACATTTACAAAAATCACACGGTTATCTGCCGTGGATTTTTTAAAAAGTGTTAAAATGAAGTGGTTGTAATTTTTACATCTCAAAAATTAACTAAAATAGGCATAAGATCAAAATTCAAAAAGAATATCATCTAACTTTGTTGGTAAATTTACAATGACTGCAAAGATCATGCTCGGTTGTAGAATATGATAAACCACAATTTGAACAAACAATAACATCTGACACGCATACTGTGGTAAAACACATCATAAAAACCCCCTACAATCACCAATTAAACGAATTATCAAGATTGAAAATCATTAGACTTAAGTTCAAAATGAATGGATAGAAATTATGGACATTTATTCTAGCAAATTTGCGATAATTGTCATAATTGCACTTGTAAGCATTCTTTCATTGCAAGTAATGACTAACAGTAGTAATTCACGTCAAACAATTGATTCAGAAACTTGTGAATTATACATTATTGATGCTAACATTAATGCAAA
>CALNZF010000044.1:0-24040 GCA_942490965.1 uncultured Nitrosopumilaceae archaeon | reverse complement strand
CCGCCAACGCGATCTCCCCACCCATCATATTTATCAGTCATTATTTTTATTTGTTTTCGCAATTTACTCACTCAATCACCATCCAATGCTCATAGTCTTGATAGAACGAGTAGGGGAGTGGCTTATTAAATTGGTCGAAGACCTCATCGCTTGACTCGTCTCGAAAGCCCACGAAATATTCGTACTCAACAATTCCAGTCTTTTCGGTATCTGGCACCAAGGAACGAAAAAGAATCAATACGTTACTTGGTGGCTCTTCAAGTAAAGTGTCAGTCCACATACTCACGTCCAATCATGTTTTATCATCTTTTCCACAACTTCAGGGCCTACCTTGCTACAAATAAAGTTTATGAACTCTGTCATTTCATTTGGGCCAAGAACAATATAATGGTCCACAATATCTCCCGATGTCCCATTCTTGGCGCTCGAATCTCAAAGTCAAAGCAATTATTGTCGAAGGACGCATAAAGACCATCACCTAAATAAACTTCTGTTTCTTTTTTCATGGCACCATCTTTCGAAGTTTCATGTCTAAAACTTCTTTTTGAATTTTTTCATGCAAGAGCGCTTGCTTAAAAGCCTCGTGCTCATCGTCTATTTCCATTACTGTCGAACCTTCGGCTGGAAAAACACCAGGCATTTTTGCAAGGTCAATGTGATAGCGTTTTCTTTTCATGCGCCCACGGTTTCCCAAGTTATAGTTTGTTAGCCGGACCATGAGTGATGGCGAGTAGTAAGCAAAGCCAATGAAGCCGTTCTGCTCGCTAAAGGGCATGGTTTTAAGTTTCCACTCTGAAAAGTGCCCTTGCAAAGTGTCGTTTTTAAATTGCTCCAATGCTAATTCCGGTTTGAGTTTTGTTAACTCCTCCCAAAACGCGTGCTTATTTGGATTCTCTGAATACCCTTCCATTTGCCCACCCCCCGATGATGCTATGTGCGCCGCTAAGAAACAAGCCTCCGAAATTGGATTGCCTTTTTCCGCACACTCTTTCCAATTTGCTGAATCGTAGTTTCTATTTGCTATTCGTCTTATTGTTGCTAGATCCATATCACACCAACTCAATCGGTGGCAGGGGAAACCCAACGCCATCATTTAGTCGCCAAAGGTGCAAGCACGTTTGCGCGATGTTAACGTAGCTCGTCCGTGGCGGATGGTACTGCACCACCACCTCGTCGGGCTCAAATATCAAGTCTTTGACAAAACACATCTCGTCCCACGATGGCGTGTAGATTCCAGAAACCGAAACATGTTGCCACTTTGAATTCAATGGCGCCACCATAACGGCAAGTGTTTTGTTTTTCCCTTTGCCTCGCTCTTTAAGATGACTAGGAATCATGAACCACCCGAATGGGTCGCCTGGAAAGTGCTCAAACCCATTGGGATGGGGGCGCCTGTAGTGCTCAATTTGTAATATGGTCATTTGCTCAATCCAAACTCAATGCTTTTTCAGCCTCTAATTGTTCAAGGTATCCGGTGGCGTTTTCAATAAAATGAGAACCCCATTCTGGCCTTGCGCCATCTATTTCGGCAAACTCTACCATCTTTCTTAATTGCTCTGGCACTATGTCGCGCATCTTTTTCCCAGCATTTTTCCCGCTTGGAAACACATAGTCACCATGGCGACCGTTTTCTAACGTAGTGCCACCACCAGGATCCGTCGATGCAGCATCAAGGTCATTCTCTTTGCGGTGCGAATGCGAAGACTCTAAACTTGGAGCGTCAGCTTTCTCTGGTGGTGGCGGATCTTGTTTCTTTTCTTTTGGTGTTTCATAGACTGGTTTTGTCGTCGCCATTGGCGTCACATCACGTTGTGGCTCGATATTGCCTTCCTCATCGACATTTGCGCCAAGCTCTTCCGGCGTATAACTACAACCTGCCAAAGCGTCAGGAAATAGCGTTCTAGCCATCTCACTCACCGCTCTTGATCTGAGCATGGCCCTTGGGTATTTCGTCCAGCCTGAGCCATCCTTAACAAGACCAGCGCGTTTGGCATCATCAATGGAAAACTCAAATTCTACAAAACTCCCACCAGGACGCTTTGCCTTAATTTTACAGCAATCGTTTGTTAGCAAAATGAAATTAATTTCCGCTCTGGGATGTTCCCTGTAAATCAAAGTCATCATGAGTTCAGCACTTAACGTAGGTTTTCCTTTAATGATATGAATATGCGAAAACGATTGCATTACTGGAATGCCAAGCTCACGGCCCTTAAGGGAAACCATCATGGCTTTTGCAATGCGTTCCCTCTCAGGCCCATTATTGTATTCCGATGGCAAAAAACTACTATGAACTGCCACCGCGACAATTCGTTGCATGAGTTCAAATTCTTCTGTCGTTGGCAAAATTGATTTATTAGAATTAGATAATACTAGTTCTTTTGATTCCATATCCGCACCGCCTTCCTTGGCCACGAATATATTTAATTAATTAATTAAGGTAAAGCGTTATTTTATTTTTAATTGCTTAACAAATTCTGTCAAAGCGGCCGTAACAATAGAATTTACTGAAAGCTCCCAATCGTTGGCCATGGCCCTCAAATCATCTCCCAATTCGGGAGGAATTCTTGCAAATAAAACTTCTTTATCTTTCGGTTTTTTCTTGACCTTTAAATCGTTCAATATTTTCTTTGTTTTCATAAACTCTCCAATTTAGCTTTAATGGTTGTGAAAACATCTTCCAAATATTCTGAATCTTCCTGGCTCATTACTCCAATTAGTAAAAAGTCCATTTTTATTTTCATAACTTCTCTTATAGCCATCTGCACTAAAGAAACCTCGCTATCATCCACGCTATCATCCAAATAAAGCATCACCATGCAAATATCAATGATAGCTATTATTTCCTTCTTATCCCTTTTCTTGATTGCCATGTTATTCCTCCTCAATTCCATGTTTTTCTAAACCCCTTTTGTTATTTAATGGTTCCGATTAACATCTCTTCCCATGGCACCCTTGGCGCCAAGGCATTTAGAAGCTCCAAATCATGGCCATAGATCTCTTCCCCATTCTCAATGGACTCTATAATTTCCAGCACATCTTGAATTTTGTCCATTATGTCAATCATGTCTTCATTGTCCTGTTCCAATCCTTTTATTTCCCTCAATGCAATTGCGTGAATGTCTAGCTCTGTTAATATTTTTCTAACCTTCATTTTAAAAAACATGTTTGCTTTCATTTCATTCTCCTTTTTTAAAATGCTAAATAAGCTGAATCTACTTTTGGTCCATCCATATAATATCCATCTGGCCTCACTGTCCCAGACCGTGCTTTTTTAATTGCTTCACGCCCACTTTTTGCTTTAATTGTGAAACTTGCTCCATTACTTAATGTGACAAAATACTTTTTCATAACCGCCTCCCTATATATATAATATACACCGTGATAGCACATAATGCTAGCAAATAACTCAAAGTGTCTCAAAAGGGGCCAAAATCAATACCTTTTATTTGGGAGGTGTCTCATTTTGATATGGTTGGCAAAAAAGGGGAGGTATTTGGGTCTTTTCCAAATGTGGCCTTTGAATTTCGTGTGATTTTTGGCAAGCTCGAAATTTCCAATGGTCTGATGACTTGTGTTTGAATTCTCATTGTGTGTTTTTAAAAATTTTTATGCCGGGAACCTTGAAGTAAAGCACTCCGTAAATAGGTCTGCCGTTTCGTTGTTGAGGGGATTTTGTTTCCCCACGAAAGGCGTTGTTAACGACCTAACTCTTCCGCGTACCGAATCCGCTTGTGTTGCGTAAGGGCGAACTGTCGCAGCCCTAATGATTGCTGACACCACAGCCAAATCATATCAGTAGTACAATCATGCTTATGGCTATTTGCCACATGAGAATTTTCTCTAAGGGTTCTTTTCCCTTCTCAGTGTGCGCCTCTCGTGCCGTACAACCCGTCAGCTTACACCCGACCTCGTGGCTATGCTACAACCTTGCCCTAGCTTTGGTTCGCATAGTGGGAGAGATAGCCCCTCTCTAGGACCATTGAAATAAATACTACAAACTGTGAAGTATAAACAAAAAAGAACAAATGAAGGCTTTTTATATGGAATATAATTATGCATTTCTAATATAGAAGAATTAGGTAGACTTATGCCGCCTTGTGTCTTAATTATTTTGCATGAGACAGGAATCTTTTTCCAAATTAGAAACCCACCCCTGGGCTAAACGGTTGTATAGCAAATTGAATTCGTCCGACATTGATTTTTGTTACAACCATATTGCCTTGCATAAAGAGACCGGTAAACATGAGTTTGAAATAAGCGTCAATCGGTTGTTTCTAAATAAACAAAAAATGAAAAATTGGAAACTCATTTCGGAACTACTATCCATGGCAAACACCACCAGCGCGGATTCCTGAACTTTTCCCTTGCGTTATTTGGCAGGTCTGATAGATCTATTTTTAACTCTACTGCGAGTCGAGCTCTGGGCGAAAACAAAAGGTACACCAGCCCAATGTTTTCACAGTACAATCTAGGGTCCGGCTCACAGTCTTTTTTTTGCAAAAAACCCCATCACATATTAATATTAAAGAAACCTACCGCTCTTCGTGAGCATTGGGGGCTTGATGAACGCTAGACCGTCACAGACCACCCTTTTTGAATCGACTGAACAAGAACCCATTATTCGCGCATATCCTGCCCACATTGAATGCAATGACTATGATGGGGATGATTACTGGTCCCATCGACAAAGTACCGCCAGGGGCCAATCCTACGCCGATTATCTTAAATGCTTAGGAGCCTCAAATGCTGTGGAGGCTCTCGAAATAGTTGTAAAGCGAAATAGGTTGTTTAGGATTCGATAAAGATTGACAAGTCACGGCAAAGTGTAGATCCACGCGTTTTCTCGTGAAGCGCCGCCGCCTGGACTTGCCCTTCCCCAACCTTACTTCTATCTTTTAAAAACGAGTTTTGAAGTTTTGCCGCTTCCTAACTTTCCTTAGTTCTTAGTTGTTGTTTTGATCTTGGCCCTTGGTGCTGTCTCACCAAGGGTTTTTTCGTTAAAGCTCCACCCCACATCGACCGAATAAAAAAGTGATTCTGATCCCATCCTATTAGTTTTGTCATTATTGATTCCCAACAATCATTTATTTTTCTTAATATCTGTGAATACATTTTATCTTTTTTAAAAGCAGGATAATATGACAACAGTTTCATTATTCCGTCAGTTGATTGAACTATGTGTATTTGATGAATGATTGATCTTAATCTTTCATGATATGAAAAATCTTCATCTTTTACAGTAATTTCAAAATTTGTAATTTCTTCAAATATTATTTCTACTTCTTTGTGCAGATTTTTTAGTTGCCTGTTTACTGATTCTGAGAGATTAATCAACTCATATTCAATATGAGACCTACTGTGAACTTTTTTGTCTATTTCCCCTGCTTCGACTAGCGCGCTTATTTCTCTATACACTGTTTTCTCATTACCTACTTTTTCTATCACTCTTTTGGCAAGATCTGTTCCTCTAATCTTTCCATTTTCATTTAGTATTCTGATAATTTCCGTTTTAATAATTTCTGAATTTTTATCCATTCTTTCTCCTAAAATTTATTTTTGATATTTTTCAATTACTGCTTTTTCTCCCATCTCGCTAATTTCTGTTACTAACTTCTCTAATATCTCGATTCCTTTTTTTATTGGCTCTTTTTCTAAATTCTTATATTCTAATTTTTGTTTTAGTACCATTCTTTCATTGTTTACAAAGCTCAAAAGTGGTACGTTTTCCCCCATGTTTAGATTGATAAAAAAATCGACATATTCTGCAGTTGATTTTATTGCCATACTCTACAATCTTTACTCTAGTATTTGTTTGAAGTTATTCATACTAGGTTTATTTACGATTTTGATTTGTCTTGTTTATGGATAGTTGTGATAGACGAATTCGTGCTTATAAAAACGGAAAAACCTTTGATCAATGTAAGGATATTGCAGAATCAATGAATCCAGATTTTAAAAAAATTATTGATAATAATGGTAAAGTTCTATGGGCCGATATTTTAGAAAAAGTTGATCATGATGAAATAATTTACAAATTAACTCTGAAATTCTTAAGGCGTGATGGATATGATATTGGAAATTATAAAATTCCTGAAGTAAAGAAATTCTAATCAGAATTAATTTTACAACTTCCATCAGAATTTCGTAATTTTTTTGCCATGATATACGGGGTTACAAGTAGTATGGGTATTGAAATGGCGATGAAAAGTGTTTGTAACTGAGTTAACGCAATTGATAATGCTATTCCACTTGCGGCTCCAATAAAAACTGACAAAAATGATCCTGCACATGTTGGGCAAGCAATGAATAACCCTGCTATTGCTCCTATGCTGCTTGCACCTCTGCCTTTTTTGGAAATTGCATATGCGTTAACTGCAATCGCTGCGTTTAATCCTACCAAATATGAAACAATAATTTGTAACACCAGATTGATTGGTATTATGTTTAATCCTATATGTTCAGTAAGGTAAATGATCACTTGTGGCATATACCCTGGCTCATCACAACATGGTGCAACAAATCCTGATGGAATAGTTGCTCCATAATGATATGAAAAATCAACCTCTGGCTGATACACCAGTGTTCCTGATACTAGTGAAAAAAATATCCCATATCCGATAAATGTCACAACAAATATTTTTTTTGATTTTGAATTCCATGTTGCCAATGCAATAATTGATGAAAGATCTTTGCCCTTGTTTTCTACCTTTTCTCGATGATATCTATACATTCCAAAAGCAATGGCTCCAAAAGATACAATTAGAATTATGTAAAACCCATAGGCAATTCTCTGTATTGTATCTATTGCACTTGGGGTTAGCAATTCAGGATCCTGATATCTTCCATACATCAAAAACAAAATTCCAATAGTTACAAATCCTAAAATGATTAGTTTTTTTCCTTGATTGGTATTTTTGTTCTTCACAGTCATGACTTTTAATACAAAATTGATCCTGTCTTAACTAAGTTTTGGAACAAAAATGTAAATGATTGCAATTATTTCTAATCTGCCAAAAATCATTAGAAATCCTAGAACAATTTTTGTTGCTGGATCTGTATCAAAATCTATCACTCCTGCAGATAACCCTCCTGTGGTGATTACGCCTACTGCCTCAAAGAAGGCATCTTGGAATGGAACATCTTCTATTTCTGCTAGATGCATCCCTGTGATTGTTGAAATTATGGGAAATAGTGCAATTATGATCAATGTGGAGATGATTTCTTTTTTTGCTTGACTTGAGAGTTCTGCTCTTTTCACTTTGCTCAATAATGCTCTAATATCTTTGAGGTGAAATAATCTGAATATTTTCAATCCTCCTGCTGTAGAAAATCCACACCCTCCAATGACCATTAATATTATCAAAATTGCATGTGCCCCTCCGTTTAATCCTGCAAGACTTTCTTGCTGAAGTCCTGCGGTAGTACTTGCTGATACAGAATAAAATGCACTTATCATGGGATCTAAACCGCTAATTCCTATGAATAAAATAGTTGCACTGCCCAAAATTGCAAAGTAAAGTAAAACTTCTTTTCCAAGTTTTGGTGAAAGGAATTTTTTTCTTACAAACGCATAGTGGAATGTAAATGGTAATGCTCCTAGTATCATTGCCCCTATTAAGATAATGTGTTCTTGCCAAACCAAATCATCGAGAATTGTTGAGTTTGGTATGAATCCACCTGTTGCAAGAGTACTCATAGCTAATGAGAAATTATCTATGATATTTCTTTCACCAAATACATACAGCAATGATGCTACAATTACAATGTAAATGGAAAAAATAACTGTGATGGTTAAGAATAATTCTTTCATGTGTAGTGTTCTTCCGGATATAAAACCACGCATAGATTGCAATTTTGATTCTGGATAAAATGCAGTTATTACAAGATAAATGAAACTCATCCCTCCTACCAGTTGTGTATAGCTTCTGAAAAATGTAAAACTCTGAGAGAGATTTTCTGGTTCATCAAATAATGATATCCCCCCTGTCGTAAATCCTGCTGCACTTGAAAAAAATGCATTACTAAATGCCTCTATGTTAGTTTCATCACTTGGAAGTACATACAGATATGGGACCGTTCCAAACAATGTCAGTAAAAATAGGCTTGAAAATACTAAAATTGACGCTTGTTGTAGATTTAGGCTAGATTTTTCACCATAAGAATTCAGAAAGAATCCTGTCACTAGTAATAGGACTGTTGTTAGATAAATCCCAGTTGCAATCACTGTATCTTCTAAAACTGTCGCAAGGATAGCTGGTACAAGTAATAATACTCCTGCAAACTGTAATACAAAGCCTAGATTACCTAAAACTGCTTTTACTGGCGGACTCAAAAGACGAGGCGCAGTAGCTGTTGCATCTCGGATAACGTTTGCAATCACTGATTGGAATACCATTCCCATCACTTGATTTTTCTTTGATATGACCGGTAATTTTCTTATATTGTTATCTCGCATTTTATGCAATGCATCTTGTAATGTAGATTTTTCATTAATTGTAATTAATGGGGTACTCATGATATCTTTCAGTGTTGTAGCTTCTGCGTAAACTGTAACATCGCTAACTTTGCTTAGAATATCTTCATCTGTAACGATTCCAACTGGTAAATTATTTTTATCTGTAACAATAATGTCATCTGTTTCATAATGACGTAGCATTCTAGCTGCTTCTCTGGTCTGTGTATCTAATCCAAGAATCAATACGTCTTTGCTCATGTAATTTGTAACGTACTTACTTAGAACATACGATACTGCCTTTTCTGGATTAGTTGACATTAAGCTACCTTAGTTGGGGATTTTAAATAATTTGGGGTTACGCATGAGTAATGATCGTTAAAAAATAATTCACTTTTTTTTGATCTTGATTTTTTGCTATCTTTATAAGCACTGAAGAGGAAGTTTATGCGTAATATGGAAATTGATCAAGTACAAGAGCCTGATTATGATTCTGTAAAAATTGATTATGTTGGATTTGTTGACCCATATGCAGTTGAGGGCATGGTTGTTCTAAAATCTGATAATGGTAAAGAATTCCACATGAGGGCATTTTCTGGCGAAGTTGCAATACATATCTCAAGTTTTGGTGAAACTGATGGAGAAGCCGGACCATCAATTTACAAAATGATTGAAGAAATTTGTGAACAAAATGAGTTGGTGCTCGTTAAAGTCAAAATCTATGAAAGTGGAAATGTATTACGTGCAAATTTGTACTTTACAGGGAAGAAGGATCTCGTATTAAGAAACTATCGTGCCTCTGACGCTATGGCATTAGCTGCCTTTTACACTATTCCAATACTTGTTAGAAAAAATCTTTTAAAAGAAAACATGGAAGCAGAATAAAATTATTCTTGATTAGAATAGTTTTTTTTCTAGTATGATGCTCGATTATTATGAATGACCAAGAACAACTCATGGATAATCTACTCAATGCTGATCTTGAGATAATTGACATAGTGCGAGAACTACATCGGGGAAATTGGGATTCTGCCTCTTTGAAAGATCAGGTTGGAGATTTATTAAAAATTAGAGATGAAATGGTGCAAGAACTGATGTCTTTGAAGAGTGATGATCATTCTTGTGATTGCGGACATGATCATACACACGAATAATTAATTTAATTCCTCAAAAAATTTATCTGGAAACTTTTTTTTAATTTTTATTATTTCCAATCCGTAGTTTTTAATCTTTAATTCCATTTCTTCTCTTTCTTTACCTTGAAGATTTTCTTTATTTTTTTCTAGTTTTTTTATTTGATTTGTTAATGTCTTGTACATTATAGAAAATTCTGGAAAATTCTCGGGAAGTTCCTCACCCATTAGCTAGATTAAATATACATCCTATTAATACTGGTTATGAAAATTATGATGTTTTCTTTATTGATTTTAATTTCTGGCATGGGTGTTGCTTTTGGTGATCCTGTCACTGCGCAGACCTCATCTGAAGATAAAATTCATTTTGTAGATGAACAAATTATGTTGATGGCTGATATTTCAAATAATCAAGACACACAACAAAACTTTGCATATATTACACAAGTGAGAAATAATGATGATGTTGTAATTTCATTATCTTGGCTGACTGGTTCATTATCTCCTAGACAATCATTTTCTCCTGCACAATCTTGGATCCCTACTGAATCTGGAATATATCACATTCAGGTGTTTGTTTGGGAGAGTATTGACAATCCCTCTGCTTTGTCTCCTCCATTATCCATGACCGTGAATGTCCATGAACGACAAATGTGATTAATTAAAACATGCTTCATAATTCGGCAATCTCATCATCTATCAGTTATAGCTTAGAAGGTTGATTAATCATCAGCACTTTTTCTTGTGATTTCTATGGTATATTATTCAATGTCAAAATCATAACCTTTTTGATGTGATGTGATGTAATTTTGATGTGGCAAATTTTGAAAAAGTCTACCAAATGGTGGCATTGCAAATAATTCAAAGATGTCATGGTGCAATTAAAATTACTAAACATGGAAAAATTATCGAAGTATATGACACCAAACGTCATATTTGGAGTGACGGATTGGCAGGCTTGATAATTAAAGAGGAATCTCGCAAAGCTGATTTGAAAGATTGGGAGGTTGCTAGATGTATTAGGCCTCGCATAATTGCGCTACTTCTTGAAGATAAAAAAGGATTATTGTCAACCCGACTGGCCCCTGCTAGTGGGAGAAAAGAGCCTAGAAAAAAAGCAACACAGAGAATACATGCATCATCAAAACCTGCAACAAAAAAACCTACGACAAGAAAACCTTACAGTAAAAAATAATGATAATTAATAACCTACTTTTCTGATCAAATGAGGTTCTTTTAGCATAATTATGTCATCTCTAGTTGAGGATAAATCCACTTGTTTGAGATTGTGATTTGTAATTACAATTAAAGCCTCACATCTGGAGCATAATACTGTCTTTCCATTTGAACGTCCTTCTCTGACGACATCTTTTTCTAATCTGTCTTCTTTTTGACATGTGGGACACAGTCTGGGTTCTTTTAAAATGGTGATTATTTCCTTGATGAAGATTGATTTTCCCATGTTTGGTGGTTTACAACTGTCACTAAAGAATTGTATTGTTAATTGGTATCAGCATTCCATTTTGAATGTCAAACCGCTTTAATCATTCAAAATTAGAACGAATGGTATTCAGTATATTTCCAATCTAACCAATTAACGCTTTTTTGTAGTTTTTCTTAAAAATATGTTTTTGTAAATCTATGCGGTGTTCTTAATCTGATCATTTATTGCTCTAGAACCATTCAAATTTTCTCTTTGCATCACCTTGTCCTGAGATTGCCTTATTTTTTAACTCAAACTATCATCGATCATTATTGTTACTCACTTTAAGATGAGATTATTGCCTGTGTTCTGTATTACTCATGGCGTATTTTCTTCTAGTTGCAATTTACTATGTCATTTAATGACTGATAATATAATTGTGAAAAGTATGTCATGATTTATATGAATTTCTTATATTTTATGTAATTATTCATACTAAATCTTAAATAGTTGTTTGTTCTATACTGTATGATGTCGTTAGTTGTAAAATCTGGCGATTAGACCGCGCTGCCCCGCAGAACGAAAAAGGCAATCAGGCGTTTAGACGTTTGACCACGAGAGGAAATCTCTCAGAGTTCTGCAGTTAGGGGTTTGCGCCTTTTTGTTTACTTTACAGAAATAATGTATTTTTAGAAAAATAAAAAAAATTATGGTGAGAACCCTTTACCGTTGACACTGCTGTCCCATGCATCCACCATTGGGTTTTGTCTTCTTTCAAGTTCTTCCAAGTATCCGTTTGTTTCTCCTGCTGGAATGTAAAATGTCGCAGATACAATATCTCCAACAATTGCATCACAGTTTGAAACAACAACCGATCTTCCAAGACTTGACTCACCTACACAACCATAATCTGTTACAGCGATAACTGTCACTTCTTCAGAGACTGATACTGGAAGAATGTTCCAGGGAGCTATTGTGAAAACTAGTATCACTGAAGTAGCTACGGCCACAATTGCTAGAAATTTAAGTTGTGGTGTTTTTTTGCTTGTTGTTTGTTGCATTTCCTTTCAATACTATTAGCGCTTTATGATATTTAATCTAGGGCTAACATTTTGACTAGTGCCAATAATTTAATGTGTCCAAATTTTTTTACATTTTTGACATCGTAAAAACTGAATGCTGTTATCCTGAATATCTCCTGATTTTGATAATCCATATCTCTTTGATCCGCATGTGGGACATCCATCATCAATCATAACTTAAACATCCTTCATTCTCTTTGAATAATCATAATTGAAAACACTTTGAGGTGAAATTTCTAATGCTACTTCGTCTTCTGAATTATCGTTCAAATACCTTGATAATGTTGATTCTTTATTTCCTAAATACTTCTTCATTAAAATTTTAAGAATTTCTGGTCCTTTGTTTTCTATTATTTTTACATGCCCAGTTCCTCGGGTGCCTTTGTATGGTGGTATGTCAGCTGCTATCTCAAAACCACATTTTGGATTGTTTTGAAGATACGAAACAATTTTAGCTGATCGTTTTGTTGCACAATAAATTTTATCCCCAATCTGCTCATACCACAATGATATGATGCCGGGTGTTCCATCTGGTTTTACAAAAGCGATTCTTATTGGAATTTTTGCATCTAAAATAGTTTGATCCACTTTGACTCTTTCTATTTGTTGCATAATAAATCCTCAACTTGATTTCTGACAATTTTGGCATAGCAATAGTCACAAGACCATTCATGAAATTCTTTTCCACACTTGATGCATTTTTGAATTTCAAATCTTTTCATGAGTGGAATTGGCTTTCTTGCTATATGAATAACATCTCTAATTCAATCTAGTGCCAATATGGATAAAATCACTTGTAGTTAAAATACATACTTTCCAAATTATATTTATGAAAAAAATATTGTTTTTATTTTTTATAATTCTTGTTTCATTAAATCCTGCATATGGGCACAAATTAATCAGCCATGATGACACTCATAGAAATTTTGAATCTGCCCTTAAAATTCCGGATCATAGGGTATCTTGGGCAATTTATGAAAATTTAGGAGAAAATGAAGCAAAATTTTACACTTTTGAAGCCAGTGAGGGAGATTCATTTTATGCCAGTATTGTTATTCCTAAAATTACTGGTTTAGAAAAATATTCCCCAATTCTTGTCTTAGTGGGTGATGAAAATTTTGGAAAGAAAAAAATCAATTATGAAAAAGATTTTCCTGGCGTTGAATTCTATGAGCCATTTGGCCAGATCACCTATTGGGAAAGGCAGGAATTTAAAACAGAAATTCCAGCGGATGGGACATATTTTCTTGTGGTAATGGATGAAAAAAATCAAAGTGGTAAATACAGTTTAGCTATTGGAACGATTGAGGATTTTTCTCTTGTTGATTTTTTTACTATTTTACCCAAAGCCTGGATAGACACAAAATTATTTGTAAATGATTATAATTCTATTACAATATCTATTTTGATTTTAATGGGATTTGTCATTGTTCCAACATTGATAATATTCAGAAAAAAATTACTGAAGCATAAATAAATTTATTTTTTATAATTAATTTAAATCATATTTTACAATTACATCCTTTCTGTTTTAAAATTTTGATTTGTTTTGATATTGTATCTATATACACATCCTGCTTTGATTTGCCTACTGCATTTTTTGCATCCAATGGACTTTGGTGGTTATATCCTCTGCTTTTCATTTCATTAACCTGTTGATTATGTCTAAGATACAATGCCTTCAATTTTCCAACCCATCTGATAGTTTCAGGATGTTTTGAATATCCTTTCTTGTTTTGGGTAATTACAGACCACATGGCATGTAATTCCCTGTGCTCCCCTAGTAGGTGGTTTCTGCATAGTTTTTCAACAGGAATGTCCCAAACCCTCATTTGGCTTTCCTGGACCTTGGCTTTGTTCTTAAAACGGCCTTACAGCACATACATCTGGCATTATCTGATAATACAAAAATTCCACAAAACGTGCATCTTTTTTGTCCTATTTCATACCTGATTCTGTTTGGAGCTGGCTCTGCCTTGTATCTTTCACAAATATTATTGCATGTTCTACCCATAGATTTCACCTCCAATTTTTTCTTTGATCTCTTTTGATCTATCTCTAATGGTCACTGCACTAATGCCTGATGCTTCTGAAATTTTTAGCTGGGTGACTTTTTCACTATTTATTCCAGATGCAAGATTTATTGCAGCAGCCGCCATTGCCATTGGATTTTTGCTAGTTGAAATATTGTTCTTTTCACAAATAGTCAATATTTTAAAAGCCAACCTTTCAGTTTTCTCTGACAGTCCTACTTCTTTTGCAACACGTGTAACAAATTCCATCGGATTATATGTTTCAGGATATAATTCCAACTCTTTCATTATGAATCTGTAAACTCGTTGCAAATTCTTTTTCTTTAGATTTCCTGCATTGGCTATGTCTTGTAGAGTTCTTGGGGTGTCTGTCAATCTGCAAGTCATGTATGTTGTGGCACATAATACGGCTGATGTTGATCTTCCTGCAAGGATTTTCTTTGCAGCTATTTTTCTAAACAAGTATGCCGTCTCTTCTACCACAGATTCTGGCAATGCTAATTTTGAGCTAATTCCATCTAGCAATGTGAATGCCTTTTGAAATGATTTAACGGAAATTGATGAGCGACTGTTTCTATCCCACATTCTGAGGCGGTAAAACATTCTACGATTTTCATTTGATAACCTTTTACCTGAAGAATCTTTATCTTGAGATTCCATGATTGTGGATAATCCTCTGTCTGCCATCTTTAGTGATGTCTTCATACCTACTCTGGAATTATTTTGATAGTACTCAGAACTAAATCCGCTGAATTCTGCAGCCGCATCAATTATTTGTTCTAATGAAACGGCCCCACAATTACTGCATGCTATTTCACCTGTATTTGCATCTGTAATCATGTTATCTTTTTTGCAATTTTTTTGATGTACTAATTGAGTTGACATACTCCAAATGCTGCTTTAAATTATTTAAGGCGCCTATATTTTCAAATCTAGTGCTAAAATAAACTTCAGTTTATCATATTTCGATTATTTTTGGCACTAGATTATTTTTCTAATTTTCTATAAATAAAATGAAATCAGAATAATCACAAATGCCTCATATTGTACTAAATCAACATGTGGATCTTTTAGAATTTTCAAAATTCTTTGTACCATATTTTCAAAAATCTCCTCTTATTCGAATTTCGAGTATTTATGTTGAAAATAATGGATTCTCTGCATTGTTACATGTAGTTGTAATTGATGAATTACATCAGGAATTCTTTATTCAAATATCTACCAGTCTTAAAAAGACAACTATTAGATTACTGCCTTTAACGGATCCTGAAAAAACAGACTCTGTTAAGAAATCGCTATCTTTAGTTTATTTACAAATGAAAAAATTTGATTCTAGTTTGGTTGTCACAAAATCAAATCTCTGGGAGTATATTGAAGAGGAAGTAGTCCAATGACTATTTTTCACTTATCTGGCAAGTCTTTGCTAAATCGTGAATCTGTTTTTAGTATTAGCACTGATGTAAAAAATTTTCACAATATCATGCCTAATTATTTTAAATCATTAGATATACTTAGTGAGGATGAATCTGGTATTGTTGTTTTAGAAAAAATAAATTTTTTAGGACAATCTGTAAATGTTAAAACAAAACATTTAGTTTTACCTCCAAACGTACACAAAGTTTTCATTTTGACAGGTCCATTAAAAGGAACTTCTTTTATTGAGTACTATGAAGAGTCTTCTTCTGGCACTCTTATTTTAATTTCTGTAAATTTAAAAATAAATGGGCTTCTAAAATTCATTCCGTTTATTGAGAATATTCTTAGGAAAAAAATGAGTCATGTGATGCTTGAATTCATCAATTGTGCAGAAAAATATTATATTGAAAACAAATTGCCAATGAGTTAGCACTATCACACATAATTGGCACCAGTATATATATTATATTTCGATAAGCCATTCATGAATACGCCTATAATTGTGATTGGTGCAGGAGTGGGGGGATTAACTACTGCCGCCCTATTGTCATCTGAAGGACACAACGTTCGAGTTTTAGAAAAGTCTTCAAAATTGGGAGGGAGAACTGCTTCTATAAAATTTAGAAATCACATACTTGATAATGGATTTCATATAATGCCATTTTATAAAAAATCTGCAATTTTCACTGTTCTTAAAAAATTAAAGATTGACACTAATTTGAAACTTGCAAAAGTAAATGACATTTCATTTTATTCTACTGATGGATTTCATGGTTATCCTAAAGGTATCTTGGATTTACTCCGACTTTCGTTATTGCCCTTCAAAAGTAGGGTCAAACTTTTAAGAATATTATTTCCTTTGGCATTCACTTCTTTAAAAAAGACTGAATTATGGGATGATGTTCCTTTAACTGATATCACTAATAATTTGGATTCTGATACAAATGCATTTTTTGAATCTGTTTGCATGTTGGCATTTGCAGACACTGCGGATCATATATCGCTTGGTGAATTCACTCGCACCATGATTAGAGCAAATCCGTTTAAGGGGGGAACAAGTGAATTTGCGTATCCTGATGATGGTGGGTATGATTCAATTTCACATGTTTTATCTGATTATATTTTATCAAAAAATGGCGAAGTGGATACAAGGCAATCTGTTAAAAAAATTATTATTGAAAATTCAAATGTAACTGGTATAATCGTTAAGGGCTTGCAAGGAGTTGAACAACTCATTCCTACAAATTGTGTTGTTGTATCATATCCCGCATACAATGCATTAAATCAATTATTTGACAAAAATATGATTGATGATAAATTTATTCAAAAAATTAACAAATTAAACAAGACTACATCTGTGGTTGAAGTTCACTTTGCACTTAAATCAAAAATTGATTCACGACAGGTTGTATTTCCTGTAGGTAGTGACTATACTACCAAAGGAATATTTTTTATTTCTAATATCACTCCCTCAGTTTCTCCTCCTGGCGAACATTTGATTATTGCAGGAACTCCTGTAAATCCTGCGATAACTGATGATCCAAATGCTATCAAGGGCATTGTTGATAAAATGAGGAGTGAGATTGCCTCAATTTATCCAAAATTTGAATCTGAATTGATTTGGGAGCGACCTATGGCCTGGAAATTAGTCGAATCGGTAGTCAAGGAGCCCGGAAAAGTTTGGAAATCGAAAATGCCTCATCAAATTCCTGGAATTAATGGATTGTTTTTTGTTGGAGATTCAACTGTAAGTTATGGCATTGGGACTGATTCAGCTGCACACAGTTCAATTCTTTGTCATCCTAAAATCGAATCTTATTTGAAATGCTGATATTTTTTATTGAGCATTTCTGATGATTTTTGGTAATTCTTCCAAATTAACTTCTGAAATAATCTTTGCATCAAACTTTGGCATATTTTTAGTTTGCATGGCATATCCTCCAATTAGAATTGGAATCTTACATTCGTCATTAATTTTTCTTACTAATCTTTGACCAGCTGAAATATTGTCTGGTAATGTAATTGATACAAATACCATGTCTGGCTTATTGTTATCGATAAAACTAATTATGGATTCTGTTGGAATCGACGTTCCAATATTGTATACTTTGAATCCTTTTATTGAAAGATAAGTTTCTAAAACATCACATCCCAAATGGTGCTCCTCTCCTAAAGGAACACATATTAGAATTTTTTTCTTGTTTGATGATCCTGAAACACTATCCATAATAATTTTAACTAATGTTTGTGCAATGTTGCTTGCGACATGTTCTGTTGCGATACTTATTTTATTATTTGCCCAATCTTCTCCAATATCATACATTACTTGTTTTAGAATTTTATCAAAAAAATCAGACGCGTTAAAAATTTTTGTATAGTCTTGATATATTTTCACGCATTCTTCTATGTTGCCTTCTGTCAATTTTTTATAAAGTTGTTGTTTTGATTTTTTTGTGGATTCTTCCCTTTTCTTTATGTCTTTTGGATTGTAAGATGCAAGTACTGAGAGGACCTTGGGATTGTCTCTATACTCTATTGGGATGTCGTCTTTTACTACTTCTGATGCTTTACCTAGATATTTTACAATTTCTTGCTTGGATGTACTTTTCTTTGAATCCCAGACACTTTTGACTAGGTAGAGATATTGATCAGATTTTACTTTCTTAGCTCTAATGTAGACCATAGTTTATATTTTTAAAAATAGTATTTAACTGGTGCTAATTTAGTCATATAGTGCCAATTAATCCTTTTTTTATGTCTTTTTTATGACTGTTTGTAAATGAATACTCTGAAATTACCACTAGATGGATTAATTATCCCTAGTTTAAATATTCTGAATTAAAATGCACAATATGGAAAAACAATGTTCTAAGAGTTTTATCCTTTGCTATTCATTATTATTTTGTGGTAGACTAAAATGATAAATCAATCACTCTTGAATGAAAAAATTAATCAAACTTCTCCTTTTTCCATCATGGTTACTGGCGTGACTGGTTTTATCGGATCTCGATTACTGTCTTTACTTTCATCAAATGGTTACACTGTTACAGGATTAAGTAGAAAAAAATTAGATGACACTAACAATGCCAAATATGTACAGGCAGATGTTTTTGACAAAGATCAACTGATAAAATCTATGCAAGGAATTGAAGTTGCTTACTACCTGCTTCATTCTATGGAGGGAAGTAAAAACGAATGGCAAGAATTTGCAAATCGTGAAAAAGTACAAGCTCAGAATTTTCTTGAAGCTGCAACAAAAGCAGGTGTAAAAAGAATAATCTATTTGGGAGGATTAGTAAATGACAGCCTTGAATTGTCTCCCCATATGAAAAGTCGTAAGGATGTAGGTGATATACTTCGCTCTGGTTCTATTCCTGTAACTGAATTTCGTGCATCCTTAATTATTGGTGCACAGGGTGGCTCATATGCAATGTTACGTTATCTTGTCGAGCGATTACCTGTAATGGTTTGTCCTTCCTGGGTTAAATCATTGGCTCAGCCTATTGCTGTTGATGATGTAGTTTTCTATTTGGCTGAATGTCTTTCCAAGCCTGAAACTATGGGTCAAATTTTTGAAATTGGTGGTCCTGATAAAATGACATATGAGGAATTAATGAGAATCTATTCTGCATATTTGAATAGGAATTTGTTTGTTCTACAGATTCCTTTTTTGACTACTAGGCTCTCATCTTATTGGGTGGATCTTATCACTCCTGTTAAGGCTTCACTTGCAAGGCCACTAATTGATAGTCTTGTACATGATACCGTTGTAACTGATGACAAAATCACAAAAATCATTCCAATGAAATTGAAATCTGTTCGTGAATCAATTGATATTGCTACTAAAGAAATGAATTCATCTCCTCCCACATCTAAAATTAGAGAGGAAAAAACTGGTTTTAAAATTAACCAAAAATTAATCCAAATTTCATTATTGGCTTTGGCTGTTGTTGGAACTTCTTATTATTGGCTGGATGATAGATCTGATGTTTATCAACCTCTGTGGTTAATTGGTTCTTTTCTTTGGTACTCTGTCATCTTTGTATCTTTGATTTTCATACGGAATAAGACTCGTTTGGGTTACTTTATGGCAGGTATCTTGTCATGGGTCACTTTGGCATTTTGGTTGTTTGATAATTTCTATGTTGTATTTCAAACTTCACTGATTGCTTCAGAGCCTAATGAATTGATGACCATTAGAAATTTCATCGGACTCTTTTTTGTATCTTTAACTGTGATGTCGTCTCATAATTTATTTCATAAAGTAATAGATTATCAGTATAAGGGCAAACCAATCTAATTTGGGTAGATGAATAATGCTGTTTTTTAAAATTCAATTATTCTATATTTTATCATAATTGAATTCTTTTTTATCACATTTATGTTTTAAAATCTCTTTTTGTAAATCCTACAATCATGTTGCATTAGAATTTATGATAAACTACATGATAAAATCAATTCCCAATTATTCTCTTAAGATGTACATTGCTTTTCATACCTTGATATAATTATAAATCCACACTTTGCACTTGGTTAGAAATCATAATTTTGAATTTGTATTTTCTACATAGGGTAACAAAATCCCTCATTAAATTTAATTAGAAATAATTATTAAAAAACTTCGTGAATTTATCTAGTTTATTTTTGAGACTTGATAAAATCAACAATAGATAGTATTTTACCCATGTCTGCAAGATGACCGTAGCTTTTTCTTTTATTAATTGATGATTTTAGTGGGTCATTATTTACACTACAAAATAATAATTTGCCATTATCTAAAGGAACTGTAATTCTTTTAATTTTTTCATATGATGCAATTGAGTATAATCCTGAACCTATGTTCTTCTTAACACCTGTGTTTTCTCTCCACGCATGTAATGCTCTCAAAATAGTTTGTTTGGTTTCATTTACTGGAACAATATTTTTTAATCCTGCTCGCTGACTGTTCCATAAAATTTCCCCCTTTTCATCCGTTACTGCTGCAAATCTAACTGTATCATCAAAATCCATAATCATGTTGAGTAATTTTTCGTATTTATCCACAAATAATCTAAATCATTTCTGTTAATAAATATTCTAGATTATTTTTCTAGTGTCAAAATTAATTTAAGATTGTTTTGTTAACTCTATTGAAATTCTATTCAAATGTATTTACAAAATCCACAATGGATAGTATTTTTCCCATTTCAACCATTCGCCCATAGCTTTTCTTTTTTGTATTTTTCATAGGTGTATTATCTACACTTAGAAATAGTAGATGAAATGCATCAATTGGAAGTGTCACTCTTTTGGTTTTCTCAAAAGCTGTGATGTGATATAAAGGGGCCCCAAGTGCTGTACGGTCTGCTGCCTTACATCTATCCACCCAATCATCTGATTCACGTTTTAATGCTTTTTTAGTTTCAGCAATTGGGACTTGAAGTTTTGTATCTGATCTTTTGGAATTCCATAATATGTCTCCTGATGTATTGCTGATAATTGCAAGTCTAATGGATTCATCGTAATCCATTAACATGTTGAGAACTTTCTCATATCTTCCCATGGATATGATGTGATTTTAGAGAATAAAAACAATTTGTTGATGCCAAATTACTTCGATTGAAAGATTAACTTATATCTTATTTTGAGATGATGTTCATTATGCTAGGAAAATATGCTGGGTTTGTTGGTGAAGTTTGGAAGGATTTTCCACAACTTGCAGAATGGCATGATGATGATCCCTCCCTTCTCTCAATGTGGAGTATGGACAAATTTATCGAAGCTGGCTATCATAATTTTCATGCAGAAAGAAAGCAATTATTCCATATCAGTAAACTAATTGAAAATTATGCTCAAGAAAACAGTCAGCCCTTACTTGCAACCTTTGAAAAAATTTCTCGATACAAATTTGTTGAAAAAAGATATCAAAAAATGATTGAACAGATACCAAAAATAACAGTTGTTGCAGATTATGGTAAAACTCAGATTGATACTTCGCCAAAAATTAACGTGATTAATTGTAAGGATACATCATTGATTGATGTCTGGAGTGTGATTACTAGAGGCCCTTATGGTCCATTTGGCTTGATAGCTGAAGAGTATGAAAGTGGCAAATTTAGAGGATTTTTCACCCTCAATCCTAATGTATGTAGACATGCAGTTAGTAAGATGAGTAAAATTCTAGGAACAAATTTTACGCTTCAATAATTTTTATAATGTTTATCACCGGATAACAAATTAAAATAATTTTATTTTTTTGGTAATCACAAACTATCATGCAAAATCAATCTGTGATCTTAGATTTTTATTTATGATGTCTATTGCTTTTTGAATCACCTGTGGGCTAATTGAGAAGAATCCTGAAAATTTACCGTTTCCCATTTCCTCTGCTACTAAACCAAATGGGCCGTTAGGACCCTTTGTTACAACTATCCACATATCTGAAATATTTGTTCCATCACAACTAATCACTTCAGCTCCTTTAGGTGGTTGAGGTTGTAAAAATGGATTGTTGAAGTTTCCAATTATCCATGCTTTTGGAATTTTCTCTAGAATTTCGATGTATCTGTCTTCTACATATTTGAATCTCTTTTCTGTCTCAAAAGTAGCTAACAATGGGGTGTTATGCTTAACCGCATAATTTTCAAGTAAGATGCTGATTCTGTACAATTCTTTTCTTGAAGTAGTGAATCGCACATGGCCTGCATCCATCCATTCCTCTAATGTCCACAGTATGTTATGATCAGTGACGTCTGTTTCTTTTGCATTTGTTAATGAAGTAAACTCACTGTAAATTTCTGCTAAGAAACTATTGTAACTTTGACTCATAATAGTTTGTCTGTATACTCATATTTAACCTGCTGATAAATATTATTTCTAGTGCTAATTTTATTCATTAACTATGTAAAATCACTTGGTATTTTAATTTGATTTAGATATTTTTGACACATGTTATTTTGGTGATTATTCTAATTAGATAGTTTCAGTGACTGTAATATTTTAAACAAATTTCTGTCTTCTTGATTTGAATATAGTAAAAAATATGTTTGACTTGCAAGATATGTATTGTTGAATCGATATATTATAGGATTAATTTCAGAAAGAACTTCTCCAATTGAAATTTTTTCATCCTTAAAATTTGCCAACAATTCAAAAAATTTCTCTTTCTCTTGCTGATTAAAATTATTTGAAAAAAATCCAAATATGTGTAATATTACATTACTATGTGTCTTGGTGGTGGGTTCTGTCTCTAAGGCTATTTTTAGATGCTTTTCATACTCTTCCAATATCTCTGAGAATTTAATTTTTTTATTACTGGCAACAATATTCCCTAGAATTTTTAATTCATCTTGGTTATGAGCCATAATCATGTGTTTATTCATCGCTTGAAATGAAACTAGATCTTTTATTTTATTTGATTTTTTTAACTCTTTAAAACGCTCAATTACATATTCCTTGATGTCTTTCTCAGTTAATTTTTGTACAGGGGTACTGACATTTGCTTGTTTTTCTTTCACTTTTCAAGATCTTTCTAATTTACATATAAACAGGAAACATATTTTTTCACTTTACCACTATGTTTTATGATTATTTCATAAATTACCACTAGAATGTGATCTTATCACTAGGTTAAATATAGGAAGTGAAAAAAATCAACATGAAAACAATAATTACTGCAATTTTGACAATTGCTCTACTTTTAGTAGTAACCTCAACTATATCGTCTGCATATGCAGAAGTACCTAGTTGGGTAAAAAACAATGCAGGATGGTGGGCTGATGGGACTATCACTGAATCTGAATTTATTTCAGGTATAGAATTTTTAATAACTGATGGAATAATCGTAATGCCTCCAACAGCCGTATCCTCTGAAACATCTGACGGTGTTCCTGCTTGGGTAAAAAACAATGCAGGATGGTGGGCTGACGGAACTATCACTGATGGTGAATTTGTAAATGCAATTCAACATTTAATGTCAGTTGGAATAATCAATCTCCCCCCATCTCAAACCACTCCTATAGAAGATAAATCTGTAATTTCTGATAGTTCAGAATTAGGTTTACTAGAAGCCCAGTTGGATAGATGTTCAGAAATCAAAAAATCCTATGATCGACTCAACTGTGAGAGATCCGCCAAATATGACATCACTGCATATCACTACAAAATGGTTGCAGAATCATATCCTACAGGACCTGTGACTTTCTACTGGGCTGGATTGGGAACTGATGGAAATAGTCTCGAGATTACTTCTTCAGGTCAAGCAATGCTGAGACTACGTATTCTAGTTGAAAATACTGGTTCTAGTCAAGAATCATTGTTTTGTACTGGACCTGCAATCTGCAACTATGATGTAACAAACGGTGACACTGACTTCAAGTATTCAGGAATGGATTTCACAAATGGTCAGATCATTCTAAAGCCTGGTGAGTCCAAAATATTCAACATGTTCTTTGGACCAAATATTGGCGGTGGCGGAACTACATTTGAATATGATTCCGGAAAAGATTACTACTTTAGAGGTA
>CALNZF010000043.1:0-27646 GCA_942490965.1 uncultured Nitrosopumilaceae archaeon | reverse complement strand
AGCATCTCTTGCTCTAGCCCGTGTTGGGGCGTTGACTGCCGGACTACCTTTATATCGATACATTGGCGGGTGTCACACGTATGTTCTCCCTTGTCCTATGATGAATATTATTAATGGCGGTGCGCATGCAGATAATTCTCTGGATTTTCAGGAATTTATGATTCGTCCGGTTGGTGCGCCTACATTTAAAGAAGCTGTTCGTTGGGGATCCGAAATTTTTCACTCACTAAAAGGTCTGTTGAAAAACAGGGCATGTCACTGCTGTTGGTGATGAAGGAGGTTTTGCTCCCAATTTAGGGTCGAATGAAGAAGCGATTGATCTGATTTTTGAAGCAATAGAGAAAGCAGGGTATCATCCTGGAGAGCAATATCAATAGCTCTTGATTGCGCAGCTTCGGAATTTTACGATAAGAGTAGTGGAAAATATGTTGAAAAGAAGCGAAAAAATCGTAACGAACCATTTGAAGAAAGGACCGCCGAGGAACTTGTTTTATATTTAGAAGAGCTTTGTAATAAATACCCTATTGATTCTCTTGAAGATGCCTTAGATGAAAATGATTGGAGTGGATGGAATCATTTGACTAGCAGCTCTGGGTTCACGCGTTCAACTTGTGGGTGATGATTTATTTGTGACAAATCCTGATTTCCTTTAAGCAGAGGGATACGAGAAGGGGTCCGCGAATTCAATTTTGATTAAAGTGAATCAGATTGGGACATTGACAGAGACTCTTGAAACGATGAAAATTGCTCATGCCTATGGTTATACAACCGTGATTTCACATCGGTCGGGGGAAACTGAAGACTCTACCATCGCTGATATTGCTGTAGCTACAAATGCAGGGCAGATCAAGACGGGATCTCTTTCACGATCAGACCGAATTTGCAAATACAACCGTCTTCTAAATATTGAAGCGGGATTGGGAGAAATTGCACGTTACCACGATAGTAATCGCAAGTAAGTCTATTTATATAAAATAAATTTTAATAAATTAAAAAAAATGTTAGAATACAAATAAGTAGGCGGTTTTATCCGTCTATCTGTTTATTAACCCGACCCCAGAGGTGCAAAATGGGCCAATTCAATACCCTAGCTCTGTTTGGGGAGGCTGAAAAAGGCACTTTTCGCACTCCTCATCTGTTACGATCTCTTCCTCAGGTAATGGAATCCCTAGGAAATCCACCGCCTGATAGCCGCGGTTTATTTTATGCAGTCCAAGCGTTTTCTATGATTACGATCTCATTTTTTTCGAGTGGAGGAAGAGGGGTTTAGTTATCAAGATTATTTTTCAGGCTTGCGAATATTAGAAAATGAATCTCTCATAGACGATATCTCTGCGATTTTTCTTCCTGGAGTGGGGGATTCGGAAATTATCGACGCCGTGATTCCGCTTTGCAGGCATCACCAAAGTATCTATATGACTTCAGAGGCTGATCTTTATGATTATTTGACTTCGATACGGGGAGAAAAATTTCCCCCCGCAGATGATGAACTTAACCGATAGAGGCAGCGAAAAATTTCTCCAGACCTTCTTGAGTAGGTTTCATTGCTTTGCTTCCCTCGTTCCAGTTTGCAGGGCAAACTTCGCCTGTTCTTTTCAAAGAAAATCAAAGCGTCTAGCATACGGATCGCTTCATCCACGGAGCGTCCTAAAGGAAGATCGTTGACCAGTTGATGTCTGACAACACCTTCTTTGTCTATGAGGAATAAACCTCTGTAGGCGATTCCTTCGTTTTCACATAATACTCCGTAGTCTTTTGCAACGGTTTTATGGATATCTGAAACGATAGGGTATGTCACTCCTTCGATACCGCCTTTGCTGACAGGTGTTTTCAGCCATGCGTGATGTGTGAAAACGCTATCGATTGAGCAACCGATCACTTCACAGCCACGTTTCTGGAACTCATCAAGCTTTGCTTGGAAGGCATGAAGCTCTGTTGGGCAGACAAATGTAAAATCGAGGGGATAGAAAAATAGAACGACATATTTTCCTTTGTATTGATCAAGGGAAAATGTGTGCAATGTTTTGTTGCCTGCAGCAGCTTTTGCATTGATTGCAGGTGCTTTTTTACCGACTAGAATACTCATGAGATTAACCTCCAAAAATTTCTTTAGCTCTTGATAACCAATTTTCACGACCTATTGTTGTCGCCGGGCCGTGGCCGGGATATACCTCGGTTTCTGGAGGGAGTTTTGCAAGTTTTGCAAGAGACTCCCACATATCTTTCGGACTTGCTGTGGGAAAAGAGAGATTTCCGATGCTGCCGGCAAAAAGAGTATCTCCTGAAATCAATGTATGATGCTCAGCACAATACAGGCAAACTCCGCCCGGTGAATGACCTGGGGTATGGATAACTTTTAATTTCAATTCTCCCACTTCGATAAGGTCGCCGTCATTCAGATATTTATCCGGATGCACGCCTTCAATTTCAACCCATAGCGGGAGTCCGTCAGACCCTGGTTGATTGAGGTTTGCCATATCGAGTTGATGTACATAAACCGGAGTTTCGAAGGTAGCTTTTAATGATGCAGTATCTCCGATGTGATCCCAATGTGAATGTGTAATCAGGATCATTTTAGGATTGAGAGTGTGTTCGTTTAAATAAGAGATAATAGCTTCAGCGGAATTTGGAGCGGGATCAATGATTGCAGCATCGAGAGTTTTTTCACATGCGATAACATATGCGTTGGTTTCAAAGGGACCTGAAGGGAAAGCTTCACGATAGATGCTGAACATTGCACTGGAGAGGATTCGAACCTCTAACCGCCCGGTTCGTAGCCGGGTACTCTATCCAATTGAGCTACCGGTGCATGAAAAGCCAAGATTATAAGAGATATGACTCTTTTAGGCAATGACTATCTGACATATGACCAACTCAAGGGGGTTTCCCTTCATAAGGCATATATCCATGGAAAGGATGAGGATCGCCATCGAAAATCAAGGGGGAGAAAATAGCGGTCTCCTCGCCCACATAGGAAGCGAGTCGATTTGATCGATCCGAATCCATTCAAGCTCTCCTTCCGGACAGCGTTTAAATGGAGTCCCTGAAAATTGCGTAATTAAAAAATAAATCCCATCCAGTCTTCCCCTTTAGGACCAAATCCTGTCCAGTTAAGGGTACCGCGAAGCTGCATTTTTTCGACAACAAGACCGGACTCTTCCAAAATTTCGCGTTTCATACAGGTTGCAACATCTTCAGTGGATTCCATTTTTCCACCAAGTCCATTGTATTTGCCTAAATGATCATCATCTTTTCGTGCATTTCGGTGCATTAACAGCACTTCTTGCTTATTTGGATGCAGGATATAACCGAGAGTTCCGACAATTGGTGTGTATTTCATGACGAACAGTATATAGAGAAAGAGGTCTTTAGTAAAGATCGGGACGACGGTCGTCTAGCACATGCATAAAATTTCGGACTTTTTGTACTTTGGAAAGGTCAATTGATGCTGTGAGTAATTCTTCGCTAGCTCCCCCTTCCACAATTGTTTCACCCCAGGGATCAATGATGCAAGACGCTCCAAAAAATGTTGTTTCATGATCCAGCTTGACTGTGCCAACTTGATTGCAAGCGACCATGAATACTTGATTTTCTATTGCGCGGGCTCGAATAAGCGTGCGCCAATGGGCAAGTCTTGGTTCGGGAAAAGCTGAGGGAAGAAAGATGATCCCCGCATTTTCTAAAGCGTATTTGCGGAATAGTTCAGGAAAACGTATATCGTAGCAGATTGCAAGGCCAGCTTGTCCCCATGGAGTTTGACTCAATGTGGTTGAGGTTCCCGCAGCCATGTGCTTCTCTTCTCCAACGAGAGTGAAAAGATGCGTTTTATCGTATTTGGCAACAATTTTTCCCGAGTCTGAAATGAGAACAGAGCGGTTGGCAATTTGTCCGTCAGTTGTGACTGCAGGGAGTGATCCGTGGATCCAAATCGCATGTTCTTCTGCAATTTTTTGGACTGATTTCAGTGTCGTTGCATGGTGTCCTGCGTTTTTTTTGTTGTATTCCCAGTCAAAACCTACAGTCCACATCTCAGGGAAGATAATGAGCTCGGCACCTTGTTTTTTTGACAGTTTAACGAATTGATCTGTTTTAGCTAAATTAGCTTGAGGATCAGCTGTGGCTACTTCTATCTGCGCTAAGCTAATGGTGAGCATCAACTGACACCTAGATAGTGTTTCATAAAGTGGACGCCTAATATTTTGATGATATCATAGTAAGCGCCCCCGTTTAGGGTGTGCTCTACAAAAGGAATACCCCAAAGAGTTCCCACCATCGCTATTTCATCCGATAATCCTAAAAGCCCGGCAAAATAGCCGATCGGGTCAAGAAGAGAGAGTCCATCGCGATAACTGATAAAGTTTTTGACGCTTTCCAAGCTTGGAATCGGAAATGGTTGTCGGTGCTCCGAAGGTGTACACGCGAATCATCGCTCTTTCTTCAGGAGATAATAGGCTGAGGGCATTTTTTGTATGCGTTGCCCCCATACCGTGAGCGTAGTGAATGATCAGGCCTCCTTGACCGACTCCTCCCATCTCATCAATAAGTTCCCGCCACATATCTGCCAGTTGGTAGGATGTGGGAGATATGTAGCCCATTCTTGAAAGGAAAGCGCGGATCATGTCATTTGTCCAGCCATTGGTCGCGTCAAAAAGGTAGTGGATGTTGACTCCGCCATGTGAATTTGAAATAATGTCTAACGATTGTTTGTAATCACAACGAGCGTTGAGGATTCCATTAATCAATGTAATGCGCACTTTGTCATTGAGTTCTCCTTTTCCATGTACGCCCATTTCAGATTGATCATTGTAGTAACCGGAGAGTAGTAAAAACATTTTACCAAGAGTCATTTCACCGATTTCTGTGACTGTTGGGCGGATGTAATCTTCAAAACTAAGCTTGTTTTTAAGCAGCTTAATTGTGCGGTCGGTGTAGTGGTAGGCATTTCCAACAAAGTTTGTAAAACTGTTCCAAAGGTCTCCAAATGAAAATAAACCGTATGGATCGATCCTTGTAAGGGGTTGATTTAAAGAAAAGGCATAGCGGTTGATTGATTCTGGAGTTCCCATAGGATCTTTGGAAATCCAGCGGGCAATCCCAGGAATGTAGTAACGCTTTCCGAAGTAGACAAACCCTGTTTCTTCATCGACGCGCTTACTGGAAAATTTCCAAGGGTTGCCAACAGGTTTATACTGTTGAGAAAATTCATGAATTTCCCCGTATGCGCTGTAGTGATACCACTCTATCGGAACTCCATTGTCCGTATCGACGAGACAGCAGACATTTCCACGATGATCATGAATCGGTGCGTAGAGCTTTTCGTTGATTTCGATCGCAACAGCGGCGCCTATTTCAGCTCCAAGTCCGATACCCAAGACTCTAAGTTGAGTCATTTCGCCAAGTTCGTTGACTGCTCCAATTTCATTTTCACCTTCCCAGATGTATTTTTCAGATCTTTTTTGGAAGATAAGATTTATTTTTAGCGCTGTATTTTGCATAGGTTTTTGAGAGTCTCCGTCCAAATGGATCGTAGGTGAAACTCAGACGCGAATCGTTTTCTTTTGTCACTGTGAGTAGTCTGCCAAGAGCATCATAATTAAAGAGAAAATGTATACCCTCTTCCCAACATTCAGTCATTTGTCCGTTTTTATCATAGTGCATATCCCGGGAACCTGTATTGAGAAGTTGATTCAGAGAATCAACAGAACAATCATTGCCATCTATTGATGCGAGGTTGCCTATCGAGTCATATGTAAAGCAGTGTTGATCCAACCCTACTTCTTCAATGATTTGATCCAGATCGTTATATTCAAAAAAGCTATGCACTTCACCTATGGGATCTTCTGTCGTTAAAGAGACAAGATGTTGATCTCCATCAAATTCTGTCCATTGCTTCCAATAGGGAGACCGGATGGATGAAATATGATTATCCTGATAGCTGTATTGAATTGTTCCCAATCCGCAAATCATCTCGGATTCTTGCAAACGCCCGTTTAAATCAAAATCTGTACAATTGTGTGTATAGACAACTTCCCCTTTTGCAGATGTTCGTGAAATGGATGTAAGAAATGCAGCATTGTAATTTCTGCACACTCCTGAATGATCGGGAAGTGTCACTTCGCGCACCCGTCCTAGTAAATCATACTCGTAATCCAGTGTTAACCCATTTGCCAGGGTTTCAGAGATCATCTGACCTGATTGGTCATATAAACGAATCGAAGATGTTTGCAGGATGTTGTTCTGAACTTCAGTGACGCGTCCCATGTCGTCATAGAGATAGGTGTAATCAATTGATTGATCAGAGCTTGTGAGCCTTTCTACAGCTCCGCTGCTGTTGTATTCGAAATGAAGGGAAACGTTATCCGGTTTGATTGTTGTTTCAAGAAGTCCTTCTTTATTGTATCGGTAAGTGGTCATGCGGGCAAGTGAAGTTCCATATCCTTCAGTCACACTCTCCAGGCGATTACTAGGGCCCCATGTCCAATTGATAATGTAGGCAGAGGTTTCTTGTTCATCGATTAGAATGTGATGGATTTCCCTCTCCTTATTACCTGAAAGATCGTAGCGAATCTCTTTTAGAGTAAGCAACGTTCCTAACCCATTTTTTTTCGCAATGGATACAGGTCGGTTCAGCGCATCGAAGATGGTGATGACAGCTTCCCCTTTTGCATTCACTTCCGTTCGCTTTAAAACATTTTGTCCAAGGGCATTATAAAATTGCTCGTCATCAAAAGTTATAAGGTTCTCTCCTTTTTTGTTGATGAGATTGGGTGTCGAAGAGTTTCGCCGCGAGAATCCCGAACAGCCATTGCAATCACTTCCTGCCGATCGTCTCTTTCAATCACTCCAATGACATATTCATCTTGTGCTTGACCGTACCATTCTTTTTTACTTTCTATTTGTCCAACCGCATCATAAGTGATTTCTAAGCGGTAATGATCGCCTTTTGTTATTTTTGTCTGACGACCGGCACCATCATAGGTGTAGGCCGTTGTGCAGTTATCCATATTGGTTTCAGACAGAAGGCGGAAAGGGGAGGAGGTAAACGATTTTTCACCGACAAAATCTCCATTGTGATCGAAATGCTCTTCTTTGATAATTCTGGAAAAAATGTCGCGGTGGTAGGTGATAGAAGAACCGAGTGGCGAGATTTTTCTTTTTAGAGAGCCATCTAGATTGTATTCAAAAGTTTCTTGACTACCATCTGGATGGATCACTGCTGTTGGCTTTCCCCAGATATTGTAACACGTTTCAGTACAGCAACCCTTAGGATCGATAGATTTCGTTACTCGGTTAAAAATATCGTAGCTTTGCTTAATTGTCGGTCTAATCGGGATATCCCATCAGAATTGAGAATAGAGGGTAAAATTGTTTTGGAAAGCCTGCCCATTGGATCGTATTCATAATGCGTTTCATTCCCATTATGACTAATCGAGGCTGTCTTGTTCCCCAGCGTAATTCATATCGATAGATGAGGAGTTTTTTACTTCTCCCTCTTTCCACTGTTCTTTTTTTATTAGCCGATTCGCGTAATCGTACGTGTGGGTAAGTTCAATATTTCCTTCAATCTGTTGAATTAGATTGCCGTGGAGATCGTAGGTAAAGGATTGCTCTTGGTCCAGATTGTCAGATGCATACAATAACTTGCCTGAGGAGTCATATTCATAGATGTTTTCATGTGTGAGATTTAACTCGGCATCAAAGATGGCTTTGTGGATAAGGTCGCCATTTTCGGAATATGAAAGCTCTACCTGGTAAGAAGACGTTCGGAAAGAGACAGCAAGTTGAAATAGGACTTTTCAATCACTTCCGGTTTGCCTTTTGCCGGCTCTGTCTTTCGTGGAATGATTTTTGTGTAATGTCTTTCAGAGATATCTTTAATCTCATTGTTTTCATCAAAGAAAGAAAACGTAAGAGGGATTTTTTCACCAGATTTTAATTTAGAATTCCATGATACATTAGCAACTAAATTATTTTCAAATATTAAATCAATATTATTGAGATCAATTTTTTGCCCGGATAAAATTTCTATTTTTACTGTATTGTTGTCATTCATTTTATTTTTGATTTTCATTAATTCTTCATGAGGAATATTTATTCTAATGGTATTTTTGTCAGGATTTGTAATATCAAAATCAAAATGATTATCTTGAATTTGCATACCATCCATAAGAATATCCACATCATATCCTTGCTTAAAAGTTAAAAAATTCTTTTCCAAAAATACTATTTGATTAATACTAGAATCATGTTTATTTTCATTCCAATTATAGACAATATCATATGAAATTTTATTTTTTGATTCATCATAACTGAAATTTGAAATTTCATCATTGTAAGATTTTATAGATATTGGAAATTCTTGAGCATTAGCAGTTTTGATAGAAAAAATTTGTTTTTCTGGAAGATGTAAGAAAGTTTCAAATAGTAAATCTTTTGTAGTCATTGTTTTTGGATTTGTTGCACCTACAATGAGAAACATGAATGTTGTATTGTCCACTTTTGTCAAAAACAGGACCTTGGATTACAGGCAGTGAGTCACCTCGAGCAAAATAGGCTCCAGCTATAGCATGTTTTTCACCATAATATTTTGTACATTTCCAGAGATTTTGATCTAGACATCCAGATGTAGGTTTGATTTCTAAATCCAATTTGCCATCATCATCAAAAAAATATTCATTAGCAACGAGAATATCTTCATGAAAAATTTGAACTCTATATGTGACACTCTGAATGTTTACATTTGTGTCACTATCAAAGAATCTGATAGAAAGATTGGCGCTTTTAGAATCTCCATAGACAAAATCATTAGGAGTTATAATTGCAGTCAGAGCTACTCTTAATCCGTCAAAATCTATAGGCGGGGCAAGTGACCCTGAATGATGTTGAGCATATGCAGGAGTAATCGAAATAACAAATAATCCTATTAAAATTAATAAAAGAAATTTTGGAATCACAGTTCTAGATATTTTGAAGATGTTAAAATATCATTGCAAATCATTGAGATATAATTTTACGATAAGTATGCCCACACAAGTTACAAGAAATTCTGATTGACTTTACAGAGGCTCCACCTAAACGAAATCTAGAATTTATTCCAGGCGCAATAAATGATTTGCATTTTTTACAAAATACCATTCTAAGATAATAGGGCATTCGAATTTTGTGTCTAGTACTAATTCTTCGTGCAAGAAAAGCTTGTCTCTGAGAAAGATCAGGATTTTCTTTTGCATTGGCAAGTGCATTTTCAATAAGAATCTGCATTCTCTCCATTGCAATTTTTCTTGCTCCAAGTTTCACAATATTATGTAAAACTGCACCTAAAAATTGGTTCTCATAATGATTGAAAAATGCAGTCAGCGGGATTCGAACCCGCGTCACAGGGTTGGAAACCCCGAATACTAACCAGGCTATACTATGACTGCAATAGAATGCAAATTTTATTTCCTACATAAAAATGGTTTTTTCGTACTCATAGAGCATTCTGGCAATTACAACGTGTCCTTCAAAAGATTCATCGCCAACTGAATAAAGATCGGTTATTTTATTTTCAATTGTATTAGAGAAATGCCCCTTTTGAAATCCTCCAATCACAATACAAGCACCATCTGGAATCTCTTTTGCAATTTTTTCATATGTACTCTTAATACCTTTTGTAGAAAAACCAAATACTTTTGATGGATTTATCTCATCAAGTAGTTCAGAGAATGTTTTTTCTTTAATTTCCAACAAAACATCATCTTTTGTTGTAATTTCTTTTTCCTGATACAATTTTTCTATGACTCCCTCGAATCTATGATATGATTTTGGAATGTGAACATTTTTTCCAAAAGATATTACTTTATCATCAAGGGTGTGAACATAGAGTTTCATTTTATTTTGAAGATATAATGGAATAGTTGTAGCTTCAAGTATAGAGAAATGTACAAGATCAGGTCTGCCTCTTTTCATTTCATTTTCAATTCCCTTCATAGCTGCAAAATGCCATGAATTATCTAATAGAATTTCTGATGGATATTTTCCAAGTTTTCTTGCATGCGAAATAACTGACGGATGATGTTTTAATTCAGATGGAACTAACTCTAATGAGGATTCAGATAAAATTAACGAAATCATTTTAGTTTATCATTTCAATTTGCTTTTTAAATTCATTCCAGCTCGGTTTAGGATTACCATCATTGTTAATCATACCAGCACTGCAAATGTAATAACTTAATCTTTCAGACACATGTTCACTACTTCCAAAACCAGAGCCTCCAACAATAAGAGTATCTTCTCCAATTATTGGAGCTTCAACTATACAGGTTCCCTCAGGTCGATCATACTGCCTATACCAAGTAAAAAACTCTATTTCAGATTCATTTTCAGTATAAAATTCAAAAGATTTTTTTAAAAATTCTGTTTGTTCGATTTCATTTCCTCCAACAAAATCAGAAGTACTCCAACTAATCTCAAAAACTCCCACTTTTTTGTCACCTGCCAAATCAAATACCTGTTGTAGTTCATCTTTTGCTTGCTGAGGGGTTTTTACAATATCATTTAGAGAATCAACTGGAGAATATGAAAAAGCAACAAAATCGCCAATAGACAATTCAGTCACGATATGTTGTAGATTTTTATTTAAAACTTGATCTAATGCAAAGGCATTTCCTATTTTTACATCAGGATGTTTTTCTTTAATTTTTTCATAGACTCCATTGAATAGTTCTTTGTAAACAGGGATATTTTGTTCATAAAATCTAAATTGGGATTCTGTTTGTCCAGCAAGAATTACAGTATCTACAAGATCATATCTCGACAATATTTCATCAAGAACACTAACAATTCTATCTTCACCTATAGAGTTCAAAGATGGCTTTCCAATCCAATTAGGAAAAGGTCCAATGGTTTCACCATTAATTATAGAAAAGTACAGAGTAACTTTGAGATCATTGTTTTTGTTAAAGCTCATTATTGCATCGGATTGCCCCCAATCATATTCTCCACGTACAGGTTCAACTAAATTCCAAAAAAGATAGACATTACTTCTTCCAATTCCAGAATCAGCGGCCTCCGAATAAACATCATGTAATTCCTGCAATGTTATTGATTGGTTTGGAGAATTAATGACAAGGCCAATTTTTTGATTTACCTCCTGAGGTGAAATCAAATCAGTAGAGAGGCTCAAACCCACAGCGATGACAGTAATAATAACACCTATTCCTACAATCATGCCTAAGAATTTGTTATTCATACAGATTCAAAAGTAAATGAAAGTAAAAAAGTTGTGATTCTGTTTTTATCCAGAAGTACAACCACTGTATCCACATTCAATGCAGATACTACAACCCTCTACGAATACCAAGTTGTTTTTACATGTAGGACATAATCTATCTTCAGAGACCTCTTCTACTTTTGGAGCCTCTAGTTTGATTTCCTCATCATGTACTTTTAATGCCAATGAAGCATTAACTTGAGATTTGATGTATGGATTTGTGATATTTTCAGTAACATATGCCGTCATGAACGGACTTGGTGTTACCTCAAAGATCTTTGTTGCATTATCACTTGTCATGTGAAGAACTTGTTTGTGTCTTGAACCATCACGATAAACAGTCATTCCTTTTAGACCAATTTCATGTGCGAGTAGATATGCAGATTTCACATCGTCAACTGTGACATCATAAGGCATGTTGATTGTTTTTGCAATTGCATTTCCAATCCAGTCTTGCCATACACCTTGAGCCATGAGATGATCAGCCCAATGAATATCCATTGCTGTAACAAACACATCTTGCATCCATTGTGGAATTTCTTCCAATCCTTTCAATGAACCATAGTTGTCTGCAATCTTTTCAAGAATTTCATCAGAGTAAAGACCTTCTTCTTTAAGGGCTTCTTCAAGAATCTTGTTTGTGTAAAAGAATCTTCCAACAGTGACTCTCTTTTCAAACACTAAGGCAAATGCAGGTTCCATTCCGTTTGAACAGTCTGCAATCATAGATAGTGTTCCAGTTGGTGCTACTGTTGTAGTTAAGACATTTCTAATACCATATTTTTTAATTTCTTCAATGAGTGGATCCCATTCATATGAATGAGTTTCTTTTGATTTCTCATAGTATCCAGATATTGGAATTTTTCCTTCAGGATATTCTGTCTTTGCACAAAGTGGGAATTCACCACGAGATCTTGCAAGTGCAACACTTTCTTCCATAGAATAGTATGTTAGGGCTTCAGAGAGTTTTGATTGAAGTTCATATCCTTCTTGAGAATTGTATGGGATTTTCAGTTTGTACAACAGATCAGCTACACCCATAACTCCAAGTCCAATTCTTCTAGACTCTTTTGATGCTACACTGATTTCTGGTACTGGATAAGTATTGACATCAATAATGTTATCCAAGAATCTTGTTGTCTTTCTGATAATCTCTTCATATCCTTGCCAATCAAATTCATAGGAACCATCAGCTTGTCTTTTTACAAGATTTACCAAATTGATAGAACCCAAGTTACATGATTCGTATGGATAGAGACTTTGTTCACCACATGGATTTGTAGCTCTAAGTGGTGCTTGTCTTGCTTTAGCAAATACATTGTATTTGTTAATTTGATCAAAGAAGATCAAACCAGGTTCTGCGCTCTTCCATGCAGATAATGCAATTAGATCAATTAATTGATGTGCATTAATTTCTTTTACAGGTTTTCTATCACGTGGACTACGTAAGACATAGTTACCATCAGTGGTATTAACAAGTGCATGCCAAAAGTCTTCCCAGATTCCAACACTTACATTGAAATTTTCTAGTACACCTGCTTCTGTTTTGTTTGTAACAAATTTTTCAACATCAGGATGCCATGCTTCAATGATTCCCATGTTTGCACCACGTCTTTTACCACCTTGTTTTACAACTTCAGTGACAGTATTGATGATATTCATGAAAGATACTGGACCAGAGGCAACACCGGATGTTGATGCTACAATATCACCTTCTTCACGAAGATTAGAGTAGTTGATTCCAACTCCGCCGCCGGACTTGAAGATTAATGCTGCATCGGAAGTGGATTTCATGATTTCCTCCATGCCATCCTCCATGCCAAGCACAAAGCATGCTGAGAGTTGTCCTAGTCTTCCACCAGCATTCATCATGGTTGGTGAATTTGGTAGGAAATCTTGTCCAGTCATCATTGTAAAGTATTCAGTGATTTTATCTGCATAACTTTCGAGTTTTTTTCCTGCTAGTAATGTCAATAGATCTTTGAAACTTACTTTCATCTGACCTTTGGTTGCAAGGGTCACATAGTGATTGATTAAAGACCTAAAATGCCACTTGTTGAAGAAATAGTCTCCAACTTTGAATTTATAATCAAAAGCATCCAGTTTTTCAAGATAAGATTTGGCTTCGTCTATATCCTGTTTATTATTTCCAGATTTGTCAAAGATTTGTGAATCATATAGCATATCACCGATTCCGACTAGGATTGCTACTCGCTCAAACATTTGAGTTGGTGATTCAATGATCTCACTTTTTGCATTTCTGAATAGATATCTTGAGGCTAATACTCTCAGACAGTTTAAATCAAATTTTTTAGAGACTTGATCAAGGGCTTTAAGATTTAAAACCTTCATTTTTTCGTCTCTTAATTTTCTTCTTTCATGTCTGTAAACGATGTATGCTTTTGCAATATCGCTATTGCCGCTATCGATTAAAGTTGATTCTACAATATCTTGAATATCTTCAACTGTAGGTGCTCTAGAGCTTGTAAATCCTTGCTCTACTAACTTGTTAACTACATCATTTGCTAGTTTGTCGGCAACGCCACGATCGGCTTTAGAGGTGGCTGCCAATGCCTGAAATATGGCATTTGAAATTTTATCTTTATTGAAAGCCGTTACAACGCCACTGCGCTTACGGATCTCATTGATCGTATTTTCTATTTGTGAATTGTCCATTATAATCTCCCCGCAGAGGTTAGAAACAATGTGGTTATAACTTATGTGCTCGAAATTTTTTGATCTGGTCCGCTAATGAGTCAATATTTTTAACACCGCTACTATGAACTTCATACTGGCTTAACATTGCTAACAGTTAACGATGATCGCAATGTCTGAAACTGATCAAAAAGTTTTCAAAAATGATCGGAACTAGTTTTTGATTTACGATATTCAGACAACATATGGTGACTTGCATTTTGGACACTTGTCATCAAATGGTTCATCTTTGAATCCACACTCACCACAAATTGCAGTTGGTCTTACAGGTTTAAAAGATGGGATAAATTCTGATGTTTTCTCTATTGCTTTTTTGATATCCTCAACTTTTGCATCTTTGTCAATTTGTAATGTTACAAGAAGACCACCATTTAGTGCCTTTGAGAGTTTATTACACTCAGAGATAACCTCACTTTTTGCAGTTAAATTAGAAACTTCTGAGGCATTAACTACGATACCTTGAGAATAGAAATCAGCATCCATAGAATTTAGGCTTGAGTTTTTACCATATTTTTCACCATCAAGGGTTGCAAAACGAGCTGATCCTTCAGTTTCAGTCATAGAAATAGCCACAGTGTCGCCTAATTCTTTGCCTTTTTTGGCAGCAACATCAACTGCAGTTTCAATGACTTTGTTAAGAATATCTCGTCCTTCCTTATTGTCTTGAAATCCAAGTATGTTAAAAACAGCCTCTTTGAGTCCCACCAAATTAACAATGAGAGTTACAGAGCTTCTCTGCATGTATTGAGTATTCTTTGCAAGAATTGGATTAAGTCCTCTTCGTGTAAGATCAGAGATTGCTTTCTTTCTTAAAGCCATAGAAACCAAAGCTGGTTTCATTAGTAAAGCAAGTCTTGCTCTAAAGTAAGTTTCATCTTTGTTTGATTCAAATGCCAATCTTGGAAGATTAATTGAAACAGATTGTAAGGTGATTGAAAGAGGGCCTGATACTTTGGTAGAACCATTTGTTATACCATAACTAGATGTTTGACCTTTTGCAAACATTACTTTTCCACCAAGTGAAAGTATTTCAGCTGCTGCCAAAGATACATCAGTAATCTTTGCTTTATCAACATCAATTATCAAACCAATTTTTGGGATTGGTGTAATTTTTGTATAATTTTTGTATGCATTGATGATTGCATTAATTATTTTTGTATCAGTTCCTAATTGTAAACGAATTGAAATATTTGTACTATTTTTATTATATTTGGAGGTTGTTGATGAAGTTGCAAATGCATCAGTTAGCTTTTGTTCAAGTTCTGGAATAGATTTTGAATGTTTTGCAAATAATGGAACTAACCCATCAAGAACTATTTCTTGTGAAGCTTCTTTTGAAAGAAGTGCGATAACTACAGATAGTGAACTTGTAATTTCATCTAGTTGTTTTGATGCAGAAATTCTTGATACGTCAAGATATTTTCCACCAAGATCAACACCATCTTCAATTAATTCTTTAATGTTAACAAATATTGTATCAGGAATCATAGACCAAATTCCAGGATTAGAAATATGCAAGTCGCCAGAAAGATGTGAATCTGCTACATCTTTAGGTAAAACGTTTGTAAGAAGATGTTCAGCAAATACTCTCTGTCCAGTATTAAATAACAGTCCCTCAGCACCATTATCTACATCATCCAGATTTGAGATCATTTCTTGAACATCATAAACAGGCATGCCTAGGCGTGCTAGTTTGTTCCTATATTCTTCATGACCGTGCTCAAGCAAGACAGAATTGACCATTTCTCGGATTAATGAGCCTGTTAGATAGGTTGTCTGATATTTGTAAATTCTATTTTCAACTTCTTCAGTAATTTTTTGTGCCAGTTCAAGTGGAAGACTTCCTTCACGTACCAGAGATTGAATAATTTTGTGTGAGTTGAATTCCTCAATTGATTCAGATGATGTTCTAACATACATTTTTCCACTTTCAATAATTGATCTTTCTTCAATTTGTCTTGCTAAACTTAAAACAAGTTTTCCAAGATTTGTAATAGTATAACGTCTTTCAGATTTGTTTAATGCAACAAGTGATTGTCTAAGTAATTTTCTCAAGTGGTATGCAAATTTTCCACTCTCTTTTTTTGATTTGAAACCAGCTAATGATTTTAATTCAGAATAAGTCAAAGGGCCTTTAGAGTTCAAAATTCTAAGAATATCAATTCTGTTTGGACTTGCCATGACAGAAAAGATCATTCTGACACGTTTTGAGGTAGATTGTAAGATTCCACCTCTCTTTGGATCAGAGTCGTCTAAATCATCATCGTCTAAATCTACATCTAATTCAGAGTCATCTACATCAGCATCAATGTCTAGGTCTAATTCTAAATCCTCTTCTGTCTGTTTCACTATTGTTCCTAAAAATAATGCAGTAAATAAGACTTGTGACTAGACAGTATGTTACACTTTTTGATCAGTTTCTTTAAAATTGTAAAAAAGATCTTTTAGAGATCATTTTTAATTAATTTTCTTGGACATCAAGTGAAAATTCTGATGTAGAAAGCTTTTGTCCACATGATGGACACTTTCCATTTGTTGGATTTAGTACATCTTTTAGAGATTTTAACATTTTCATGTTTGTGATCTTTTCTCCACATTTTCCACATGTAATTTCTACTGACATGAATATGATCAAATATGTAAAATAATTAAGAAGCGATTTTGATTTTTTTTAATAATTCAAGCAAATAATTTTACTGCTTTTCAATGATGATTCCGCGTTCATCAAAACCAGTAATATGGGCTCTTGTTCCAACAGGTAGATCTGCAGGAGTTGTGATTCCTGCCATAAATCCAGATATTCTCAAATCTGTATTATCTAATTGAAGTACAACAAAGGCATACGGAGTATATTTTTCAAAACCTGCAGGTGCTACAGTAATTATCGTATAAGTGGCAATTGAGCCTAGACCGTCTAAAACAACATCCTCAAATCCTTTGCTACCACATTTTAGGCAATAATATGCTGTAGACAAATGAAGATATCCACACTCAGTGCATTTATGAGTTACAAGCTTGCCTTGTTTAGCATATTCAATAAGTTGTTCTTCAACAGTCATTTTATACACTTTGGAATACATGAACAGCGCAACTTGCTCCAGTTGCACCGAAATTATGAGTTAAACCAATTTTTGCATCTTTGACTGTTCTTGCACCAGCTTTTCCAGTTAGTTGATCAAATACTTCTACTACTTGACCAACTCCTGTTGCACCAATTGGATGTCCTTTTGATTTAAGACCACCTGATGGATTAATAGAAATATCAGAATTTAATTTTGTTCGGCCTTCACGAACAGCTTGAACGCCTTGACCTTTATCAAAGAATCCCAAGTCTTCAGTGTCAACTACTTCTGCAATGGTAAAGCAATCATGTACTTCAGCAAAGTCGATATCTTTTGCAGTTATACCTGCCATTTTGTATGCATCTGCTGCTGCAATCTTTGTACTAGGAATTGTTGTCATGTGTTCACGTCCTTGTAATGCAGCAGGTGAACCACCTCTGCCAGAACCAATTACTTCAATGTAGTCACTACCATTTTCTTTTGCAAATTTTTCAGAACAAAGAATAACAGAACTTGCACCATCAGAAAATGGACAGCAATCATAAAGTTTTAGTGGGCTTGCAACTACTGCAGAATTCATCACATCATCAACTGTAATTTTCTTTTGCATGTGTGCTTTTGGATTTAGAAAACCATTGTCATGATTTTTTACTGCAACTGCTGCAAAGTCTTCTTCAGTTGCATCAAACTCTGTCAAGTAAGCTCTTGCCATTGATGCAAATAAACCTGGAAATGATGCACCTGCTTGACCTTCATAAAAAAAGTCAGAACAATACGCAAAGTAAGTCGTAGTCCATTCAGTTCCTGTGTGAGTTACTTTTTCAACACCGGTAACAACTAGACAATCATAAAATCCTGCTGCAACGTTGGCATATGCTTCTCTAAAAGCTACAGAACCACTTCCACATGCAGACTCTATTGATAATGATGGTTTGTCTGGAATTCCCAATCTGCTCATTAAGACAGGACCGAGATGAACCTGTTTATCAGCAACACCAAAGACGTTTGAAATGTAAGATGCTTTGATGTCTTTTGGAGAAATTCCTGCACTCTCTATGGCTGAAACTGAAGCCTGAGTAGTAATATCAGCAATACTTTCACTTAATTTTCCATATTTGGTGCTACCAGCGCCAAGAACACAAACCTTTTCCACAAATGTCACTGACCCATTTCCCTATAAAAATTGTTTTAGTAAATTCATCATAGGAAATGCCAAGAAGAAAATCAAGTCTCAAAACAGTACAGATCAAAAAGCCCACAATGAGACATGTAGTTAAAACTACAAAGTCAAAAACTAGCATCTTCAAAAAAGAGATTGTTCAATATTTGGATAGCAATGGGTTTCTTTCTTGGTCATCAAAAGAGAAAAAATACATTATTCTTGGAACAAATTCTCCAAAAAATGGGCTAGTACCTTGTCCTGAATGTAAATTGGGGGAATTGATGGTCATTAAATCAAAAGTCACACGAAAACGATTCATGGGCTGTTCAAATTTTTATGGCGGATGTAAAGCATCATCGCCGTTATTGCAAAAAGCAAGATTGCGAGCTACCAAGATGCCATGTGATGTATGTAAATGGCCAATGATAATTTTTCGTTATACTCGAACACAAAAATGGACAAAGCAATGTGGGAATTTTAATTGTAAAAGTAGAAAGACTAAGCCTTCAAAGTAGGATAAACATCAGTTCTTCTGTTTTTAAGTAAGGGTAAAATTTCTCGTGTTTGTTTTACCTTGTTCAAATCAATATTTACAAAACTAATCCCTTGCTTCTTTTTCATGTCAAGTAATATTTTTCCATAAGGATCAACTACTAGACTTCGTCCACAGTAAATATTTCCAACTTGATCTGGTGCAATTATATAACATCCATTTTCTATTGCTCGTGTTTTGTTAATTGTAATCCAGTGTTCTTCTTTCATATTTCCTTTAACCCAAGCTGACGGTGCTACTAGCACTTCTGAGCCTGCAACTGCAAGTGATCTTGACATCTCTGGAAATCTTAAATCATAACAAATCATCATGCCAATTTTTCCAATAGATGTTTTGACTGGCTTTGAAATTTTCGAGCCTGATTTCATTTTATCAGATTCTTTGAATCCTAATGCATCATAGAGGTGTATTTTACGATAAGTGGAAATGATTTTTCCGGATGTATCAACTACAAATGCAGTATCGTAAACACGGTCCTTTGTTCTGCTTTTCTCATAAAATGAGCCTATGACTTGAATTTTATTTTCTTTTGCAGCTTTTGCTATAGTTGTGACAAAATTTCCATTAATTGTTTCAGATAAATCTGCTAATTGCTTTGAAGTTTGAGAAGAGTTTGTGTAAAACATCATAAATTCCGGAAATGCACATAGTGTTGCATTTTTTGAAGCTGCTTTTGATATGTATGAGATAATTTTTTTGAGGTTAGCTTCTTTGTTAGTTGATGCTGTAAATTGAACCACTGCAACTTTCATGAATTTGATTGATTGTGTTATAATAAAAGGATAAACTTGTGGTACAAATCAGAAATGTACCATTTTCTTCTTATGTTAATTCATAGTATACAATACAAACCGATCATAGTGTGTATGTCATCCCTTGACTGGAGGGATATAATCCAGTCAAATTTTATTAAAAATAATTAAAGTTGGTTTCCTGCTAAAAACCAATTTTCTTTAGGATTGTCTTCAAAAACAACAATAACATGATTTTCTTTTGTCTTTAGAATATCAACTGCTGATTTTGTGATTGCTTTTGCGTATTCATCTTTTTGTTCCTGAGTTCTACCAGGATACATTGATACTGTAATCAAAGGCATGAAAATTTTAAATTGATTCGGAGATTTATGCGTTCAATAATCTGGTCTATATCCATATCTTGTTCCATAGGTAAACTCTGAACTGTGAGTTTTTTTGTATAGATATCCGGTTGCCAAACCTACAGCAAATCCTCCAATGTGAGCAAGATATGCTACGCTATCACCTGCAATACCAAAACCTCCAATAAAAAATGGTAAGAGATTTTGAAAAACTAACCAGAAAGGCAAGAACCATTTTGCTTTAATATGCATCATTCTCCAAAAGAAACCCATCATTAGGAATGTCTGAATTCTAGCTTTTGGGAAAATCATCAAATATGCACCTAACACTCCAGATATTGCACCTGATGCACCAACTGCAGGAATTACACTGCTAGTATCTCCAACAACGTGAATTAATCCAGCTGCAATGCCCCACATAAGATAAATTCCCAAATATTTTATTTTTCCAAATTTGTGTTCTATATTATCACCAAATATCCACAGAAACAACATGTTTCCTCCAAGATGCATCAAGCCACCATGCAAGAAAGTAGAACTAAGTAGAGAAAAATACGGTTCTTGAGGACAAGAGATACTTAGTGGCCCTGAACCAAAATCGATGTTTAGTACACTTGCACCAGTAACACAGTTTGGAACTGCACCCCAATCATAAAATAAATTCAATGCATTTTGATTTGTAAAGTCAAAGAATTGACCAGTGTAAGCAACTTCGACAAAAAATACTAAGACATTGACAATGATTAAGCCATATGTTACTGTAGGTCTAAATCCAGGTGGAGTAGGATTTTCATCTCGTAAAGGAAGCATTTGACGATTGTCTTCGATAAAAATCGTATAATAAGATTATTTATCTTTGAACTTGTATCATTCCTTCTTTTATGAGGAATTGAATTCCTTGAATGAATGCACCATCATCAATTGCACCATCTGCCCACCAGCCAGCATTGTTTTTTATCCAAGATGGAATTTCATCTGAACTTGATTCAGAATTCTTCGTTGTATTTGGAATTTGTATGATTCCTTCTTTTATGAGGAATTGAATTCCTTGAATGAATGCACCATCATCAATTGCACCATCTGCCCACCAGCCAGCATTGTTTTTTATCCAAGATGGACTAGTATGTGCTGAGTCAGATTGAGCCTGATTTGATGATTCAATTACTATAATGAAATTACCTTTTGATAATGAATTCCCATTAATGTTTGAAAATACAAGATTTGCAGCTCCTGATTGTTTATCATCAAAAACAATTTTGTGTGAATTAGGATTTGCAGAATTTACATTTCCAACTAGATGTTTTGAATAAATTTCAGAACCTTTTTGCATTATTTCCAAATCATATTCAACTATTTTTTGGGATTTATCTGAAAAAAGTTCTTCAAAACTTACAAAAAATGTTACATCCTCTGATGTGTGAATAATTTTAGGTTCCCAAAATAAAAATACTTTATATCTCAAGTCAGGGGTAGTAAACTCTAGAGGAAACGTTACCTGTTGACTTGGTTTTAATTCAAAATTCATCACAGAATCTGAATCATTAACTGCATTTTCATGAATATCTTTGATTAGTTTTTGATTCAAAACCATGTGAATAGTTCTATCATCAAAGGAATAGTCATCGATTGTTACTGCATCTGCTGGTAATTCTATGTCATTTACTACTGAAGTGTATGTTGTTGAAAGAAAACTATCAAAAGTATTTGGAATTCTAACTTCTTGGTGTACAACACTTAGTTGTTCTAAATCTTGATTCCAATCAAAAGGCATTGAAAACTTTATGGTGTTTGATTCAAATGAAAAGTTGTTAATTTGATCAAAATATGAAATCAATTGAATTATTTGCTCATCATTAACTGTAAAAGAGTTATTTTCAGCAATACTAATTGCACCTTCTAATTTTATTTCATCAGTTAAAAAATTAGAATCAGAATCAACGGTAATGATTCTTACCGTATAATGATATAATCCACCAGATGTAAAGACAGGGCCTTTGATAATTATAGGCTCAAAATCTTTGTTCATCCAACCACCTGAATTGAGTTCTTTGTTTCCCTCAATTGTTATTTTGTCTGATTCATCAGTTACAACTTTGATATTCAGATATCCCAATTCATCATGGAAAATATCTTTAAAAATTTGTTTACCTTCTTTTTTTAATTCAAATTCATATGTCACATGCTCAATGATTGCAAAAGAATCTGAACGGTATAACTTCAACGATATAGTTGATTCATCATTATTTTCATCATAAACAGAGGGAGAAATGCCAATGGAGAGAGTCGCATCTTTATCTTGAATTGTCACGGGTGGAAGAACTTCTCCACCTAGACCATGACTAAAAACATCTGGAATTAGTCCAATTGTGAAAAATATGCAAATTGTAATAACACTTAGGATAATTTTCAAGTTTCTATCGCTAAGTAGATCTATTATTAAAATTTCATTAATTTAAAAAATAAAGTGAGAAACTAATACCAAGATGATTCCTCCGTTTCTCACCTAACTATGGCTAGTATAAAATTATTTTATTAGCATAGACAAAAACAAAATTGGTACATTCGTAGAATGTATTAAAAATAAAAAAGAAAATAGTTTGGAATAGTCAGTTAATCGTCTTTATCGTGCTTAACTTTTTTTCCTGGGAATTGACCGTCATCTATGTCTGGAGTACAACCAAATCCGCCAAACCATGATGGATTGTTGAATGCTGAAGGATCTGGAGCATCTCGACAAATTGCCTTTACATCTATTGGAACGTCCATTACACCAAAGTAGTTTACAGTTCCAGTTACGTGATATCCATAGATTCCCGGTTGTGCTAGTATTTGTCTAGCAAAATAGTGGCCTGGATCTCCATGTACTGCTCCAACTACAACATCTTTCTCCAAAGGTTCAAAATCTTTGTCTGCTGCTTTGTTGAATTCCTTGTCATTCTTGTAATAGAATTTGTCAACAGTCAAATCAGCTTCTACAAGACTTAATCCTGTTCTAGTGTCACTGATGAATAATTCCATTGGATGTTTTCCATCATGTTTTCCAGGTTCTTGTGCTGCTGTTGGTTCACTGTTGTGTCCCATGATGACAGTTATCAAACGATGTTCGCCATTTGGAAGATTAAATCCAATTACTTGTCCACCGTGAGCAAATGCTTGCTCAGATGCTACTCCAGATAGTACCATTATAGATGCAATGGAGGCTACCAAGAAAAGTTGTGTTTTGTTTGTATTCATTTTCTTCAATCCTAATTTTGTGATGAATGTCCTAATCCATCATTATGGTGATCGTTATCGTTTAGATCATAGATTGTGTTTCTTACCAAAGTAACTACTGGTCCATTCTCATAAGGATCATCAGCAATACTTCCAAGTACTCTTTGTACATTGATATCAACAATATGTCCTGGTTTAAACTCAATGTCAGCTCCTGAGAGATTTACTAAATCAATATCAGTAACTCTTGGAGAACCACCATTTAGTGGATCAGGAATATGTGCATGAAATACGCATTGATCAGCAGTACCTGCCAATTTTGGCGAAGATACAGTGTTTATGTAAAACAATGGAATTGGTTCCATATGTGTACCTGATGCATGTTCATCAATGTGTCCTGCAATTGCTGTAACTAATGGTTGGTATGTATCATTATTTGGATCATCACCTGGTTCATCATCACCTGGTTCACCATCAACTAGTTCACATGGAGATGTCAACAAGAAATGTCCTGAAACATAGTTTGGACTAGCATCATAAAGTGGGAAAACGCCTCCTGGTGGAAGTGTCATGCCATCTAATCTAATGTGAGTGTTGTCAGGAATAGTTCCCTCAGCAACACCTGCTTCAAAACTGTGACTTGCAAACGAAAAACCACCAAATGCTAATGCAATTGTTAGTATCGCAATACCTGCAATCATAGATATTCTGTTCTGTTTTAGAATAGTCATTAATTATTATCTTAAGACTATATTAAAAATAAAATTGGTACATTCGAAGAATGAATAAAAAATGAAAAATCTCCGGTTTATTTATGACCGGGAGAAATGTTTCCTCTTACTTCACCAGGTGCATATAGATCACCAGGACCAGTATTGGTAGTAGCATCTGCATCTGAACTGGTGTGGACTTGGAGATATGCATGGCTATTTGTCATTGCATCAACCAAATCTGTTAATGTTCTATGTTCACCAGTCATATGGTTGTGTAAAACATCAGCATCAGTAATTATACCTGACATTTTGAAGTATTTTCCTTTTTGATTTATAAGATTAGTCACATCAGATGGAATAATATCCACCAAATGATCGTGATGATTCATTCCAGGAGATCCATTGTGAATGTGGATTCCCACAATATTCTCAATGTTTTTGATTTTAATTTTGTATTTTAGTTCTGAACCATCTTTGGATAGTTTGAACTTTACATCTCCTTCAGCTTTCACATCATCCCATAAAGTAGGATCAGGTACACTATCAAGAACTTCTTGATTAGCACTGATTTTTGCTTTAAAATGCTTTGGTGATTTTTTTGCTTCTGCAATTTGAGTTCCAGAAATAATCATTACCGAAACTACAAGTAATGCTGCAACTATTGCAAAAGAAAGTGTTTTTGTTTGCATTACAAATAATTTCTAGTTTTTTTATAAAACGGATCTGGGTCATTCGATGAATGTACCTATCACATTACAATAATTTTTCTCTTAACAAGATTTTCAATCATATTTAGAAACTCATCATCAGAAATTTTTTCTTCATACCACCATCCAGTAGAAGTTTTTACCCATGAGGGGATGCTCCATTGAGATTCTGAAATGACATCTCTTTCAGGAACTGACACAATTTGCTTTTCAAAAAGAAAATCCATTCCTTCAAGAAACTCCGAATCTGAAATCTGATTCGTTACCCACCAATCAGCATTATTCTTAATCCACTGTGGAATTTTAGACATCTCAGGTGGCAATCCCTTGTCAAAGCCTGCGATTTTGAGGGTGCCTTGCGATGTTGGACTCACTTTAAACGCAACATGCCAAAATCCCATCTCATCAATACTTTGAATAAAGTCCACAGGCTTATCATTTAGGGTTACAGAAAATTTTTCATTTCCAGAAATTGGAGGGAATTCAAAATTGGCATATGTCTCTAGTGGATAGCTATTGTATCCTCTGATACTAAGTGTAGTTCCTGATTCATCGAATTTTGCTGCAGAATACCAAGCTCCAGAGTCATATCTGAAATCAAAGTCACCACCATCTTTCTTTGCAGTAACAGGAATTACAGTAGTATCAACAGGTGCAAAACATGAATAGAAACGAACAGGTTCAGATACAGAAGGATCAGGATATATCGTAAAGTTTAGTATTTGTCCTGGTTCAATTTTTTCAATCGGTTTGATATTTTGAGCAACATCTAAAATATATTTTTCATAACCATGAACAATTGCAAATATTTTAGGATTGTATACTGTTTGATTTCCAATATTTTTTATTCTGCCAGTAACATGACCATCTTCATAAGTAATCAAAGTTTTATCATAGATAATCTGTATAGGGATAGAATTTTTTTTGGTTTTGGAATACTCTAATTCAGCATTTAATAAGACAGGATTGTCACCACGAATCTCTGGAAATTTTAATTTAAATGGAATATCAGTCATTGCAGGTATCGGTACATGATGTAATGTATGAGTAATTTTTGTCTGATCATTATCAATAACAGATATTGTAATTGTTGGAATCAATGCAAAATCATTTTGATTTTTTACATTTCCAACAACAGTGTAAACTCCTTCATAATCATAATATCCGGCATATTCACTATCAGGTATGAAAACATCAGCATAAGCAACTGTAGGAAGTAATAGAAGAATGAATAATCCTAAAAATATAGTAATAGTTAGTTGTAAAACACTAGAAGGAATTGATAATGTCTTCGAATCCAGATGTTGGTTTCTCAAGTAAACCTGGTCTATAGTCTTCAATTAATTTATCTATGACATCTCTTGCTTTAATATGATATCTTTTTTTGAGATTAACAAATCTAATCTCAACTAATCCATCTTCCACTATTTGTGATAGATATAATGAAACAGTTGACGGGGATTTTTTTACTGCTTTAACTAGCTGTGAGAATTCTAAACCATCATTTTCAATTAATGCAAGCAACAAATCTCGTGGAGTTTGTTTTCGTAAAGCTTTGATTACTATAGATTCATCTTCGGTAATTTTAGGAGGATAAAATCTTGATTGTCTTGGTCCACGAATCACTTTGATGATTCCACTTTTCTCTAGTTTTCCAAGATAATGACTTAGAACCCCATTTTTTAATCCAGATGAACGCATTATTTCACGAAATTGAATTCCAGGGTTCTCTTCAATGATTTGTTGTAATTGCAAATATCTATCAGTCATTTCTAAACACTCCTAGAGCCAACAGTCCTAATGTAACAAACGTCAATAAATGTCCTACCTCAGAAAGCGATAATTCTTCGAGATCAAAGATAGATGGCCATGTAGCATCAACAAGCAAAACAACTTCGGCTGCAATAAAGTTGGTAAATGCTGCAGCACTAAGTAAGAGTCGTTTTGTTCTTAATCTGTAATATGCAAATCCTGCAAGTACTGAAATAAAAACAGCAAGTGTAATTCCACCAACGTGTAAAAAAATGTGTGCCAAATGATAACCATGCAATAGATGAGGAATAATTATTGGCATAGCCAAAATTGCAATTACACCAGCGACAACAATTGAGAATAGGGTAGATTTCTTTTCAACTATGCTTTCAGGCCTAAACAAATGATCAAAATACCAGTTTTAGAGATTTAAAGCGACTGGTTCAATGATCGAATAGAATTGAATCAAACACGAAGAATTCCATTCTTGATTAAAAATTCCAAGCCCTGAACAAATGTTTGATCATTAATCTGACCATCAGCCCACCACTCTGCGTTGTTTCTAATCCAAGAAGGAATTTCTTGAGATTCTGAAGTCTCTTGTTGAGTTTGAGGAATTAAGATAATTTTATTTTTAATCATATATTCAATTCCTTGAATGAATGTGTTATCATCTATTTGTTCTTGAGACCACCATAATGCATTGTTTCTAATCCATTCAGGTATTGAAATTTCATTTGTTGATATTCTATCAACAACGATAGGGAATGTCGTCTTTGCAAGATTATTACCATCCAAATTTTTAAAATTCAAATTTACAATACCTGAAATATCTTCTGGAATCATAAATTCTGCAACATTATGTTCATTTTTAGAATCAGTACTAATTCCATTTTTTTCAAAAATTATTCTTTCATTTTGGGTTACTGAAAATTCATAATTTGTTGCAACTAGTTTATTTTTTAAGAAAATATCAGTTATATCAAAAAGTATTTTTGCATTTGAATTTGATTTTAGATTTTCAGGTTCTGAGGATACAAGAATCCTAAATTGTCCATTGTCAGTGACCGCACTTAGATGAGTATAATTCCGGTCCGGCTTTATTACGAAATCCATTCCGTTTTGATTTGAATTATTATCAAAAACTTTCTGTAATTCTTTTTGGTATATTATAAAATGAACGATTCGTCCATCAGCAAAAAAGTCATCAATGTTTACAATATCTTATGATAATTGTATTCCATTAACATACATTGTAAATCCAGATACTAGTAAATCACCAAATTTTTTTGGAATAACTAACTCTTCATGAACTACCGATGTTTGGTTAATATTCGATTGACTCCACTCAAATGGCATGAAAAAACTAGTTTCTTTAGTGTTAGAATCATAATTGAAATTTGAAATTTCATCATAGTATGT
>CALNZF010000042.1:0-6372 GCA_942490965.1 uncultured Nitrosopumilaceae archaeon | reverse complement strand
AAGATGCAAATCATGACAAGTGGATTGATGTTTTATCCATTGATTGGGGCATGTACAAACAAAAGGCAAAAAAAAATAGAGCCGCAACAAATGTCATTGAAGATATGACACTAACAATAGAATATGAAAAAGCATCTCCTAAGATCTTAGAAGCAGCCTTTCAAGGTAAAGTAATTCCAAAATTAGAGATTGAACAAACCTCAACCTATGGTGGAGCAAGAGCCACATATTTGAAATATGAACTTACCAATGTATTGGTGACTAGTTTTCAAACTAATGCATCAGGAAATGATGAAGCAGGGCCTCCAACAGTCGTAATAGGAAATAATTTCGAGGAAATCAAAGTCACATACACAGAATTTGATGATACTGGTAGTTCAAAAGGTAACGTAGAAACTACTTGGAAAGTTGAAAAAGGAGAAAAATAATCTCCTCCATTTTTATTTTTTAAAATTTACACTCTAAACATATTGTCAAACCATTCATTTTTAGGCACAAGAATATGATATTTTAAATCATCCTGTTGTTAGTAGTAAGATAGCTCGTGCAAGATCACCTTCAGCTTCTTCTAAAGCACTTTTGGCCTTTTCTTCATCAACACCTGCTTGTTGGCTAACAAGCTGAATATCTTCTTCAGAGTAAATTGGAACTTCCAATTCTCTTTCTTCATAACTATCAGCAGTTACTGTAAAAATTGAACTATCTTTTGCTTTCATTTCAGTGACAGAAGGTTTCGAAATAATGATTTCTTTTTTGTCAGTTTTAATTATCACTTCTTGAACATTGGATAATTCATTCATATCCAAACCCATCTTATCCATCATTCTTCGCATTTCGCGGTTTCCTCCTCGCATCATGATCTTATTTCCTCATTACGACTTTTTAAACTATCTCTGACCTTTATTGCTACACCTCTATCAAAATCAGAAATCATCTCAGATGATAAAATTGCTTTACCAACTGCAATTACCTTATTTTTGAACAACACAGGGGTATCAGCTGATATTTGCACATTTTTTCCACATGAGATTACATGTTTGCAAAATACTGATCGGCCTTGTTCAACATACGGAGCAGCCTCAGAATTTATCTCAACACAATTTTCTTTAAATTTTTTATTTTCCAACAATATTTGGGCAAAATAAGTACTAATCGCCAGACTCCCATCAATTCTCAAAGTACATAATAATTTTTTTTTATGAAAAACGGTTCGTATTCTACCAGTTTTTCTGGAAAAAGTCATTTCAATATCTTTTGGTAAGAATTTTGATGTGCCATTTCCAAATAATGCATCAAGAGAATGTTGAAGTTTAAGGATATGATCCAATACTCGTAGTAGAATCTTTTCTAAATATTAGTTCAATGCTAGGCCATATTCTAAGGATCAAACTATATAGAATAAAAATTTCCCTTTAGATTATGGAAGATATGGGAGAAACTAGAAAAATTCAGTTTACTGGAAAATCATCATACATAGTTTCGTTACCAAAACAGTGGATTATGGAACTAGGCCTCAGACAAGGAGACCAGATCAGAATGGTCCGAAAAGGTTCATCAACATTAGAGCTTTATCCACCAAAATTTGAATCCCGAATTCAGAAAAAAGAAGATGCAACCATAGAAATTGAAGGGGGAGAAGAAGCATCATCAATTGTTAGAAAATTAATTTCGTTGTACTTTTTAGGATTTAAAACAATTAATGTAAATCCAAAAAACGGTAGATTGAGTGCTCAACAAAGAAACTCAGTGAAAGAAGCAGTAAAACGAATGTTAATGGGTTCTGAAATAATTGCAGATTCTATTGGAGGCATAACAATACAAGTTCTCGTCAATTTATTAGAATTATCAGTAGATGGTGCTTTCAAGCGAATGCTTCACTTGGCAAAATCAATGTCAAGTGATGCAATTTTAGCTGTAAAAGAAAATAATCTAGAATTAGCTCAAGAAGTTATCAATACAGATGATGAAGTAGATAGATTTGGATTTTATATTATTCGACAATTAAAGATTGCAATTCAGAATGAACATATGCTAAAAGAGATGGGTTTTAGAAATGCTAGAAATTGTTTAGGATATAGACTAATTGTGAAAAATATAGAGAGAACAGGAGATCATGCTTCATTTATTGCTAAAGATCTAATTGAATTTAAAAAACCTGTAAAAAAAGATATTTTGCAAAAATTGGAGGAAATGAATGAGTTTTGCTTGTCTGTCTTAGATGATGCATGTCTTGCATTATTCAAAGAAGATTACTATCAGGCTGAAAAGACCATTGCAAAAATTGATGAAATTACTAAATTTGAGAAAAAAGTAAGAGATGCTTCAAAATCATTAAAAGGCGATGAAGAGATTTACAGGGTAAGAAGAATGACTGAAAATATTCGAAGAGTTTCAGAATATGCTAGTGATATAGCTGAAATAGTTTTGAATATGAATATAGAAAAAACACTAAAAAAATCAGATTAAATCAAAAATATGTCCAATACAATTATCTTAGATCCAATTAAAAAAATGAATTAGAATGAAATCTGCAATTTTAATCACATATGATCAAGAAGACTCGATAAATGAGGCAAAAGGGTTGTGTGATGCAGCAGGATATGAGGTAGTCCACGTCATAACACAGGATTATCTTCAGAAACCAAAGTATGGCATTAGTGGTGGAGTATTGGAACAATTACAAGAAATCGCAGATAAGTTAAGACCAGATGTCATAGTATTTGATGAGATTTTAAAACCAAGTCAGAACTATAATCTTGCTACAGAATTACATAGAGAAGTATTAGATAGAGAAGCATTGATTCTAGAGATTTTTGAAAGTAGAGCTTCAGGTGCAGAATCAAAATTGCAAGTAAAATTGGCACAGTTAAGATATGAAATGGCAAGAGCTAAAGAAAAAGTCAGACTTGCAAACATGGGGGAACAGCCCGGATTTATGGGCATAGGAAAATTTGAGGTTGACGTGTATTATAATGACATTAAACATAGAATGCAGACAATAAGATCAAAGCTCGAAAAAGCTGGAAAACAAAGAGAGCTTCACAGACAGGGAAGAAAGAGAATGGGATTCAAGACAATATCACTTGCAGGCTACACGTCTGCAGGAAAGACTACGTTGTTTAACAAGACTACAGGTGAGACAAAAGCTCAAAGTAAAGAACTTTTCACAACTCTTACTACAACCACACGAAGAGTTATGATAGATCAAGAACCATTTTTAATTGCAGATACAGTTGGTTTTATCAGTAAACTGCCAGCTTACATGATTGATGCATTCAAATCAACACTAGAAGAATTAAGACATACTGATGTAATTATTCTGGTAATTGATATCAATGATTCAATTTCTGAATTGAAAAAGAAATTTTCTAGTTGCATGAGAACTTTAAATGAATTAGGGGTAGAACAAGATAAGATAATTTATGCTCTAAACAAATCAGATTTATTAAAAAATGAAGAGATTAAACGAAAAGTTGAATATCTTAATTTGACTGAAAATAAAAAATTGATTTCAGTTTCTGCAAAAACTGGGAAAAATATTACACAATTAAAAGAATTAATCAAAGGAATTGTAGAAAGTCAAAATTTTCATAAACCAAAAAATAATTCATGGGAAGGAGCAGATAAAACATTTGGTAATTGAAGTAGTTAGAATTGGACAACGTCTAGTTAGGGATGACAGGGTAACAACACATGTTGCACTTGTTTCAAGAGGATTTGGGGCAGAGCGAATTTACATGACTGAGGTAAATCCTGAAATTAAAGATACTATTGAAAAGATCAACAATACGTGGGGAGGTGATTTTGAGGTAGAATTTATTGAAAAATGGAAAACAATTGTAAAAAAGAAAAAAGATGAAGGATTTAAAATCGTTCATCTTTCAATGTATGGTGAAAGTATTAACAAGGCTCAAGAAAAAATTCGAGAAGAAAAAAATCTGCTAATTGTTGTGGGTGCTGAAAAAGTTCCAAGAGAAATTTATGAATTGGCAGATTATAATGTCGGAGTTGGCAGTCAACCTCACTCAGAAATTAGCGCTTTAGCAATTCTTTTAGATCGTATTCAAAAAGGTGAGCAATTTGAAAAAGAGTTTCCTAATGCAAAAAGAAAGATCATCCCTACCAAAAATGGCAAAAATGTGCAAGTAAACGAAACAAGGGATTAATAGTAGAAAATCCGAAGTCATTAGAGTTGGTAGACAAATACGAAGATCCTTTTGTTAGAATTGCTTCAATGATTGGAGGAGATGAATATCTCAAAGTAGCAAGATCTCTTCTCAAAGCCGAAGATGCTACTGATGAAGAAATTGCAAGTTCCACAGGTCTCAGAATCAACATGGTAAGAAAGGTATTGTATGATCTATTTGGAAAATCCCTCATTACTGGAATTAGAGTTAAAGACGAAAGAAAAGGATGGTTTGTTTACAGATGGAGAACCAGAAGAGAGGAAGTAGAACATTTTATTGAAAATCAAAAAAAGAAAATCGATGAAAGATTACAACAAAGATTAGATTATGAAAATGCTTCAGATTTCTATCACTGTGGAAACGAAGATTGTCCCAGAGTAACATTTGAAAATGCTCTTGACGGGATGTTCAAATGCCCATCATGTCAAAATGTTTTGAATCTAAAAAAGAATGATAAATCAAGAAAAGCATATCAAAAGAAAATTGATGAAATCAAACAAGATATGCAACAGACATTTTGATTAGGCTAAAAATTTTGAAAATAAGGTTACTAGAATAAATAGGAGAAAACCTTCGGAAGATCCTTGAGTCAAATCACTACGGTAAATCCAGCTACTGGTGAAAATATTGCAAATTATTCTGCAATGGATAAAAATCAAGTATTTGATTTAGTAGGAAAAGCAAAAAGAGCGTATCCAGAATGGAAAAAAGATTATGAAAAACGCAGAAGTTACATTTACAATTTAGTGGAATATCTAAAGAAGAATAAAACAGAACTTGCAAAAGTAGCTACAACTGAAATGGGTAAACCACTCAAGGAATCAATTGGAGAGGTTGAAAAATGTGCATGGGCTTTAGAATTTTATGCAGATCATGGAGATAGTTTTCTTTCTGATGAAGTATTAAACACAGATGCAAGAAAGAGTTTTCTAACTTTTGAACCACTTGGAGTTATAGGCTCAATTATGCCATGGAATTTTCCATATTGGCAAGCATTAAGATTTGCAGCTCCTTGTTTAATGGCAGGGAATGTAATTGTTATGAAACCATCTAGAGTAACGATGCAATCAGGTATTGAAATTGAAAAAGCATTTACCGAATCTGGAATGCCTGATGGGATTTTTCAAACGGTGGTTGGGAGTGTAGAATCTGCAAATCACCTCATAGATTCGGATGTGAATGCAGTTACTTTTACTGGTAGCACTAATGCAGGTGCAAAAGTAGGTGAGAGAGCTGCAAAACATTTGAAAAAATGTGTTTTAGAATTAGGTGGAAGTGATCCTTTCATAGTATTAGATGATGCAATTATTGAAAAAGCAGCAGAAGGTGCCGTTAAAGGTAGATTCATCAATTGTGGACAAAGTTGCGTTGCATCAAAAAGATTTTTTGTTGGAAAAAATATTGCAGATGAATTTACTGAGTTGTTTATTAAAAAAGCATCTCAGCTCAAAATGGGGGATCCAATGTTAATTGAAACGGATATTGGACCATTATCAAGTAAAAGTGGTTTGGAAACAATTTCTGGAATAGTTGAGGATGCAAAAGAAAAAGGTGCTGAAATTCTTCTTGGGGGTTCTGAAATAGAAGGAAAAGGATGTTTCTATAAACCAACAATTTTGACAAACATTAAACCAAATATGAGAATAGCACAGGAAGAAACTTTTGGACCAGTAGCTCCAATTACAATTGTTGAAAATGAAAGTGAAGCAATAAAATTAGCTAATGACAGTGAATTTGGTTTAGGTGCGAGCATTTGGACAAAAGATCTTGCTAAAGCAGATAAAATGTCTAGACGAATTGAATCAGGAATAGTTAGTGTAAATAATGTAGTAATTTCAGATCCGCGAATTCCATTTGGAGGAATAAAACATAGTGGATTTGGAAGAGAATTGTCAAGATATGGCATGTTAGAATTTGTAAATTTAAAATCAGTTAGATTTTATGACAATTTAACACATCATCATTATGTAGAATAGATTATTTTAGAAATTCAGTCCTCTAAATCAGAATCTTCATTTTCCTCTAAATCATCCTCTTCATCATCACATTCCTCTAATTGAACATGTGTCGGATTTCCATCATCGCCAAAGAAAATCTCAATGCAGATATCGGTAGCTAAAGTAGGAACCAAAATTTCAGCAAGATCCTTGGGAAAATTTCCTAATCTATTAGGATCTGATGAATA
>CALNZF010000041.1:0-3285 GCA_942490965.1 uncultured Nitrosopumilaceae archaeon | reverse complement strand
TCAACTAAAATTTCACCATCTGATTTTACTGAAACAGATGTAGTTGTCCATAGTTCAATTCCTTGAAATCTTGTATTGTTAAAACTACTATCAATTCCAGCAGTGACTACGTCTTGTTTCGTAGGCGTAAATTCTATCCAATTTTTTCTTGCTTTTTTTAAAATTTGCTCAAATTTTGGTCCTTTTAAAATGGACAGCATTTTTTCTCTGTTGATAATCGCATCTTTGTATACTGTATTTAGCACAACAATACTTTGTTGGTTCGAATAAAATCTTTAGGTTATACTAAACATTCACCTATGTGATACTTGAGTTAACACTATTACCCTATTCTACCTTTGAAAATAATCTTTTCATTTGAATTTGAAGGTGTTGATTTATCGATGTATCTAATCTCATAATCATCTCCTATGTGGATTGTTTTTCCATCTATTTCTCGTGGAATCTTAATAACTACCTCAAATGTGTCTTGTGTTGGGTCACGTCTCCACAAGATAACTTCTGTTTGCATCAAATTTTGGGTTGGCAAATGTGGTTCTGATCCACCCTCACCTCTAAACTCTAATTCACTGAATGAAATCTTATCTTCATTTTTGGAATCTCTGTTTGCATCAGGCTCGTAAATTCTTAGAGTGAATTCGTGGCCTATTCTGGAACCGCCATCAACAGTCTTTACATTTGCATATGTTTTTGATAATGGAGACTGATATTGTTAGAGTACTGTTTGGATTTCCAGAATAATCTGATTCATCAAGATATTTTATCAATACAATATCGTCTTGATCTAGTGGTCTTCCATTAATTGTTTCAGGCAATTCTAGTTTAACATAAAACTTGCCAGTATCTGGACCTGTTTCAATCATGTTTTTAGGACCCTCAATAGAAACTCCATTAATTGTAAATTCAAATAATCCCTCAGTTAATACAACTTCTACACCGTTATGTGCTAAATTCAAATCATGATCTGTTACGTAAAAATTCACTATTGATTTACTTGATGCAGGAATGGTTTCAATTTTATTCTCAGTCAGTGCGATGGTTTCATTTTTTATCAAATCTGTAAATTTAATTGGAATCGTTGCAATTCCCATTGTTTTCATTTTTTCAGCAGTTTGTAGAGTGACACATGCTGGATTACCATTAGTTCGAATTACTGAATCTAAGCCACTTTTACACTGAACATTCTCAACTAATATCCCTCGCTCCATTTGTTTTCTTGGTGAATCAACCTCCGCATTGATTGGAATAATAATTGAAAATAGTAACAAAAACGACATTATGAAAAAAATCTTGTTATTTTTATTCAATAATGTGAATTCTATTTTTTATTTTAAATAGATTGGGTACAAATCATCTGTTTGTGTGGGTAATTGTACCTTTTATTGAAATTATTCAGATTAGAATTAATTAAGTCATGATTTCTATCATTATTATTTGAAACGAATAGGATTACTTGGATGTGGTGCAATTGGTACTCAAATTGCATTAGCAATTGATTCAGGTAAAATTCCAGCTACTCTCACACACGTGTATGATGATTCTAAAGATGCGTCAAACAGTCTTGCTTTCGTTGAAAAATTAAAAAATAAACCTGAAATTGTTGAAAATTCCCATCTTTTATCTTCACACCCTGTTAATATTATAGTTGAAGCAGCATCGCAAGATGCAGTAAGAGATGTTGCATTAAGTGTTTTGCAAAACAAACGAGACTTGATGATCATGAGTGTCGGTGCACTGTTGGATGAATCCATCTATGATATTTTATCTGATGCCTGTAAGGATTTCAAAAAAACAATCTTCCTTCCATCTGGCGCAATTGCTGGATTGGATGGCCTAAAATCTGTCAAGGATGAATTGGAATCTCTGTCAATAACTACAACCAAACATCCAAAATCTCTAAAGGGTGCAAAGTTTTTTGAGAATTCTAAAATTAATTTGGATTCAATTAGTTTGCCGACAATAATTTTTGAAGGGACTGCAAAAGACGCTGTCACTTTATTTCCTGCAAACATCAACGTTGCAGCACTGCTCTCTTTATCTGGAATTGGCAGTGAGAAGACCAGGGTAAAAATAATTGCAGACCCAAACACTGACAAAAACACTCATCATATTGAAGCTGAAGGAAAATTTGGAAAAATGACTTTTACTATAGAGAATTATCCTGATACAAATAATCCCAAAACTAGTAGGCTGGCAATTTTATCTGCGATTGAAACTTTGAGGAAATATTGCTCTGATGGTATTCAGATTGGTACGTAATATGGCAATTATTGCCACATTTGCTGGTTTTCCTGAGAATTCTGGACTGTTTCCCATTCTTTAAATCAATACTCAATTCATTTTCTTTGTATATGCTCGTACAACAATCCTCTGAACTCAAAGAAGAGATTATGAGATTAAAGAAAGAAAAAGACGTTGTAATTTTAGCTCATAATTATCAAATTCCCGATGTTCAGGATGTTGCTGATTTTACAGGCGATTCCTTGGGACTGTCCAGACAAGCTGCAAAAACTCCACAAAAAACAATTCTATTTTGCGGTGTCCATTTTATGGCTGAAACTGCTGCCATAATTAGCCCTGAAAAAAGAGTCTTAATCCCTGATTTAGAAGCCGGATGTTCATTGTCTGATTCAATTACTGTTGATGAATTAAAAAACTGGAAGAAGCAGCATCCTGATGCAATAGCAGTTGGATATGTCAACACTACTGCTGAAATTAAAGCAGAACTTGATTATTGCTGCACTTCAGCTAATGCCGTCAATGTTGTAAAAGCAATTCCTGAAAATAAGGAAATTTTATTTTTACCTGACATGTTTCTAGGATCTTATGTTGCTAAAATGACTGGTAGAAAAAATATGCACATCTGGGCTGGTGAATGCCATGTTCATGCAGGAATCACTCCTGAAGATGTAAATAAAAAATTAGAGTCCATGCAAGATGCAGAATTTCTAATTCATCCTGAATGCAGTTGTACAACTCCAATGATGTATGATGTAGCAGATGGAAGTTATGATAATCAAAAAGTTTCAATTCTTTCTACTGAGGGAATGCTAAATCATGCAAATGCATCAAAATCAAAGAATTTCGTAGTTGCTACAGAAACTGGAATTCTCTATAAAATGAGACAACAAAATCCTGGTAAGACTTTCATTCCTGCATCTGAAAAAGCAGAATGCCAATACATGAAAATGATTACACTTGAAAAAGTATATGATGCGTTAATTAATGAAAAAAATGTTGTCACCGTTCCAAAAGAGATTGCAGACAAAGCCCGTTTAGCAATTG
>CALNZF010000040.1:0-5117 GCA_942490965.1 uncultured Nitrosopumilaceae archaeon | reverse complement strand
CCGAATTTTATGAGGGAAATATGTGACTTTAGAGATAAATTTAAAAAATTACCTGCAATAAAAATTATGATTAGAGCATCAGATGAGATACAAAGATGACATTAATCAAGAAATTAAAGTTCAATTAAGTAAAATAGAAATTACACTCTAAAGATGAATTAGAAATTGAAATAAAAAGACAACTGCCAATTTTTTTAGAGATTATTAATCATAAAAGATATGAAAAAAAGGAGCCTAAAGTTGATGAAAATCAAATCATTGCATCTACATTTCTAGATATTGGAAATCATAGAGATATTGAGATTTTTTATGCTGCTAAAATTTACATTCCAGTGATGAAACGGTTAGTTGAAGAATCAAGGAAAAAAATTAAAGATTTGACTAGAAATATTTGAAAATTTAATCAGATAATCCAAAAATCGAATTTTCTGATTTGATTTTGATTATGGGTAAATATGAATAACCATGATCAAAATTATCTGAAAATTCTGGATCTTGGCCCTGATTTCCTTGATATTTAACAAAATGTTGGGTAGGTTCTGAATCTAATTTAATGTAATTGAAATTATAGTATACCTCATCCATTTCAAGAGAAGTAATGTATCCCATCACCCAAGATTTTTTGTGAGGTAACGCATAAAGTACAAGATTTTGTTCTTCTGGAAATTCCGGATCATATGTTAATCGAGCTAAACTTCCTAAATCCTTTACCGGTATCGGATGAAATTGATCAGACATTTTTTTTGATTTTACAGGTAAAGGTGAAATTTTAGATTCCATATGAACAATAGGAGCATATTGAGAATTTGTTTTTGTAGATTCAACAACATCACAGATTTCTTTTCCAGAATTAATTTGATATGAAACATATCTTCCAGATTTTGACATTGGCACATAAAAAATCAACAAGGTATTTGCAAGGGTTAAACTACTTGAAATAATTCTAGTACCGTCTAGTTCTTGAGAATAAATTCGTTTGGGATACTCTTGTAATGCACATGCAAATCTTGCTAGATCGTCAAAGCTAGATAATTCTACATAATATTCATTTTGAGTAATCGACAACAAAAAATTCTAAACTCATCATGGTTTTATTCTTTCCACATTTTGATAATTTTTTGTTTGTAATCTTTTTCTATCAAAATATTCCATGATAAAATGAAAAAGAATTAGTTTACCAAAAACAATCATAGAAATTAAAGACAGTACATACTCTTCTAAATGAAACAAGTATCCTGTAACGCCTATTGCAGTCATAATCTCTAACCCAGTGCATGTACAAAAAAAGAGAAATTTTTCTCTCAATTCAACAATTTATTGTGATTTTGGCCACATTGAAGTCCATGTTTCGGCAAATTTTTTCATCATTTCACCGTAAACGTTCATCTGTTCTAAACCAGATGAGCTGAGAGTTTTTTGCCAATTTTCAGCAAATTGTTTGAAAGCAGATGCATTAGTGTCATTAAGAGCCTTTTGCCAATTTTCACTAAATTCTTTGAAAGAATTCATTCCAACATCATTGAGAGCTTTTTGCCAATTTTCTCCAAATAATTTCATGGTTTCAGCACTTGATTCAACATTTGCTTTATCCCAAACACCATTAAATTTGGATTGCATATCTTTACTTGCATTTTGAATTTGCTCAAAAAGAGTTTTCCAATTTTCAAGTGATTTTGTATATTCTTGCCATAATGAATCCCATTCATTATTTTTTGTTTGATCTGACATTAACTAAAGAGAGTTTTCATTATTCTTAAATGGATCTATGAAGATATCGCACGGATTATTTTTGACGATTTTTTAGTCTAGTATCCATTCGAATTTTACCTTCTTCAAATTTTTGTCTATCATCATCTGTTTTTAAAGATAATTTAGGAACAGGTGTAGGTTTTCCATTTTTATCAAGAGCCACAAATGTTACAAAAGCAGTTCCAGTGACAGTTCTAATTCCTGTTACAATATCTTCAGCTTCGGCTTTGACTTCTATTTCCATCGATGAATTATGGATATAATTTATCCTAGCATTTAATGTAAGAACATTTCCAACAAAAACAGGTTTCAAAAAATTTACACTATCCATAGAAACCGTAACTGCATTTGATTGACTATGACGTTGAGCAACAATTCCTGCCACCATATCAATATGTTTTAAAATTTCACCTCCAAAAACATTTCCTGCAGGATTTGCATCTGAAGGAAACATTCGAACAATTACTTCAGCATGAGATTCTGAAGGGCTTTTTTCTCGCATATTGGAGCTTTCTGATGACATTTTTTACCTAATTATTATTCTCAATTTAATTGAATCAGTTGATTCTAGTCATTTGAAATATTTTTCGAGTTTAATTTTATCGATTTTTGGGATTTTAGCTAACTCGAATCCTTCTGGGCGTTTAGAAAGAGATCTAGTTGCATCAATGCCCATTTTAGCAGTTTCTAGTTTTTGTTGATTACTTGATGGATCCAGACTAGAGCCACGAACATTTTTGAGAATAACTAGATCCTTATCAGCTTGAAACCTTGTAGCCATCGCATACTCTACAGATTCAGCATTATTTGGATCAATGTCTTCATCAACTATTGTTACTTGTTTCAATGAACGATGAGATTCAAATGTTTTTTTAATAATTTTTTTAGGATCTGAATCATTTTTCTTTTTAATTTGAACTACTGCATGTAGCCAGTTGCATCCACCGTTTGTCATTGAAACTTGTTTTGTTTGAGAAAATGATTTTTTTAATTCTCCATTTAATTTTGATTCAATAGGCATTCCCATCAACAATCTATGCTCCGAATATCCAGATAAGACATCATGAAAAATTGGACTGTTTCTATAATAGAGATTTTCAAGCTCAAAAATAGGTTGAGATCTTTTATGATCATATGTCTGAAGCATTTCAACCATCCATTCTGGATGAGTTTGATCACGAAGAATTTTTCCTTCCATAACAAATTCAGAGCCAGATGGAACGTTCAAGCCTGTAAAAGGAAGTTTTGCTAAAGTTAATTTTCCACCTAAAAGTGAATTTGCAATATCAATCTCATCTTTTCCCCAATCTGCTTGGTATGCACCAGCAATTGAAATTGCAGGATGGACACCTACAGTTATAGCAATTTTGAGATCTTCACCATGTTCTTTGGCATCAGTGAAACATCTATGAAGATGACGACCCTCAACCATTCTAATAGACAAGTGAGTTTTGTCAATTGGCATCATTCTGTGAAATGAAGAATTTTGTTTTCCAGTTTCAGGATTTTTAGCATATGCTATGGATGATGTGATAAATGGACCAGATTCTTTTTCAAAATGAGTAACTATAGGCATAGAAAGTAGGTTTTTTGACTTGTTTTCCATGAATTTTCCTGAAGAAACAATTTTAGGTTTTTTAGCTTTTTTAATTGCAGAAATTACTTTTTCATGAATATTGTATTCTGTACCACCAACAGCGATTGCGAATCGTTTTCTAGTTCCAACTAAATTTGCAATTAATCTAAAATCACTTTCTTTTATTTTTTCAAACAATACAGCATTGGAACCATCAACCTTGGCAGTGATTCCAGCAATTTCATATTTTGTTGAAACAGTTGATTTTACAGTTTTGAGTTCATTTATTTTTTTAATTTGGGAAATGTAACTTCTTAAATCACTCATTCTCAATCATATCCATAATCTCAGACATTAAGCCTTTTGCTGTATTTGATTCTAAAGGTTTTTGAATAAAAGCAGAAACTAGAGCAATCCCTCTCATACGAGTACTAATTCTTTCAGAAATGAGTTTTAAAAAAAGAGATTCCGATCTGGATGGAATAATAGTTGTCGTAATTGGTGTGGGTCCAGTTGCCAATGAAACTACCATAGAACCTAATTTTTTGGAACCTTCAGTAACTGAAATAAAATAACCATTTTCAAATTTTTGAATTTGTATAAAAAAACTTCGACTCTCCAAATTTACCATTTTATGGAAAAATCCATTTGGAGGGGTCAATGAGCTACGAACAAATCTTATGCTTTTATTGCTATTGTTTCAGTTTTCTGGGAAGCAACTACTTCAGGGTTCTTCTTGCAATTCTTCTCATGTTTATCTGGATAAACAAAGAGTTTTTCACAATGTGTGCATGGAGTTTTTTCTTTAGTTTTTGCTTTAGCTTTGGATTTTGTTGTTTTTGCTTTAGCCGTTTTGGCTTTAGATTTTGCTTTAACAGTTACTTCTTGAACTTCTGATTCAATTTCAGTAGCTGCTGCAGCTTCCATAGAATCAGCCTCAACTCTAGCACGTAGTTTTGCTTTGTATTTCAAATTACGTGGTTTGGTTCTTAATCTATATCCACAACATGGACACCAAAGTCCTTCCCATTTGATGAAGATTTCACAAATTTGACATCGACGTTGTCCGGAAGCATATCTTCCAGTGCCTACAGGCTTTTGAGCCTTATATCTAACACAAATTCCTTTACAAGTCATCTTGGTAATATCATATAGAATTCATAACTATATAAGGATGGATCGATAAAATATGTTAAAAATAGCAATAAAACTTGAAATAATTTCGTATTTTTAGTCGATCAAAATTATTATTTTCAAAAAAAAATAAGAAATCTTAAATAAATATGTATAGCTGATTCTAAAATATTATTTTTTGAAAAAATTACACATAGCAATATAGATGTTTTACCAATAATTTCAATTTTTTTGAATAAAATATAAAAAATTTAAATATTTTCATACTTTTATCATTATCACACAATCATAACATTGAAAAATATTCAAATTGTTAAAAAATTTTTAGATTTATCAATTAAAATCATATTTTCTAACCTGTAATTGATAAGGGAAGAATTGAATATCTAATTCCTTCTCGCTGAGAAATATATTTTGCTGAGAGCATGTCTCGTTTGCCTCTTTGATTAAAATTTTTAATTTTCATACTGGTTTTTCGTTCATCTATAAATTCCAATTCAAAAGATGAACAAAATTTTAGATTAAGCATTGTTACAATTTGTTTTGCAACATGCATATTCCCATTTCCAATTTTTAGAATTTTTCTTTTTGCCCTAAGACCACCTAAAATACCAATTATATGAAAAACTAATTCTTCAATAGAATTATGAACTGATCT
>CALNZF010000039.1:0-5248 GCA_942490965.1 uncultured Nitrosopumilaceae archaeon | reverse complement strand
CAACCGTGCGCATGATGAGGAGAGTGCGTGGAAAGCCACACGAAGGGCGGTGCGTGACTTGCCGCTCTCTGTAAACGGGTTGCACGGAAGAAGTGGCTAAGGGTTGCGAACAGCAGTGCTGCCTTGCGGGTCACACACCCCGTTGGGTTGGCGCGGCGGGGCATGCCGTTGAAACGGTGCAGGCGTTGATGCTTTAGAGTATGGAATTGAAATAATTAATGATATTTCTGGATTAAAATATGATAAAAAAATGCAAGAAGTCATTTCAGAATACAGTCCCTCTTTAATTTTATGTGCGTATAATTCAAAAATTGTTTATGGGAATCCTGTTACAGTAACTAAGAAATTATTGCAAGATAGCTTAAAGATAGCAAAAAAATCACATGTTTCTTCTGAAAAAATCGTGTTAGATCCTGCTATTGGGTTTTTTAGAAAAACTGGAAAAGGACAATTTTTTACAAAAATTAAATCAGACTGGTTAGAGAGAGATCTATCTATATTAAAAAATCTAAATTCAATCAAACAAAATTATCCCCTTCTGATCTCTGTTTCAAATAAATCATTCATAGGAAAAATTTTGAGAAAAGAAAATCCAAGCGATCGATTATTTGGCTCTATTTCTGCAGAAGTAATATCTGTATTACATGGAGCTGATATTATTCGTACACACAATGTAGAGGCTACTAAAGATGCCGTAACGATCGCCTCTAAATTATCAAAATAACACAAAGGCTTATAATCAATATTTTACTTTCTTAACAAGGTTTCATTGGAATTCAAAGAAGGATTAACATTTGACGACGTTCTTCTTGTACCCAAATATTCTGATATTACTAGCAGAAGTCAGACCGATCTATCTACAAAATTATCTCGAAATATTACAATCAACATTCCTTTTGTGAGTGCAAATATGGATACAGTGACAGAATCTTCTATGGCTGGAGCAATGGCTCGTGCTGGTGGGATTGGAATTATTCATAGATTTTTGACAATTAAGGAGCAAGCAAGTGAGGTTCTAAAAGTCAAAAGATCTGGAAGTGTAATGATTGAAAATCCATATTCAATATCTGCAGACAAGTCAATTGAATATGCTATGGATTATGCACAAGATAAAGAAATTTCAGGCCTCTTAGTTGTTGATTCTAATTCAAAACTAATAGGAATTGTAACTGAAAGGGATTTATTATTTGCAAATAAATCTAGTAAAATTCAAGATGTTATGACAAAGGATGTAGTCACAGCAAAAATGGGTGTAACTTTAGACGAATCTAAAGAAATTTTACATAAACACAGAATTGAAAAATTACCTATAGTTGATGATTCCGGAATCATCAAAGGCTTGATTACAAGTAAAGATATAACAAATAATGCAGATTTTCCAAACGCATCTAAAGATAAGAAGGGAAGACCGCTAGTTGGCGCTGCAGTTGGAGTTAAAGGTGACTTTTTAGAAAGAAGTGAATCTCTTTTGGAAGCAGGTGTAGATGTACTTGTAGTTGATATTGCTCATGGACATAGTGAAAACGCAATCAGTACAGTTAGGAATATCAAAAAAGCATTCCCAAATTGTGAATTAATTGCAGGAAATATTGCAACTGCTCAAGGAGCTGAAGACTTGATTAAAGCTGGTGTAGATGCTGTAAAGGTAGGTGTAGGTTCTGGTTCAATTTGTATTACTAGAGTAATTACTGGCTCAGGTGTTCCTCAATTAACTGCAGTAATGGATTGTGCTAAAGTTGGCAAAGATCATGGCATTCCAATAATTTCTGATGGGGGAACTAGAACTTCAGGTGATGCAACTAAAGCTTTAGCTTCTGGTGCTTCAACTGTTATGGTTGGCAGTATGCTTGGCGGAACTGATGAATCCCCTGGTACAGTTTTGACTAAAAATGGAAAACGATTCAAAGTTTATCGAGGCATGGCATCATTAGCGGCATCAATAGGCAGAAAATCTAAAGAGACAGGTTCAATTTCACTTGATGATGATCTTAATGATTATGTTGCAGAAGGAGTTGAGGCAATGGTTCCATACAAAGGAACTGTAACTGATATTCTAAAACAACTAACTGGTGGCGTACGCTCCGGATTGAGTTATTGTGGAGCACATACAATTCTGCAAATGCAAGAAAATGCAGAATTCATCAAAATGTCAAGAGCAGGATTTGCAGAAAGCCAGCCTCATGATGTCTCTTTGATGTAAATACTTTAAAATTTAATTATTATAAAAAATAATTAAACAGACATGAAAATAAAATTTCTCATTTACATAATTATTGTTATTGGTGTGTTTGTTATGATTGTCCAGTTTTTTCCATACGATAACTTTGAAAATGATGATCAATTTTCAAATGAAATTAGAAAAACCCCATTAGATACTCCTTCACTTTTTAATATTTTTGGCTTTGAGGATCAGTTTGAAATTATAGATGGAAAAAAAACATGGATAAATGTACAATTTGAATTAAATCCTAAAAATAATGAATTGTATGAAAAGCTAAGATACATTCCTGATGAAAATACTATTGTCATATTTCCAATTTTTACTTCAGTAGCATACAATGAACCTGGATTTTATACATATTATAGAGGAGAATGTGATGAAGAATGTCTAACACTTGAAATTCCAAAAGAATCTACTCTGAATTTCTTTTCAAGCGGTAACGGATTTCAAATATTAAAATTATTGGGATATGAAAGCATATCTGATATTGAGGTAGATCAAAACCCTGATATTCTTAAACGATATGAAAAAGTAATTTTATTACATAATGAATATGTGACCAAAAAAGAATTTGATGCAATCACAAATCATCCAAATGTTGTTTACTTGTATCCTAATGCACTTTATGCTGAAATTAAGGTAGATTATAACAATAATTTAATGACTCTTCATAGAGGCCATAACTTCCCTGAATTAGAAATAAGGAATGGGTTTGATTGGAAATTTGACAATAGTCATCTAGAATATAATACAGATTGCACGGATATGGGATTTGATAAAATTGATAATGGTTGGATGCTAAATTGTTATCCTGAACGCGCTATTCATCAAAGTAAGGTTTTACTCGAGATGATTAAGAAATTTTAGATAATCTGATTTTTAGATCTTAACAAAAAATACTGGGGTATCAACTAACAGTCAAAAAAAAGTCTACATATGTAAAAAGTTAGTAATGATTAGAATTATGATTTAAAGTTAATATGAGTAATTTTAATATTAAATTTATTGGAAATTTTACAATTTCTATCTGAAAAATTACAAAAGATTACCATTTTACATATTATTTTTACATCCTTTTCAATTCACATGTTTGTAATATCTCATCCAAACTTTGAGGTGTTGGATGAAGTATTTTTTACAACTTTTATGAGGTGGTTCATGTTGGGAATTGATCATACGCCATATCAACTTCCAGGATTATCTTTTATTGTTTCTCCATTCGTCTATGTGTTTGGGGACAACTGGGCATCATGGAGGTTTCCAATAGTAATACTTGGAATGGTTTTTTTGTATTTTTATTATAAAGTGGTTGAACATATCTCAACTAAAAAAATTGCATTAATAACGAGCGTAATCATGGCATTCAGTCCTGTAATTTTTGTATCTTCGTCACTGATGTTAAGAGACATGCCCGTTATGGCAATAGGTTTTTTCTCAATCTACTTGTATTTTAAACAAAAATACTATTTTGCAGCATTATTCATAGGATTATCGGCATTAATCAAAGAGACAGCGGTATTTTTTGTTATATTCATTGCAATATATCATTGTCTCCATAACCGAGAGGAATTTGTCTTAGCTGTCAAAAATATACAAAAACATAGTTTCAAGTTTATCAAAACTCCGCTGATCTCTTTGTTGATAATGACAACTGCGTTTTTAATTCCCCTGGTGATTTATGACAACACCATAACTGTTTTGGAGTATTCTACAAGATTTCCAGAATATTTTACTGTAAATGAAAATTTTGATCCTGGTGTCATGAGATTTGATATCTTGAGGAGTACTACTGAAATATATCAAAAACCTGTTGAACAGTTTAACTATGTATCTCAAGTAACTGACCCCATACATCATTTACAGGTTATATTCACCAAGGGATACTATACACAGCAGGAAGTCAGCACCAATGAATTCATTGCGTCATTTCTCCCAGTTTCAAGTGGTAAAACCGTTCATAATATTACATATGGTTATGATAAAACATACGTTGATGATGAAGGAATCGAGAGACATCAAAAAGAATACTCAACTTTGTGGGTTCAGTCTATAATCAACTATACTTGGTGGCATATTGGTTTTTGGAGTTGTGTTGTATTGATAGGTTACGCAATTTTTCAGAGAGTTAAAAATAAAATTTATGTTTCTAAGGATGTAATTTTTATTATTTCCGGATTTAGTTTCTTTATACCCTATTTGATAATAGATGTGCTGAGAGACACTTTTGCATATTATATGATATATTTTTTACCAGTAATGGGAGTAGGACTGGCAACCATTATCTATAAAATTCCAAATAAAACAATACGTTTCTTAGTGTTTGCAGCGTTTCTCTTGGCAATTATAGGTAATTTTTTGTATATATTCCCAATGTGGGGATTTTAACTAAAACTATTTCATTATTGATTTCATATGCCTTTCCGGTAATTTTTTAAACAGTGTCAAGAGTAATTTCAATGTGATTTCTAAAAGAACTATTATTGGTATGATTGTTGGAAGTGCAATTATTGCAATTGGAGGATATTCTTTACTTACACATATTGGACCACTTACAGTTAATGAGAATTATACAGTAGCTATGGGTGATTCAATGTCATATACAATTCCTGCCCCTAATCACACTCCTCAATCCATGAAGATTATGGGTGATGCTTTTGATCTAAAACTTGCAAGTCCTGGAGCAGGATTACAGATTCCAATCACTTCATACAAAAATGAATTGAAATTAGATTGGACTCATTTAGAAGATGGGGAAACTAAAATCCTAATTCAAAACACCGGCAGTTCTGAATTATCTGTTACTGGAACATTAATTCGAAGTTCTGATCCTATTTGGTTTACTTATGATCTAATGGTAATTACCTCTGGAATGGTAATTATTGGATTTAGTATGGGCTTTACATTGCGAAAGCCTAAAGGATTTTAGTTTAATTTTGCAGAAGGATAGGATCCCAATGTTTTCATAAATAGTGTTTCTTGTTTTATTTTCTCTAGCATTTCTGAAATTTTGGAATTATTTTGATGCCC
>CALNZF010000038.1:0-24821 GCA_942490965.1 uncultured Nitrosopumilaceae archaeon | reverse complement strand
TTGCTAGCGAATATTCAAATTTCTTGATCACATCAGGTAATGCAGTATTTGCCTCATTTGTTGTAAAAAATGTAAACATGTGTGCTCTCACAAAGCAGGGATTAAAAATCTTAGGTGTAAATGTAGACTTTTGTCTTCAAATCACAAAGTTCAGATATAGTTATTATCAAGATTAGAAAAAATTCAAACATGGGATTCAAAAGAGGCATTAACAAATGTATAGAATGCGAAAAGAAAATGAAAGAAGACCCTAATGAAACAGGCATCTGCAGTAAATGCGGTAAAGAGCAAAATCGTATTGAGTCAACAATATACAAAGAATTAATCGATGAAGGAAGATTTCCATAGTATTGATTTCAGAGAAGAACATCCCAACAAATCCATAATCTGAGTGTATTGTATATGTTCAAAAGAGTTTAGAATCTATGGGTTTACTGTATTCAATATTAAAAGAACACAAAGAACAATTCCTGCCACAATAATAGATCCTTTGAATAGTGTTTTCAATAATTTTTAGCAAATGATACGAACTTAAGCGTATTGTATATAGTCACTAGCAATCACACTCATCAACACATTCAGAATCATCACTTTCTGGAATAATTCCCAAATATCTCAAGATTACTTTATTTGACATTTTACTAGTAATTGTTATGAAATTATGAATATGAACTAGAGTATGTAAAATGATTACACATAAGATATACAAATTTTTAACATTTTATATAATTATAAACTTAAGCGCATTGATAATTATAGAATAGCGTTCTTACTCAATGCAATTACAGATTGACCAAACAGAAATCATTCAATCAATATGAGATGCAGATTTATTAAGAAATAATATTGAGAATGTTTATGAGTGAAGATCAATTAGAGGCATTAATTATTCAAGTAATCAACGGAGCAATTACTACAATTCCATCATATCTAAATGAAATTAAAGAAAACGAAGAGATCTTAAAAGTTGAAAATCCTCAAGAGTTCACATACGGGATTGTGATGGGAATGGCACTTGGGATGGGAGGGGCAATCCTCAGTGCTCAAAAAGAAGTGCCAACAGAAGAAGATCAAATAAGAATCAGAGACATCGTATACAAATACATTCCAGAAATAAGAGAACGAATTTTTAGTTGATTGAATTTAACAGTAAAGAAATAGAGTTTCTAAAAGAACTAGAAGAAGCAAGAATAGCAACATCTCACAATGACATCTCACACGTAAAACCAGTATCGTTTGTATTTGTAAATAATTCAATTGTGGTAGCAACAGACTACAACACACGTACTTTTAACAACCTCAAACTAAATTCAAAGGTAGGAATTGTAATTGACATTTACAAATCTGGAGAACATAGAGCGATATGCATTCAGGGAGATGTAAAAATAATTGAAAAAGGGTCAGATTTTAAAATGCTCTATGACATTTTCTATGAAAAATTTGCTTGGGTAAAAAAAGACCCATGGAAAGAAAATGAATCTCCTTTTTTAAAAATTATGCCAAAAAACAAGATTAGTTGGGGATTAACTTAGAATGTTATTTCTTGTTCAATTTGAGATAGCAACCCTTGAACAGATATAGGCTTTCTTAAAACAGAGCGGATTCCCAAATTCAGTAGTTCCTGTTCTTGTGTGGGATTCATTTCAAGAGCACTAACAATGACCACTTTAGATAGTTCTGAAGATCTCCTGTGTTTAAGATCTAAAAGAAAATCAACCCCACTATATTGTGGCATGCACATGTCAAGTAAAATTAAATCATAATCTTTGTAAACTGCCAATTCCAAACCAGCTCGTCCATCGGATACACTGTCAAAATCATAATTCTTTGTCGACAAAATATCTGCAAAAATTTGACTTATTTCAGAAACATCTTCGATATGAAGTATTTTCATATAATATCACATGTGTTAAAATTGATAAAAACAAGTTTGCTCATTTGAACAAACTATGACATTTATCAAAACAATTCATAGATTTTATTTCATTGTAGAATTTTTTTAAAAAATATAGTTCTATGAAACAGATTTACACACGCATTTGCTTTGTTTTTCAAATCTTGGAAATTTTAGCTTATTGCATATTTCGCAATACAGTTGAGAAGACACACATCTGTAGATTCACCGTAGTATATCCATCTTTTATCAAATTTTCATAGCATGGTTTTTCATTTATGGCAATCACAATAACAGCTATTAGGGATACATCTATGAGTTAAACAGTCTTTACAGCACTTACTCCGCCCACTTTTTACTCGCAGTCTTTCTTTATCCAATTTCTAATTGTGTAAGAAATACTAACAAATAAAGACATGGAATAATTCAAAGATTGAAATGAGTAACAAGATAAAATGCTCCCACATTTTAGTTGCAAAACAAAGTGAGGCATTAACTATTCTAGAAAAGATCAAAAACGGAGAAAAATTTGCAAATTTAGCAAAAGAATTCTCAACAGACACAGGTAGTGGAAAAAAGGAAGGAAATCTAGGCTACTTTACAAAAGGAATGATGGTAAAACCATTTGAAGACGCAGCATTCAAACTTCAAGTTGGAGAAATGTCTGAACCAATCAAATCAGAATTTGGATACCACATCATCAAAAGGCTAGGCTAATCTAGGGTAAGGATTTTGATTGTTTGACCTTTTCAAAATCATCATTTATTTTCTGACTAATCTTCTTAAAATCTTCACGTATTTCCTTATGAAGATCTTTCTCTTTTTGAACTAAATCTTTCATCTCTTTAGATTTGTCTGCACCTGTCAATAGACTAGAATGTGGCAGAAGAGTTTAGAAGATAATTATCAATTCAAACAGCACAAAAACCAAAATAAAATACACAACATTTTTTTTAGTTGCAAAATATATCAAATTATGTTACTAGATGAAAAAACCATGGATGTGATTTTAGAATATCTAGAAAAATCAATTATTAACATATCTAAAGACGCATTTGAGAATCTTGAATTGGAAGGAGGCATTCAAGAAGTTCAAAATTTTCTTGAAAGTCAATATGACATCAGGTTAGAGAATTTACTAATTGCAAAAAATAGCAGCATTCATCATTTAGAATCAAGTATGAAAAACAAAATAATTCAAAAAAAACAATCTCTTTTTGATAACATACTCAACCAATACACAAACTAGATAAAAGCATCTAAACCGGATTTTTTGGATTCAATCTCGTGGTTTTTTTCTAAAACTTTAGTCATTTTATCACCCATTGATTTTGCAGCAGTCATTTTTCTTTTGCCAATCCAATAATATGTCTCATCAATAGTATCTTTTGCTATCAAAACTACAAGCTTTCCAACATCTTTTCTACCAGTTCTCCCCCTACGCTGAATGAATCTCACAGAACTTGGAACATTGTCATAAAAAATTACCTGGTTTACTTCTGCAATATCTAGACCTTCTTCCCCAACACGTGTTGCAACAAGTACACGAAATAACCCATCTCGGAAATTCTGTACAGTTTCAATTTGTTTTTTCTGTTTTAATCCAGCCTCGCCTGCCTTTCCAATTAGAATGCCTGCAGATATTCCTAATTCAAGGAGTTTATTGTAAATTAGATCAACTGAATCCCTATAACTTGTAAAAATTAATGCTTTGCCTGGAACAGATTCTATAATTTCTTTAAGCTTAGGAATCTTTGAATGTTCAATACCACGAGATTGAGCTTCGTTTGCAAGATGAATTGCCCTTGTAAAGTTTGGATCAATCTCAAATAATTCTTTAACACCTACACCTTTTTTTGCTTTAGCTCGTTCACAGAATTTTAGAAAAGGAGTAACTCCATGAGCCTCAAGAATGTTTAGAGCATAATGGATTCGAATAGCTGTGAAAAGAGGTTTTGCAGAGCGTCTGTTCTGATTCAATACAAATTGTCTAATTCTAAGTAGAGCAGAAAGAGATTGTTGTTCAGCCAAACGAATGCCATTTTTTCTCAAAACATCATATCGTTCATCTAATGCTAATTTCAATAATTTTTGTATTGATTTTAACTCAGGAGGCAATTCTACGTGAATCCATTCAGTATTAGTTTCTTGAGTGTAAGGTTTTACATCAGGACTATCTTCAGTACGTTCTGCAACACTAGAAATTCGAAGTTTTGTTAAAATCTCAGTGGCCTTTTCTTTTTCACTAGGCAAAGTAGCAGTCATCCCAATAAGTCTAGCAGATGAATTTTCAAAGCGTTGAGCAATTCCAGAATAAGCATAGTCACCAACAGTTCTATGGACTTCATCAAAGATCACAAGAGTGAATTGGTCGGAAGTTACAATTCCTCGAACAAAGTCATTCCGGGCAATTTCAGGAGTTGCGCATACAACACTATTACTCCAAAGTTTAGTTCTTTTGGGAATTGGATCCTCCCCAGTGATTAGAGAAATATCATCAAGAGTGAGATTATTTTTTAAAAAATCATAATGTTGATTGACTAAAACTCGGGTAGGCGCCAAAAATAAAATTCCCCCAGTGCCTTTTGATAAATATTCAGAAATTACATGTAACGCAACTGCAGTTTTTCCAAGACCTGTAGGTAAAACCACAATACAATTTTCAGCAATAGCTTGATTTGCAAGACTTATTTGATAATCTCGTTTTTCTATAGAGTTCTTTTTCACATATTTTTTATCTACAAAATCAGTCATCAGATATTGAAAGATCAAAATTTATTGATTTTATGCTTTCGTATTGAATTGTTTAGCTAATACTAGACTCTAAATACATTCTATCTTGTATAGATAGCAATATCATGAATACAGAAAAAAATATGAAGCATTTTATAAAATGCACATTTTGTGGCAAGTCTGACAGGGTTGAATATTTAGGAGGACTAGATTGGTTTTGCAACAAAAGATGCCATTACAATTACAGACACAGGAATGACGACGTATGATTAAATTTGTTATTTGTTCCAGATACAATATCAGGGTCAAATATCATTTAATTTTGAAGACCGTTCACTCCATGAAAGATTGATCGCATGTGTAATTTTGACTAGCGTGATCCATATATTGAACAGACAGACAGGATTCATGTGAGTAGTTCTTTTGAGAGACCCGGATGGGATGAATATTTCATGCTTCAAGCAGAACTTGCCAAACTTCGTTCTAACTGCATGACCAGGCAAGTTGGCGCAGTAATTGTCAGAAACCACAGACAGCTAGCAACAGGATATAATGGAACACCGCCTGGAATCAAAAATTGTTTTGAGGGAGGATGTAAAAGATGTCAACTTCGAATGGAGGGGAAAATCGAATCAGGGGCATCGTTAGATAGATGTCTTTGCAACCATGCAGAAGCTAACGCCATCATGCACTGTGCAATTTTGGGAATTGAGGCAGGAATCGAAGGTGCAATCCTATACACAACATTTGTCCCATGTCTAGAGTGTACTAAAATGGCAATAACCATAGGCATCAGGAAATTTGTTTGTCTCGATGCATATCCTGAAACAGATTATGATTTGTTAAAAGAAGCAGGAGTAGAAGTGATACATCTAGATAAAAATAAAATTACGAGATGGGCAAAAGAACTAGTAGGACAATACGAGAATTCTGTGTGAGAAAATGCAAGTAAACACAGGAGAAAGTAAAAGAATTGAATCAATGGCGCCATCAATGCTGGTGTCAGCTACATACGACAATATTTTAAAATCAGTCGTGTTAAAATTTTATGAACCAAAATCCAAAGAATTGATTTTATGGCATGATGAAACAGGACATAAGCCATATTGTTATTCAAGACTGTCACCAGATGAATTAGATTTTCTTCAAGAAAGAGCAGACGTACTTGAAATTAAACAAGTCAAAAAATACGATTTACTAAAGGACGAAGAGATTGAATTATCACAAATAATTGTAGATAATCCACTGTCAATAGGAGGAAATTTTGGGGAGAGTATCAAAAATCAAATCGAAACGTGGGAATCAGATCTCAAGTATTATGAAAATTATCTCTACGATAGAGGATTAATAGTTGGAAGATATTACGAAGTGAAAAATGGGAAAATAGAACCATATGATTTAGAAATTTCTGACGAAGTTAAACTTGCACTAAAAAGTTTGTTGTGGGATAAAGTCGACAGCGAAAGCATGGTAGATGCTGAAGAATTTAAAATATTTATTTCAGAATGGGCGGATTTACTAAATCAGCCAATTCCAAGAATAAAAAGACTCAGTGTAGATATTGAAGTTGAAGCAGTGATTGGGAGAATACCAGATCCAAAACTAGCAGAAAAAAAAGTTACAGCTGTAGGACTGAAAGGATCTGATGGATTTGATCAAATTTTTGTGCTTAAAACAGAAGGAACAGATGAAGGAACAAATGAATTAGAGCCAAACATCAACATAAAATTTTACGATTTAGCAGATGAGAAAAAAATGATAGAGGACGCATTTCAAATAATCAAAACATTTCCATTTGTTCTGACATACAATGGGGATGAATTTGATTTACCATATCTTTACAACAGAGCAGAAAGACTAGGAATAAAAAATTCAGAAAACCCATTTTACATGATGAGGGATTCTGCAACACTCAAAGAAGGAGTTCATTTAGACTTGTACAAAGTTCTTTCAAATAGATCATTTCAAATTTATGCTTTCAGTCAAAAATATACAGATTTTTCTCTGAATAGTGTTTCAAAAGCACTACTAGGAAAAGAAAAAATAGACTATGGGTTAGAATTTCATGAATTATCATTATACCAAACTGCAAATTATTGTTACAATGATGCACTACTAACATACGAACTTACCAGTTTCAACAAAGATTTGTTAATGGATTTGCTGGTAATCATTGCAAGGATTGGAAGACTTCCAATCGACGATGTTGCAAGATTAGGAGTATCACAGTGGATTAGAAGTTTGTTATATTATGAGCATAGACGAAGAAATTGCCTGATTCCAAAACGTGAAGAGTTGCAAAGAAGATCAGAGGGAGTCATGTCAGATGCGGTGATTAAAGATAAAAAATACAGAGGAGGTCTAGTCGTAGAACCAAAAGAAGGAATTCATTTTGATGTAGTTGTAATGGATTTTGCAAGTCTGTATCCGAGTATCATTAAAGTTAGAAATCTATCATACGAAACAGTAAGATGCACTCATGAAGAATGTAAAAAAAACACAATACCCGGAACCAATCATTGGGCATGTACAAAGAAAAACGGCCTAACATCGCTAATTATCGGATCATTGCGAGATTTGAGAGTAAATTACTACAAAAGCCTATCAAAAAAAGAAACACTAACTGATGATCAAAGACAGCAATACACAGTAGTCAGTCAAGCACTTAAAGTGATCCTAAATGCCAGTTATGGGGTAATGGGAGCTGAAATATTCCCATTGTATTTCCTACCAGTCGCAGAAGCAACAACAGCAATAGGAAGATTTACTATTTTAGAGACAATTAAAAAATGTGAAGAAACTGGAATTGAAGTCCTGTATGGAGATACAGATTCATTATTTTTGAAAAAACCAACTCAAGAGCAAATTAAGATTGTAATAGAGCAAGCAAAAAAAGACCACGGAGTAGATTTAGAAATTGATAAGACATACAGGTATTGTGTACTTTCCAATAGAAAGAAAAACTATCTAGGGGTAACAAAGTCAGGCAAAGTAGACGTTAAAGGATTAACAGGTAAAAAATCACATACACCAGCATTTATCAAAAATTTATTTTATGAGTTAGTAGACATATTATCCAAAGTTCAAACAATGGAAGACTTTGTTAAAGCAAAAATAGACATTGCAGAAAAAATTTCAATGTGTGGAAAAAAAGTAGAAGCCAAAGAAATTCCATTAGAGGATTTAACATTCAATGTAATGCTTAGCAAAGCACCTTCAGAATATGTAAAAACAATCCCCCAACACATCAGGGCAGCAAAACAACTAGAATCAATCAGAGAAGTAAAGAAAGGAGATAAAATTTCATTTATAAAAATTCTAAACAAACCAGGAGTAAAACCATTAGAGTTGGCAAAAAAAGAAGAGATTGATTCTAAAAAATATATGGAATTTATGGAGGCAACATTGGAACAAATCACATCTTCAATGGATTTAGATTTTGATACAATGTTAGGAAAACCAAAACAAACAGGATTAGATGAATTCTTTTGGAGTTGATGTAAATCATGGAAGTTGACGGAACACTTTTGGCAATATTAGGTATTTCAGCCGGAGTTTTGATTCTCACCGGATGGGTAGAGCAGATTTACAAAGGATATAAAACAAAGAGGCTAAATGACGTTTCAAAATTTTTAATGATCTTCATAGCTGCAGGATCAATCCTATGGTTGATTTATGGAATCATCGTATCAGATGTATTCATTATAGGCACAAATTTGGCAGGGTTAACTTTAATGATAATTGTATCTACAATGAAAAAACGATATGACAATTTATCAAAAATAAAAGAATCCTAATCAAGGATTAAATACAATATAAAAAGTTCAAAGAAAGATGTTTGTAATTAATTGTAAAAACTATGAAGAAATTGCAGGAGAGAACATCATCAAATTTGTAAAAATAGCAGAAAAGATTTCTAAAAAATATAAAATAAAAATAGCAATCTCACCACCGCAGCACCTCATAGGAGTAGTGGCAAATAGTACAATTCCAATTTTAGCTCAACATATTGATAATTCTAAAGTTGGGAGTACAACAGGGTTTGTAATTCCAGAATTACTAAAAAAATCAAAAGTGAAAGGATCATTGATCAATCACAGTGAACATAGAATCTCAAGTAAAGAAATTGAAAAATTGGTTTTAAAATTAAAAGAACTAAAAATGATATCCATTTTATGTGTAAAAGATATCGCAGAAGTAAAAAAATATGTAAAATTAAATCCAGACTATATTGCAATTGAGCCACCAGAATTAATTGGATCAGGTAAAGCAGTATCTAAAGAAAAGCCAGAATTAATTGCAAAAGCTGCAAGTATTGTAAATAATTCAAAAAATAAAACAAAATTACTTTGTGGTGCAGGAATTGTATCAGGTGAAGATGTAGCAAAAGCAATAGAGTTAGGATCAAAAGGCATCTTAGTTGCTAGTGGAATTATTAAGGCAAAAGATTGGAATAAAATAATTTCTGAATTTGCCAAGGGATTAGTTTAAAAAGCCAAAAAATTTACAAATTTTTGCATGGTAAAAACTAAATCAGTTTATGCATTTGAAGAAGCAGATAGTAAGAACAGGATGCTTCTAGGCGGTAAAGGTGCAGGGTTAAGTGAAATGACTCGGTTAAAACTGCCAGTACCTCCAGGATTCATCATCACAACTGAAGTTTGTAACAAGTATTATGAAAACAATAGAAAACTTCCAAAAGATGTGATGCCAGCAGTTATGAAAAACATAGCAATAATGGAAAAAAAGACAGGTAAAAAATGGAATTCAGTGAATAACCCATTACTAGTTTCAGTTCGTTCCGGTGCAGCCATTTCAATGCCAGGAATGATGGACACTATTTTGAATTTAGGATTAAATGAGAAAACAGTTGAAGGATTTGCAGAACAGACAAAAAATCCACGATTTTCATGGGATTCGTATAGAAGATTTATTCAATTATTTGGAAAAGTTGTATTTGGAGTTAATGATGAAAAATTTGAGCACGTATTAGACTCTGCAAAAGCCAAACAAGGTGTTACAGATGATAGTAAATTAAACGTAGAATCATTAAAGATAATTGTATCAGAATATAAAAAAATATGTGAAGAACACACAAAAAGAAAATTCCCAGATGCACCAGATGAGCAATTAGTGTTATCCATAGAGGCCGTTTTTAAAAGTTGGATGGGAGAAAGAGCAATTGTTTATCGTGAAAAAAATAACATTACAAAAGATATTGCAAATGGAACTGCAGTTAATGTAGTTACAATGGTATTTGGAAATATGGGAGATGACAGTGCGACAGGGGTTGTATTTACAAGAAATGGTCATGATGGTAAAAAAGAGATGGAAGGAGAGTATCTAATCAATGCACAAGGAGAAGATGTTGTAGCAGGAGTCAGAACTGGAATGAGTATTGAACTATTAGAAAACGACATGCCAAAATCACATAAAGAATTAAGTAATGCATGTGAAAAATTAGAAAGACATTTCAGAGAACCGCAAGATATTGAATTCACTATTGAGCAAGGGAAATTCTACTTGTTGCAAACAAGAACTGCAAAGATGAGTGCAAGTGCACTTGTAAAAACATCAGTAGACATGGTAAAAGAAAAATTAATTGATAAAAATAGAGCACTTACAAGAATCCCAGCTCAACAATTAGAAGCACTACTCCATAGAACAATGGATGAATCAGAAATTAAAAATTATAAACAATTAGCAAAGGGAATTGCAGCATCGCCAGGAGCTGCAAGCGGAATTGTAGTCTTTGATGTTAAAAAAGCAATAGAGTTAGGAGAAACAGGAAATAAAGTAATTTTAGTTAGAAAAGAAACAAAACCAGAAGACGTTCCTGCATTCTTTTCATCAGAGGGGATTTTGACTAGTTTGGGAGGAAAATCATCTCATGCAGCAATAGTGTCAAGAGGAATGGGAAAACCATGCATAGTAGGATGTTCAGAATTAAAAATAGATTATGATAACAACACATGTACTGCAAACGGAATTACCGTCAGAGGAGGAGAAACAATAACCATTGATGGAAGTGTTGGAACTGTCTTTATCGGAGACATTCCAACTGTAGAGCCAAAAGTGACAAAAGACTTTGAACAAATCTTAGAATGGGCACAGAAAACAAAAACGCTCGGAATTAGAGCAAACGCAGATACACCCGAAGGAGCAATTCTTGCAAGAAAGTTTGGAGGCCAAGGAATTGGATTATGCAGAACAGAAAGAATGTTCAACGGAAGTGATAGAATCAATTTGTTTGTTGAAATGATTATGGCTGAAAATATTGAAGAACGAAGTAAAATTTTAAACAAATTAGGGGAATTACAAAAAAGTGACTTTATTGAAATACTAAAAGCAATGGAAGGGTATGAAGTTACAATTAGACTGTTAGATCCTCCACTACATGAATTTCTACCCAATCCGGAAGAACTGGTAGAAAAAATTCAAAAAATGGAAGCAAGTGGAGATACAAATGAAATTAATAAAATGAAAATTATTTTGAAAAGAGCTAGAGAATTAGCAGAAATTAATCCAATGATGGGACATAGAGGAGTCAGAGTAGGAATCACATATCCAGAAATTTATGAAATGCAAATCAGAGCTGTATTTGAGGCACTAGTGGAACTAACAAAGAATAATGTCAAGGCCCACCCTCAAATCATGATCCCACAAATTAGCAGTATAGCAGAATTAAATCACATCAAGAAAATTTATGATAGAATCAAAAAAGAAACAGAAACCCAACACAAAATGAAATTAAATATTAATTTTGGAACAATGATAGAAGTAGTAAGAGCAGCACTAACTGCAAATGAACTTGCAACTACAGCAGAATTCTTTAGTTTTGGCACTAATGACTTGACTCAAGGAACATTTAGTTTTAGTAGAGAAGATGTGGAAGGAAAATTCCTTCCAGAATATATGGAAAAAGAACTCTTAGAGAGGAATCCATTCCAATCAATTGACGTAAACGGAGTAGGCAGTTTGATAAAAATTGGTCTTGCTGCAGGACGGGCATTACGACCAAACATGGAAGTCGGAATATGTGGAGAGCATGGAGGAGATCCAAGTTCCATCAAATTCTGTCACGATGCAGGATTAAGTTATGTGAGTGCATCACCACATAGAATCCCTATCGCAATAATTGCAGCAGCACAAGCAGCAATTGAACAATCATTGAAATTAAAGTCAAAACCAAAGTCAAAACCAAAGTCAAAACCAAAGTCAAAACCAAAGTCAAAACCAAAGTCAAAACCAAAGTCAAAACCAAAGTCAAAACCAAAGTCAAAACCAAAGTCAAAACCAAAGTCAAAACCAAAGTCAAAACCAAAGTCAAAACCAAAGTCAAAACCAAAGTCAAAAAAAAATAAATAATTACTTTAATCTAAAATAGACATGACAAAAAGCATTAGTTGTTCAGACGCAGGTAAAGATTGTGAATGGTCTGCATCAGCATCCACTGAAGAAGAATTGATGGAAAAAGTTACTCAGCATGTTCAAGAAGAACACAAAGAAATCAAACTGAATTCAGAATCAATATCAAGCATCAAATCGCTCATTAAAGACATCTAAATGCAAAAAATACAGTTTAATTTTTAAGATATACAACAATATCAAACTTGGAAATTACATCTTTGCTAATATTGTAGATATTAGATAGCAGTGCATGACATTTAACAAAGCATGTCCAATTTGTAATCAAAATTATTCTTCACTTGTCACATACATGTCTCATATCAAAAACAATCACAGTAAAGAACATCCAGAGTCATTTGTAAAAAAAGAAGGAGAATTGAAATGGACATTCAGAAATGATGACTGACACATAATGATTTCTGAAAATAAATTTTTAAGGCAATCAAAAGCATCTCTAAGTGGATTGTTACCAAGAATTGATTCAATAAAGCAAATTAGGCAAAAAATTGGCATCACTCAAAAAAAACTTGCAGCCATGACAGGGGTAAGTACTTCAATGATCAATCAAATTGAATCAGGTAGGAGTCAACCAAGTTACGATACAGCTAAAAAAATCTTTGAAAATCTTGCAAAACTAGAAGGAGAATCATCATCACATACAGCAGGAGATTTTTGCAGCAAGGATATTGTAAAGCTAAAACCAACAAATACACTTCACGATGCAATTAAAAAAATGCACGAATTGTCAATTAGTCAAATTCCTGTGTTTAATAATTCAGAGGCAGTAGGAGTGGTCTCCGAAGACGGGATTATCAAACATCTTGCAGATTTGGGAGAAACAGAATTAAAAAAAGCAAAGTTAGCAGATACGATGGACTCAGTTCCACCAATTGTAGATTTTGACACCCCTGCAAACGTATTAGTTCCTTTGATAAGATATTCCAAATGCATTCTAGTTTCAAAAAAATCAAAAATAGTTGGAATCATAACAGCATCAGATACTTTGAAAATGATGGAATAAAAAATTGAACTCCAAATCATTATTGTAAAAAAGTAACCTAGTCTAAAGGTAATTTTCTAAACTTTTCAGTCATTTTATCTAGTCCCGGTACATGCAAGGCATTCTTGTCAGAAGGAACAAATTTTTTTCTAAGATTTGAAATAGTATTTTCAAAAATTTCTATTTTTTGTTTTTTTGTTATCATACTCTATTAGGCAGTTCATCATACTTAAGGCAGGCAAATATCAGGACTCCAATATGCTTAAGTTTGCAATCTTTAAAGAAAATTTATGGATCTTAATGAAATACTCACTAAAGAAAGAGATTCTCTAAGAGATGAAAATATCGAACTAAGGAATAAGATAAAAAAATTGGAACTAAAAATAAAAGAATTAGAGAAAAAAGAATAATTATTGGACTAGGATTTGTGTTTTGCCCCATTTACTATCGAATTCTTCTTGAGTCATTTTGAGTTTGGATTTGCATTTAACACATCTGCGAAATTTATTGTGCTTTGAATACCTCCAAACATGAGGTTCGCTTATTTTATGGCAGTTCATACAGGACTAAGTTTCCTGTTAACTTAAGCGTATTGAATTAGACAAGCACCTGTTCAGACAGATCACTTTAGAAGTAGCAAAATAAAAGAGGTTTATTTTTTATTCAGATTTTAATGAGGATTTTCAGCATTTGTTGAGACATAGAAAGTTTACGAGTAAGATCATTTAACTTATGGTTTTCCAAATCAAATCCATATTGACAACTATTTATGATGATAAAATATTAGAAAATACATCCAACTGGAGAAATGTTAATTCAATAGTTCGGAAGGTGGGAGGAGACAAAACATCTATAGTTGCAGCCATTCACAGACTAGAGGAAATAGATTATCTTCAAATTAGCAAGGACAAAAACAAAATTTTATACAAAAGAAAGGATACTATGCAAAGCGAATTTGATTTTCTAAAAATGATGGAGACTTTAGAAGATAATCAAAAAACAGAACTAAATGTCATTAAACAGATTCCCACAATCATGATGGAAGATGGAAAGAGATTTAGAAAAAAAGGGCTAGACCTGCTAGAGCATATTCAAGAAGAAGTCGACAGAGCCCACATGGCCATCATCAGAATAGATAATCAAGTTAAATCATCAATTATGCCTAGCGCAATAGCCAAAGAAAGAAAAAAAATGCTAGACAAGTACATTGAAAAAATCATGTCTATCATTTTGAACAAATACAAAGAGAAGAACACCCAAATTGCAATACAAGAATATTTTCAAAATCACACTAAAGCGTATGAATATAGAGAGAAAATGCTCAGATAGTTTACTCTTTAGGATGAGAGCATAGTTCTGTCAATACCCCTTGTAATGATTTTGGATGAATGAAAGTAACTTTAGTTCCAGCAGATCCAGGCCTAATATTACCTAAAAATTGAATTCCACACCCATCCATTCTCTCAACCTCACCTTCAATGTTATCAGTGTCTAATGCCATATGGTGCAATCCTTGACCTTTTTTATCCAAGAATTTCTTTATTGGACTAGAATCATTTGTTGGCTGCATTAGTTCTATACGTGCATTTTCTAAATGTAAAATAGCAACTTTAACACCTTCAGATTCCACTGTTTCAAATTCGACATTGTCAACACCTAGAGCTTTCTGATAAATTTTAGCAGATTCTTCAACATCATTTACTGCAATTGCAATATGATCAATTTTCATCTAAAAGATATTCTTAATTTACAGTATTAATGGATTTATTTTATTTTAAAACATCGTAAAATATACGATTAATTCATTCAATCTATTATTCTAAATTGTTTAAGAAATTAATAATAAGAGTCGTGGATATAGCACCAACTCCACCTTTTTTCTGGCAATTCTATCATGATGGGATGTTTAGTTTTTTTGAAATGCTCTTCGGCATGTTTTCCAGAGGATGTCCTATCACATCCAACATGGCCACAATGAAGGCACACAAGTTTCAATTCAAAACTAAAGAATTATTCTATAATTATATAGATTTGTTAGTCTCAAAGCCAGTTATTTAAAGAAAAAGTCAATATTTCCTATGTTAAATTATAGTTCAAAAGTCAAACTCTGAAAAAATCAGAGTGTTTTTTCAACCCTAACCAACAGTAATAATTAGAATCAGGTCATTGTAGATAGTCGTTTGATATGAGTAGTATTGTTTTCAGAAGCCCTGTTAATTGCATGTTGCATTTCTTCTCGGTATTCAGTCATTTCCTCGAAAGTTTTGTTGTTAATAGTTACATCCTGTACTGAAGGTAGTTTTTTAAAATTAAGATACTGATCGTACGTCATATAGCAGGAATATGGTGTATCATCATCTAAAAATTTGTATGTTACATGAAATGCCAAAATAACCCCTATAGTATGAAATCATTTGAAAAGATAAAAAGATTATTTTCATAATTAACTACTTGAAAACCAACATTGTTTGTTCATTTGAACAAACATTTCTAGAGAAATACTAGTTTGAAGCCTGTTTGATTTTCATCAATACTTCGCTAGTCATATTTTGTAAAACCATCATGTCTGGGCTCATTTCGGATTGTACGTACATGAATCAATTAACACAAATAATCTAGATAAGAATATGTCATTTCGTTTTGTTACAGTTTTTTTCAATCTATAGCTAATTGTTATAAGCGATCAAAGAGCGATCGCTTTATTGTCATATTTAGAAAAAACATCTTTTGAATTGGATATTTTTGGTATCAGTTTAAGCATGATTTGTCCACAAGAGAACCACTCCTCATCGAATATTTCCAGTCTGCCTATAACTTTCACAAATAAACTTCAAGTAAGGAAAAATGACTGAAGCCAAATCTATCTCTCTATTTGATGAGGATTCAGATACTGCATTATTCAAACACAAAATCACCCTAGATAAAATAAAGAAAGAACTAATCAATTTTGGACTGACCTCCAACCAGAGCAAAGTTTTTGTTTATTTGGGAAAATATGGTTCAAAGTCTGCTTCTGAAATATCTAAAGCACTACAGACACCTAGAACTGAAACATATCATTTGGTAAATTCATTGCAAAACATGGGACTAGTTACTTCAGAATTAACACACCCAACAAAATACACTGCAATGGATATGAAACAAGCCATTGAAACATTGGTAAAACAAGAACAATCCAGAATCAACACGTTAGCAAACAAGGAAGAATCCCTATCTGAGATGTGGAATGAAATCCCATACTTTGCAGTAGAGACTGATGAATCAAAGTCTGAAAAAATGCAATTACTTCACGGTACTAGTTCTATTTCAAATAAAATCCAAGAAATGATTGAATCATGTAAAGATGAATTTAAAATATTTGGAAGTTTAGCTGATGTTAATCGTTTTTATCATTCTGAGGTATTTGATGGCATAGAACAATCCTCTGCTGAATTAAAACTGATTATTTCACCTGTTGATAAATCTCCAGAATTTCTATCTGAAATTGATTCTAAAAAAATTCACACTATTCCATCTGATTCAAACAACAAATGCTTTATTGTAAATGACAAAAAAGAGGTTCTCATCTTTATGAGAAATGCCAACCATCCAACAAGACAGACATTCGCTTGGTGGTCAGACTCTGAAACTCTGATTGATATGATGAGTTCAATGTTTGAACTATCTTGGGAAAAAGGCGAACAGTTGTACTAGAGAATAATCTAAAAATAAATGTGATTTAACGATGAATGATTCCAATCAAGATTACAAAGAAACTATGCAGGAGGTGATGTTAGATCTAAAGATCAAGACAGACAAGTTAATGAAAAAATTCAAAGAACAATCTAAAAAAGACAAAGTCAAGTAAACAATCCAAGTAAAGAGTATTATTCCTAAAAAGTCACTGATTAAAAGAAAAAGTCAAACTATGAAAAAATGAACGTGTTTTTTCAACCCTAACCAGCGGTTTTAGAACTTAAAATTACTATATGACTAATCTACAATTAAAATAAAATCAAAAAAGAGTCTAATTAAAAGACCTCTTTTGGACGATATTCACCAAACACTTCTCTGAACGTATTGCTGATTTCACCAGTTGTAGCAAATGCTTTAGCTGCAGTGACAATATAAGGCATCAGATTTTCTTCAGTATCAGCAGCACTTTGCATTGCAGACAATGCTTTTTCTAATTTTTTAGAATCTCGATCAGCACGCAGTTTTTTGAGTGCTTTCTTTTGTTGAATTTCAATTCTACCATCAATTCTTAGTAGTTCTGGTTGCTCTTCATCCTCAGCATACTTGTTTACACCAACAATAACCCTTTCACCATCATCAGTTTCTTTTTTCAAACGATATGCATTTGCACGAATTTCAGATTGGAAGAATCCTTTCTCAATTGCTTTTACAGAGCCTCCCATTTTTTGGATTTTTTTGAGATATTTCCATACATCAGCCTCGATTTGGTCACATAATTCCTCAAGATAGTATGAGCCAGCCAAAGGATCAGCAGTCTTTGTAATTCCACTTTCATGGGCTACAATTTGTTGAGTTCTCAATGCTATTTTTGCAGATTCCTGGGTAGGTAATGCTAATGCTTCATCACGGGAATTAGTATGAAGTGATTGAGTACCGCCAGCAACTGCAGCCATTGTCTGGATTGCAACACGAATGATGTTGTTGTTAGGTTGTTGAGCAGTTAATGATTCACCGCTAGTTTGAGTATGAAATTTTAGTTGTAATGAACGAGGGTTTTTTGCATGAAACATTTCTTTTAATATTTTAGCGTAAACTTTTCTTGCAACTCTGAACTTTGCAACTTCTTCAAAGAACTCTATCGTACAGCAAAAGAAAAACGACAAACGTGGTGCAAACTCATCAATTTTCAATCCCTTATCAATACAAGTTTGAATGTATGCAATTGCATTAGCCAATGTGAATGCAACCTCTTGTGTTGCAGTACAACCAGCTTCCCTCATATGATACCCAGAAATAGATACAGGATACCATGAAGGAACCTTTTCTGCACAATATTCTATCATGTCGCCAATTAATCGCATAGAAGGCTGAGGAGGATAAATGTAGGTGTTTCTTGCAATGTATTCTTTGAGAATGTCATTTTGAGTAGTTCCACGAAGTTCATGACTTTTGAATCCTTGTGATTCTCCAACTGCAATGTAATATGCCAAAAGTGTGGACGCTGTTGAATTAATTGTCATAGAAGAACTTACTTTTCCCAAAGGAATACCGTCAAATGCAATCATCATATCTTTAATCGATGTAATCGATACACCGACTTTACCAACTTCACCTTCAGCTTGTGGAGAATCTGAATCATATCCAATCTGAGTTGGCAAATCAAATGCCATACTGAGACCAGTTTGACCCTTATCAAGCATGAATTTGAATCGCTCGTTGGTTAATTTTGCATCTCCAAATCCAGAATACTGTCTCATCGTCCAAAATCGTTCACGGAACATTTCAGGATGAATCCCCCTAGTGAAAGGATATGTCCCTGCATCTTCAGCAGGTCTTGTTTTTGAAGATTTTTGATAAATTCGTTTTACGAGATATTCAGAGTCAGTAAAGACTTTTTTTTCAGGAGTTTTGGATTTTGTAAGTTTTTTTGCAGCCATTTTATCACTTTACCAATGATTTTGTAATTTTATCCCCAGCTACGAATGGATCTATGTCTTTAGATTGTAATTTTTTAAGATATTTGGAAAATGTTTTGTCAGAAACTAGCAAGTCATCAATCTTTTCTTTGATGTTATTTAAAACAATATCCTTTAGTTCTGCTTCTAGTCGTTCCTTATCCTTTTCATCTTTGAATTCCTTTTTAGATTTCATCATATCCTTCAAAGTTTTAGCAAATACAGTTATGCCTGAATTGCTTTTTACAGATGTTTTTAGAATTACGGGCTTTCTATCAGAATCTCCAATAAAATCACGAACCGCATCAAATAGTTGATTCGTTCCGCTCAGATCACTTTTGTTAACTAGATAAATATCCCCAATTTCAGTCAAGCCTGCTTTGATTGTTTGAATACTGTCCCCAGTATTTGGATTAAACACAACAACTGTAATATCTGCAATATTTGAAATTTCAACTTCAGTTTGTCCAGCCCCTACGCTTTCAATGATTATCGGATTGAATCCTGCAAATTCTAAAACTCGGATACTGTTACGTAAAGAGCGAGATACAGCCCCAGTTGCACCTCTTGATGCAATACTTCGGATATATGTTCCAGAATCAGTGGACTCACTCATTCTAACTCTATCACCCAAAATTGCCCCACCAGTAACGTGACTTGTAGGGTCAACGGCAAGTACTGCAGGTTTGGTACCTAATTTTTTCATGACCATTGCAGTTTTGTTGATTAGTGAACTTTTTCCAGCTCCTGCAGGACCTGTAATTCCAATTATTATCGAATTTCCACTAGATTTGAAAATTTTCTTTAGTAATTTTTTTGCTTCAGTTTGATCATTTTCAACAATAGATATTGCTTTAGCAATGGCTCCCCGCTTTCCTTTTTTTAGATCAACAAGCAAATCCAAGATATATTAAATGATTTATTGGTGCAATAAAATCTTGTGTTCGATCTAAGGTATAGAATAGATTACGGGGGGAATAGAATCGCCTAAAGGATGAATTTCAGTTTTTAATTGAATATGCCCTAATTCTTCATGATCAATTTCTAAAACAATTGGGTGAATTGCCCAACCATATTTTGGCTCATGAGAGAATGGAACTATTTCAATAAACTCTGAATCTGAAAATTTTTTTTGAAAAGATTCATCCATGCCAAGAATCTCCATTACAACAGTGGCAGTCTTACCAGAAGTGTCAAGATAAGAAATCTCCACATATCCAGCATCATAATAAATTGCGTCTACCTGAAATGTTTGACGAAGAATATCTTTATCATCAGATGCGCCACCAGTTAAAAATACAATTGCCAGTACAGTAAAAACTCCAAGAAATATTGGAGGTCCAAGTTTTTTAGCCATCTTTGAATTCTTTTCTCATACGTCTGAGGAATTTTGAATTTATTCTAATCCTTTCTAGAGTTTGAGATTGAGTGCGTTCAGTTCCAGGAGTAGGATTCTTTTTGAAAAATGTTTTAATTTCATTCTCCATAGAGTCATCTGCAATAGAGGTAATACTTGCTACAATTCTATTAAAAAGAGGATTTCCATGTCCAACTTTTTTGTTGATATTTTTCCAATTTTTCTTGAGCCAAGGCCACAAAACTTTATCGCCATACGGATTAGCAGCAACTTTCATGATTGGCAATTGCATGTTTTGAGAACGAACGTGAGGGGTTTGGGAGAAGTCAAGTGATTTTAATAGTAATTTTTCATCTTGGAATCCACATAATGCACCCAAGAATCGAAGTTTTTCCTCCATCGTTTTGGCATTCTTGTATAGTTTGGTTAGTTCAGCATGAGTTTTTGAATTTCCATTCCATGCAGCAACAGAGCAAATTGGTTCTATCAAATCAGGATGAATAGAACCTGGAGATTTTAAGAATTTTTTATATCGTCTTAATGCCTCATCAGTAACATCATCATCATTCATTTTACCCAAGACTGAAATTGCAAATCCACGCAGTAATGCATCTGTGTGTTTGTCAGATGATTGTGGCACCCATCCCAGATTAAACAGAATTTTTCTAAAGTAATTTACAGCATATCCGCGAATTTCTTCTATAAAGGGTTCATCGAATGCACGGAAATACAAGGATGCCAAGTTATGTGCAACATTAACAGATGCAAGATAACTATCTTCATCAAAATATGCATCTGAAAAATCAAGATAATTTCTGACTTGTTCATCTCCTGAAACACACAGGGAAAACAAATCGTTTTGGATTGCCCATCGATCAATTGCTGGGAGACGTTTTTCGTCTACTAGCATTTTTAAATCAAGTAAAATGCCTTCATCATATTTTACACGATAGAATCCTTTACGCCCATAATTTGCGACAAAGCCCAGAGTATTCTTAGGTAATTTTACAGACATTGATTTTGTAGTGAATAGTTTTTGAGAGATCTCATATTCCAATCCCAGAGACATAGGGATAGACCACAACCCCTTACTGAATTTTTTATCAGATTCAAGAAGATATCTTTTCTGTTTTAATTTTAGAGTATTTCCATCTTGATTTATTTCAACTAGGGGGAATCCAGGTTGCTTTAACCAAGTATTTACCATTGAAGAGACAGGCATTTTAGATGCCTTGCCAATTGCATCCCACAAATCTTGTCCACGGGCATTTTTATATTTGAAATCAGACAAATATTTTTTCAAACCTTTTTGAAAGTTTGGTTCACCAACATAATTCTCAAGCATTCGTAGCACGCATCCGCCTTTGTCATAAGAAATAGCATCAAAGATTTCACGAATTTCAGCAGGTGAATTTACTTGTACATCAATTGGATGAGTTGTTTTAAGAGAATCAAGACCCATTGCAACATTCATGGCATCTTCAACAAACTGGTTCCACAAATCCCATTCAGGATAGAATTTGTCAACAAATTTTGTTGCCATGAAAGTTGCAAAGCTTTCATTTAGCCACAAATCATTCCACCACTTCATCGTGACAAGATTTCCAAACCATTGATGTGCAATCTCATGTGAGATTACTTCAGCTATGAATTGTTTAGTTCGGGTGGAAGATGTTTTAGGATCATATAGTAAAATAGTCTCTCTGAATGTAATTGCTCCCCAGTTCTCCATTGCCCCTGCCGCAAAGTCTGGAACTGCAATCAAGTCTAGTTTTGGTAAGGGGTATGTTATTCCGAAATATTTTTCATAGGAAGTAAGAAGTTTCTTTCCCAAATCTAATGAGAATGCTCCTTTTGATTTGTTACCCTTTGTCGTAATTACTCTAATCTGAATTTTTCCAACTTTACCTGTAAGATATTCAAATTCTCCAACTCCAAGATAGATTAAGTATGTAGAAACAAGGGGTGTTTTTGAAAAATTGTAAAGCGTTTTACTTCCAATTTTTTTCTTAGATTTAATTGGCATATTTGAAATTGCAGTGAATTTGTTATCTGCAATTATAGAAATTTCAAAAGTTGCTTTGGCTTCAGGCTCATCCCAACAAGGAAATGCACGTCTCGCATCTGCTGCTTCAAATTGAGTAGTCGCAAGATATTTTGTTTTCCCATTTTGAACATATTGGCTACGATAAAACCCCAACAATCGATCATTTAGAATTCCTTGAAATTCTAAATCAATAGTAATTTCACCTTTAACTTTTTCAGATAATTTGATTTCCAATTCTTCTTTTTTCTCATTAATTTTTGGAGAAGACTTGATGGTTTTACCATTTGATCGTACTTGGCATGAGATGATTTTTAATTCTGCACAATGCATTGTAATGAAGTGAGTAGGCTTTTTACAATCAGCAGAGATAGACTCTATTCCATTAAATGTGAATTTTTTAAGATCAGGTTCAAAAGTTAATTTGTAATTTATTGGATTTACATCCATGATTCTGGTGCTTTGGTTACACTTTAAGTAGATTTTCTATTTTTGACTATATCCACGGATCAGATTTTTCATCCCAAGTAATTGCACTAATTCCATTATCAGTTAAAGTGTCACTGCTTTTAACAGAGGCCAATAAACATTCATCAGATGACACGAACGCATTCGGCGGGGCCAGCGGCCCGTGGCCGTCCAGGTCGTTGGCGGACTCGTGGCGGTCTGGCTTGGTTACCAGATCGGGGCGAAGGCCTGACAGCCAGACTCTGGCTTTGGCTACAGGCTGCCGAGCGGTGCGGCGCAGGCGGAGTGAAGCAGTGGAGGAGATAGCGTGTGGGCTGACATGCGCGATTCTCGCATCTCTCGGGGGGGTGGCGGCCGTGGCGGGCTTCGGGATTGGCAGTCTGCTGACGCCGGCCTTCGCACTGCAGATGGACGCGCGCCTGGCGGTGGCTGCGGTATCGATTCCGCATGCCGTCGGCACCGCGTTTCGATTCTGGCTCCTCGGGGCGCGTGTCGACCGCGGAATTCTGTGGAGTTTCGGGTTGACCAGCGCGGCCGGCGGTCTCGTCGGCGCGTTGCTTCAGTCACGAGCGGGTGTCCCGGCCTTGATGGCGCTGTTCGGAGGGTTGCTGCTCTTCACCGCCGGCGCGGAACTGAGCGGACTGGCGAGGCGCATGCGCTTCGACGGCGCTGTGGCGTGGGCGGTCGGCGGCACGTCCGGACTGCTCGGCGGCCTGGTCGGGAATCAGGGTGGCATCCGGTCCGCCGCGCTGCTCGGCGTCGACCTCCAGAAGCATGTCTTCGTCGGGACCGCAACCGCTGTCGGGCTGATGGTGGACGCTGCGCGGATGCCCGTCTATCTGTGGCAACTGCACGAGCCGTTGAGCGGAGTCGCCGGGTGGATCGGGCTCGCGACGGTCGGTGTGGTGGTCGGCACCCTGCTCGGTCACCGGCTACTGGTGCGTATCCCGGAGCGGGTATTCCGGCGCACGGTGGCAGTGGTACTTGCGCGGTCCTGGGCGCGGCAATGCTGGCTCGTGGAATACTGGCCCCATAACCTGAGGAGTGTGGCCTTCGAGGTGGAGGGATTCTTCGCCGAGGTGGGGGAAGGCCCCAGGCGCGTTCTCTGGAGCCCGCAGCGTGCGCTTGCTACCGAGATAAAAAACGTCTTCCCTTGACGGCATCGGATTTGCTACCTTCAACTGCAGGAAGATGGTGCGTGTAACCGGGCTGCTGATCGTGATGGCTCTCGTGGGGACGCCGGTAGGTGCGCTCGCCTGTGAGATATTGTGTAGGCAGGCTGGCGCGACCGACCATCACAACGCGACTGGTCATCATGGAATGGCTGCCCATGACGGGATGAGCGCCCACGACGGGATGGCCGCCCACGACGAGAGGCAGACCTCAGCCGTCGGCAGCTGCCACGCCGAAGCGGCGATCTCCGCCTTCGTGATGAAGGTCCGGCAGGGACCGCGCCACAGATATCCGTGCGGTCTCTCGAAACGGTCGAGGCCCCTGCCACGCTACGTCTCACTTCGGGCCCGCCACCACCGCTTGGTGGAGGGTCTCCAGCACCCAGCCAGCCTGGCACGTCCGCGTCGCTCACCGTCCTCCGTATCTGATACCTCCGCCAGCGTAGCTCTGTCGCTGCGCGCCACTCCGATTCGCTCCCCGAGAACACCGGGTCGTTTCTCCGCGTCTGGCAGCGCCGCGTGGAGATGCCCCTTGGATAGGTGGATCCCGCCAGGCGCCTGGCCCGAGCCGATTCGGGGAGTGGTTGAGACGCTGTAGATACTGAGATTCTGAGGAACTAGCTCCAGGTATGGGAGCAGAGGCGGTCCAGATGAAGAGAACGCAGCTTTCGATAATTCTGGTGCTCCTAAGCGCATGGCTGGTCGGAGCCGATCGGCTTCGAGCGCAGTCGGGTGACGACGCGGTCGTGCATCCTGTTTTCTACGCCGACGATGCCCGGCTTGGTGACTATGTGACCGACGCGCTCACGCGGAACCCGGCGATCCGCGAGGCAGCGGCCCGCTATCGGGCGGCACTTCAACTGCTGCCGCGCGCGCGAGCTTCCCGACCCCATGGTGACGTTCACCCAGGCGCTGCGCAGCGTCGAGACGCGAGTCGGGCCGCAACATCAGACGTTCATGTTGAGTCAGGCCTTTCCCTGGTTCGGCACACTTGCGCTTCGGGAACAGGTGGCCGTTCAGGCCGCGGCCGTTCAGTATCACCGATTCGTTGCCGGCCAGCGGGAGGTTATCGCCAACGTCAAACAGGCGTTCTACGACCTGGCGTATCTCGAC
>CALNZF010000037.1:0-14555 GCA_942490965.1 uncultured Nitrosopumilaceae archaeon | reverse complement strand
ATGATGAAAGTGCAAATTTTACTAGTCTTGTAAAAAAAATTGCTGATATTCCTGCAATCTCTGTAAATCCTGGCCTGGAAAATTCACAACATGCTGGTTTGAAAGCATTTTCGAAGGATTTGCAAAAGAAGGCGATAGGTGCTGGCGGAAGTATTATCTCATCGATGATTAAAACTGGAAATGATTCTGCAAAATTTTTAGAAATGGCAGAAAAAGAATATCATCGATTATTTACTTTACAGTAACTGATTTGGCAAGGTTTCTGGGATAATCTGGATCTGCATCTTTTCAAGTGATGCATAATATGACAAAAATTGAATTGGAATTATTTCTAAAATTGGATACAACACTTGATCTATTTTTGGCATTTCTATCCAGTAATCATAGACATCACTTTCTATATCTGAAACTCCGATAATTTTTGCTCCACGGCTTTGATTTCTCTTGCACTAGTTAATGTGTCTAAATACGTAGAATCATTTGGATTTATAATGATTACAAATACATTTGAATCCATTAATGCAAGAGGCCCATGTTTTAATTCCCCTCCGGGAATACCTTCCGCATGAATGTATGTCAATTCTTTTAATTTCAAAGCTGCCTCTATTGCAATTGGGTAATTGATTCCTCTTCCAAGTACGTAGATGTCTGAAATATTTTTCAACTCTTTTGCAATCTTTTGAATCTTTGTCGGATTTTCTAATATTTTTAAAACTGATTCAGCAAATTTTTCAAAATTAATCGTTATTTTATCGTCACTCAATTTTTGTACAATTTTATAAAGTACCACTAGTTGTGATGTAAAACTTTTTGTTGCAGCTACTCCTATTTCTGGTCCACAATTCATTCCAATCACTACATCTGCCTCCCTAGCAAGTGAAGATGTCATTAAATTCACTATGGCTATGATCTTACAATTTGCTTCTTTTCCGATTCTTACTGCATCTAAAACATCTGCACTTTCTCCACTTTGAGATATTGCAATTATGATGGAATTTTTCTCTATGCTATCTGGTGAAAATTGGAGTTCGCTTGACATAATTGGCTCTGCTTTAATTTTTACATATTTTGAAAAGATTTGCTTTGCAATGAGTGCAGAATTGTAGCTAGTTCCACTACCTGTGACATAGATGTTTTTTGCATGTTTGAGGTAATCTGCAGTTTTTTCTATTGCTTCTTGTGTTTTCTCTCCTGCTTTCAATATAGTTTCATATTGTTCATGAATTTCTTTTAATGTAAAATGGGCATAATCTCCCTTGTATGTATCTCCAAATTCTTTAGATACTTTTGTAATTCCATACTTTGCATGATTTCCTTGAAAATCTAAAATTTGAAATTTATTTTTCTCTAAAATTACAAAATTTCCATTTTCTAAATAAATTGCATTGTCAGTGAATTCAATAAAACCTAGTACATCACTAGATAGAAAGAAATCATCTTGTCCAACTCCTATGATTAATGGTTCATGAAATCTTGCAGCTGCTAATTGACCATTTTCAAACATTGCAACAAATGCGTAATGACCTTTAATTTCTGAAACTGTTTTCAAAATTGTTTCTTTAACATTTCCTATTTTTTCATAATGTTTCTGAAGTAAATTGGCAATAATCTCACTATCTGTTTCGCTTTTGAAATTATATCCCTCATCTTCTAATTGTTTCTTTAATTCTTCAAAATTCTCTATTATTCCATTATGCACAATTGCAATTTTTCCTGAATTACTAGAATGTGGATGTGCGTTAAAATCTGTAACTTTTCCATGAGTTGCCCATCTGGTATGTCCGATACCTATTTTTCCAGGGAGTGAATCTAATTGAATTTTTGAATTAACCTCATTTACATTTCCAATCCCTTTCTTTAATTCAATATGGCTGTTTGATTCTGTCGCTACTCCAACACTATCGTATCCGCGATATTCCATTCTTTTTAATCCCTTTACAATGATGGGTGCTGCAGATTTTTTTCCGTAATAGCCGATAATTGAACACATTATGATTCTTTTTGATATTGGGGGTTATTTACTGATAAGCCTATTTTTTTGATTATTCTGTTGAAGAACTTTCATCTTTTGCAGATTCGGCAGAAATCTCAGTTGATTCGGCAGTAACCTCGGTTGATTCAGCTTCTTTTACTTTTGGCTCCTCTTTCTTTGTCTTTTCTAATATTTCTGGAATTTTTGATTCTGGTGTAAAATGAACATTATTTTCTTCTTCAACAGTAACCGTATAGGAAGGAATGTTGATTTTTCTATCTCCAATCATGATGTGACCATGAATTACTGCTTGTCTTGCTTGATAAGGTGTTTTGAATCCAAGTTTTTTTGTAACAATGGTTTGCAATCTTCGTGAAAGTAAATCTGTTGCATTTAGGTTAAGTACGTCATCTAATGTTGCATCTTCACTTACTAAACCAATCCGTACAAGGGATTTCATTAAAATTGGTTCTTTCTCTTCTCTAATTTCTTGTCTTAATGAAAGCAATGATCTAGCTTGTTTTCTTACCCGTGATAATTCTGTATGTGCTTTCCATAATTCTCTTTTAGTTCTTAATCCAAATGTACCGAGCGTTTTTAGCTCTTCCATTTTTAATTCATAATTAAGTGGTCTTTTTGGTTTTCTCCATACTTTACGTGGATATTTAGGATCTCCCATTCATAACACCTATTCTTTTTTCTCCGCTGGAGCTGCTGCTGGAGCTGCTGCGGCTGCTGGAGCACCGTCTGGAGCTGCTACGGAGCTGCTGCGGCTGGAGCGCCTGCTCCTCCTTTCTTAACTGGTGCTGCCATTCCTCCTTTAGCAACACCTACTGCTCCACCTTTTCTACCTGAAGTTCTAGTTCTCTGTCCTCTAACTTTAAGACCACTTAGATGACGATAACCTCTCCAACTTGCAGAGATTCTTTCTCTTTCAATATCATTTCTTAATGTAAATGGAATATCTGATGTTAACAAATGTAAATTTGCTCCAGTTTCAATATCTTTTCGTCTGTTGAGAAACCATATTGGAAAATTACTTGCAATAGGATCTGTAATTAATTTCTCAATTGCTTGAACATTTTCTTCTGTAAGATTGCCTATGTTGGAATTTGGATTTATTTTTAGAGTGTCCAGAATAGCTGTTGCAAAACTGTAGCCAAGACCTTTAATCTGAGTTAATCCGATAACCATTTTCTTCTCTCCACGGATATCGTTTCCTATAATTCTGACAATGTGTCTATATTCTTGTGCGCTCAAGTATTCAAAAATTCACAGAATCCCCGATAAAAACCATGCTAGGCATCAAATTAGATGATTTTTGCCATGTGACATATTTGAGATCTTATCATGTGCCTAATCTTAATGCTTTTTGATACATTTGATTATCTAAAATCCTCATCACTTGTCCAGTCTTTCCCCTGAACATTCCATATGTTACATTTACAGCATTTTTTGACTCCTCTTTGGGCATCAATATCCACACAAAAACAATGTACTCCTTTCCCAGACGGGTCATTGTTGCAGAGCTTTTGCATGTTTTTTGAGAATGTCTTTTTCTTAATTATCTTATTGGAATGATGCATTCAAAAAGTTATAACTTTCAAAACTTTTCTATTTTAGCATGAGTGATACATTTGATCGTGAAAAAATTGTAGAATCTATGTTTGATTCCGTCACTTCTTCTATTTTAGCAGAACTTGAGGATGGGGAGAAAGAATGTTCATTTTTGGCAGAACAATCATCAGTTTCTGAATCTGAAGTTCTTGAAAGACTTTCATATTTGATTGAACATGGATTTGTTTTAAAACACTCTGATGATGGAAAATGCATCATAACTGCAAACTTTGAGAAACTTGCAAGCATAATGGAAAATAGTGATAATTTTGATGCCACTATTAGTGGATTAGAAAAAATGGATAGTTACCTAAACTGATCTGTTTCTATTTTTGATAATTATTATTCCAGTAGCAGATACGCCTATCATCCCTACGATGAGAACACTAAATGTAATTATTGATAGGATAAGTTTCTTGTTTGCATCTGGAAGTGGCCCAATTGCACCTGCCACATAAATCTCATCGTCTATAGAACTTTGAATAACTAATTGATAAGTTCCAGATTCAAATATATCAAATTCCTTTTCAATAGTTTTTTCATTAATTTTTTGTGAAATGATTTCTATGTTTGAAGGATCTATTATTTTTGCAGTTATTGCATTTTCTTGAAACTCCATTATTTGAACTGCAAAAATCCCTACTGGAGTTTCTTCTTTATCTATATCTACTGAAATGGTAACGGTTTCATTAGTATTGATTTTTCCATTTCCTTGATTAATGCCATCCAATGTCACTTGATTTTCTAGTATTGAAACTATCAACCCTGCTATAATTAGCAATCCAAAAATTACAATAATTGATCCTGATTTTTGCACAGATTTAGGCTGATTATCTTTAGTTTAAACCTAATTTTTTTAAAATTTGTTCTTATGATACAAAAAAGTTAGATCAGGCTAAAAAAGTTAGCTTAGGGTAAATTTAAATAAAGATTTAGGCCTTTTTTAATATCGTGCAAATCCCTCGTTCTACTATTATGATTTTAGCTCTTTCAATTCTAATGGGGTTTTCAGTAATTACGTTCTTTTCAATTTTTTCTGATGTTCAGTCTGAATCTAAAACATTTGTAACTCATTCAGGTGCAATTGTCCAAACTTCGGGTGAAATTTTAGATCCTCTTTACACTGCCTCTACTGTGGAGTTTGATCCAATGGAATATTTGAGAGATTTCAATTATGGAAAAGTTTCAAAATTACCTGATGGAACAACTTTGAGAGAATATACAATGGTTGCTGAGGATGATAAAATTATGGAGGTATCTCCTGGTGTATTCTATAATGTTTGGACTTACAATGGAACTGTTCCTGGTCCAACTATTAGGGCAACAGAAGGTGATCTTTTACGAATCACATTCATCAATAATGGCGATAAACAACACACAATACATTTTCATGGAATTCATCCTGCTGAAATGGATGGGGTTTTTGAATCCGTGGGTGCAAACGGAGGACAATTTATTTATGAATTTACTGCTGGTCCTGTTGGAGTTCATCCATATCATTGTCATGTTATGCCTCTAGAGGAACATATCGTTCATGGCCTATACGGTGTATTCATTGTTGATCCTAAAGAAGAACGTACACCAGCTGATGAAATGGTAATGGTGTTAAATGGATTGGATACTGATTTTGATACCGAAAACAATTTCTACGCTGCAAACACTATTCCTTTTTACTATCAACACCATCCAATTCAAATCAATACGGATGAACTAATTCGAATTTATGTTGTTAATATGGTTGAATTTGATCCAATAAACAATTTTCACCTTCATGGAAATCTATACAAATATTATCCTACGGGAACTGACCTTGTACCTTCATTTTATACTGACATGATCACTTTATCTCAAACTGAACGTGGAATTATGGAATTTGTATATGATTATCCTGGAAAATATCTATTTCATGCTCATAAGGTAGAGTTTTCAGAAAAAGGCTGGGTAGGGATATTTCTAGTAGATGACAGTCAAGATGAAGATATTCAGGAATCTGGCTATGGAACTTAGTAATAATTCTTCAAAAGTAAAAGTAATTGCAAGTGGATTAATTCCGTTTCTTTTTGTGGTTCTGTTGATGGCCTATATTTTCGGACCTGGGGCAGAATTATTAGATTTTGGAATAATATTACCTGAAATTACAATTGAAAAAATAGATTTTGTTGATTCTGAAATTCAGGCAACTGTCAGAAACACTGGCCATATGCCTGTTGAAATAGTCATGGCTGATATCAATGACAGAATTCAACCTGCTGCAGTTGAACCTGATAGATTTTTAGAAAGATTTGAAACCGCTCTAGTTAGAATCCCTTTTGAATGGAATGAAGCAGAGCCATACACTATTGGTATTACTGTTGAGGATGGAACAAGATTCGAAAAAGAAATTAAAGCAGCTGCTCCTGCATTAGAACTATCTTTAGATCTTGCAATATTTTTTGCAATTATTGGAACATATGTTGGAATTATTCCAGTTATGATTGGATTATTATGGCTTCCATTTATCAAAAGAATTAGTAAACAAAAATATCATTTCTTTTTGGCATTGACTGTCGGTTTACTACTTTTCTTAGCTATTGATTCTATTGAAGAAGCAATTGAAGTTTCTAATCAAAATTTAGCTGATAGTTTCAATGGAACATTACTTATTACAACAGTGACCGTATTATCATTTCTTGCATTATATTATTCAGGAAACAAACTTGTCGAAAAAGCAGGCTCTTCAAAATTCACAAAACCTGTTGCCATTGCTTTAATGATATCCATTGGAATTGGATTACATAATTTTGGAGAAGGACTTGCTATAGGTGCAGCACTTGGAATGGGATCAATTGCATTTAGCACCTTTCTAATTGTAGGATTTGCTTTGCATAATACTACAGAGGGTATTGCAATTGCTGCACCCATGTCAAGAGGAAAGTTAATGATTGGAAAACTTGTCGCCATGGGAATAATTGCTGGCAGTCCTGCCATTTTTGGAGCTTGGATCGGCGGCTTTGTTTACTCTCCTTTCACATCAGTAATATTCTTGGCTGTAGGTGCAGGCGCAATCTTTCAAGTAATTGTTGTTATTATGAAATGGATTCAAGAAGAAAATGACCGAAATCTTTCTACTATTGCTGTGGTATCTGGGATTGGCGTTGGAATGTCAGTGATGTATTTGACCGGTGTTTTGATCTAGTTTGGTTCTGGATGAATAGTAATTACAGAATTTTTAATTTCTGTTCTAATAATATGCTCAATTTCTGATGTCAAATCATGAACTTTTTCAATTGACCAATCTTTGTTAAATGAACAATCAATATCTATTTTGAGAATATTCTCAAATTTCAAGGATACTATTCTACCTATTTTCATAATGCCTGGGTATTTTTCTAATATAGTTTTGATTCTTTCTTCAGTTTCAATATCTTCTATGTTGATATTTTCTGGAACTGTCACAAATGGTTCAAGATGAATAGTGGCATGTGAAATTTCTGGAATCTGCTCTTGAATTTTTTCCTCTATTATTTCTGAAATTTTATGTGCTAATGATAAATTGATTCCTCTATCTACCATTACGTGTAAATTAGAATATGTCTTATTCTTTGTTTTATGGGTAGTTACATTATGAACTCCTTTAACTCCGTTTACACTTTTTGCAATTTCTAAGATTTTTGCATCTAATGGAACGTTTTTCCAATTTGGTTCAAAATGAATGGTAGTTGAAGCACTTGGGATTTTATTTTTTATATTTTTTTCAACCCTGTCGCTAATTTCATGGGCTTTTTCAAAACTTGTATCTCCTCTTATTGAGATGGTAACATCGGCAAAAATAGTGTCACCCGATCTTCTCATTAGAATTGAACCTGTATCAACTACGCCTTCTGTTGACATTGAAATTTCTTTGACATTTTTTACAAGTTCTGGAGATATCACATCAGTCAAATCTAATGCTGTTTTGTATACTAATTTCACACTTAGTGCTGCCAACAAAATTCCTAGAATTAATGCTGCGATAAAATCTCCAAAATACACACCATATGATACTAACACAATTCCTGCAATTGCAACTATTGTGGAACCAAGATCCATAAATGCATGATAAAAATCAGCTTTCAAAGTAGCGCCGCCAATTTTTTTAATAGATCTTCTCAAAAGAATAATTCTGAAAAAATCAATTCCTATTGTGTATAGCCCGCCAATTATTGCAAACAATCCTGGCAAGATATTTGGTGGCGGGCTTTGCAATCTGTTGATGGATTCATAGATAAAAAAACAAGCAATTAGAAAAATTGCTATTCCTCCAATTAGTCCTCCCAATGATTCAATTTTCCCATGACCATACGTATGATCTGCATCTGGTGGTCTGATTGCCAATCTTGCAGCTAAAAGTAAAACAAGAGTTACAACACTGTCTAACAATGCATGAATACTGTCCGTGATTAGTGCTAGACTGTTAGAAATTAACCCAAAAATTAATTCAACTAAAAATGCTGAAAATATGGCTAAAAGTGAAATCTGTAAAACTTTGGTTCTTTGAACAAACATTTTCCTTCTTTTTGATAATATGGATCATGTATTACCGTTTTCTAAGAAGCATTCATGCGACAATGTTATTTGTGATAAAACTTGGATTTTGATTGTGTTGGATGGGAAATTTTTCAGTTTAGTGGCAACTTTCTCTATATTGTTACTAATTCCAATTATTGATGCAGAAGCATCAAGTAATCCAAACTTGTTTGTCTCTGCTGAAAATTCAAAATTTGACAATCATTTTGCTGGTTCTATGGTGATCGAAGTTGTAGTAATTGATCCAAATCTGTCTGATACTGGTGAGGGCAAAGGAGAACCTGATGTTACAATTAATGGAAAATCTTTGCGAATGGTGCAGGCAACCGATGGAAATTGGTATGCATATTTTGCAAATGCAAACAAGGCCAAAGAAGCTGATTCTACGGTTGGTAAAGGTGGAGAAGGGCTTGATTTTGGAGTTTTTTGTAGTAGAGATACATCCTCCTCTGTAATGGGCATCACTCTTTCTGAAACTGACGGTTTTGCAATCCCTAGAACTGTATCTGGTTCAACTAACGGTAATACTTCTTTTTCTCAATGCACTGCTTCTCCAACTGCTACTTCTAATTTGAATAATGTAGTTAGAAATCCAAAATCCATTAATACAAATTCAAATATTTCTCCCGGCCAAATCGGATTAAATCCAAATGCATGGCCATTGATACAACTTTTTTCATTTGATAACATTATCATTCAATACAATCCTGCTGGTCCATCACAACAAGTTTCATTAGATTATGATGAAATTCAAAATATCTCTATGTCTCTTGACAGGGTTCTTTATCCAAACAATGCAGAAGTTTTCTTAACTGTAAATGATTTTCAATTAAATCAAGATCCAACTGATGTGGATTCTTGGACTTTTGATGTAGGATCAACACCTTCTACATTTTATCAGGCATATGATGATTCTGGCTCTACTTCTGCAAATGGTAATGTTGGATTAGTAGATTTAGTTCCACACCTTTCAAATATTGGATTTGAAGATAATGGACGACTTTCTGTAAATCAAAACTCTGTTATTAAATTACAATCAAATGATAAACAACCAAGTACCAGCGTTTCAGATGGTACTATCACATATTCGGAAATAATTACATTAGTTGAAGACGATCCTAATTCTGGTATCTTTGATTCTGGAGATGACAATGATCGATCCACTTTGGGAATTTTAGATGATGCTCCAAGAGGACAATCTGGGTCTATTACATATAATAAAAAATCTATCTCTGTTCTTACTGGTTCATCTACTGCAAACATTGCATTAAATCCATCATTGATTATTGGTGATGGTTCCCAATCCTTGAAACCTGGAACAAAATATCCTGTGATTTTAGTAGATCCTGATCAGAATATCAATTCAGAATCAAGGGATCATTTAGATTCATTTAGAGATACTTCGATAATTCCGACTCTGAAAATTGGAAAACCGGCCACTCTTGGAAAATCTACAAATATCAAATTCTTTACTACATCCACTGATTCTCTAACACTTGGGGTTTTGGCAAATTCTGATATACCTGATATAAATTCCGCACGCCTGATAATTGATACATCCATTGTTCCTAATGGTCCATTTGAGAAGATATCTATGAATTTAGGATTCTCTGCTTCTACATTACAATCTATACTAATTGATTCATCTGCATCTGCTTCTGATGGCACAAATTGGATAAATTATGATTTGAGATCATTTTCAAATGATCTTGGAATATCTGATTTTTCTGATACAACTTTGGAATTATCTTTTGGTACAATTGGAACCTCACCTGTTACCATTATTCATAAAGGTGATTTGACAAAATCTTCTGGTTTTATACAAATTGATGATTCTGACGTTCAATCAATATTTGCAAAAAGCGGTCCTGTTTTTCTTGTAATTAATTTTGATTCCACTGATGATTCCGGCAGTGTTGGAAATATTTCTAATGAAATTCATTCTCAGCCAATAATGGTTGATTTCTTTTCATTTGGACTTGTAAATTCAAATGATGTAAACAATTCTATTTATCGTTTTGAATTAGAAGAGACTTCTGATAATTCATCTACATTTGATGGGACTTTGGAATATTCTGTTGCAAATCAATTAAATATTCTGGATCCTGAATTTATTAAAACTGTACAAACAATTGATGATCAAATCAAATTCATTGTTACCGATAGATTAGTAGATGATAAGGGAATCACAATTTCATATTCTGATCTTGATGCATCTGGAGTTTTCACAACATCATCTACAAAAAGTGAAGCAAATACAAGTTCTGGCATACTGTCTTCAAATTCGCAATCTTACCGCTTTGGACAACCTGTAACTATTACAGTAAAAGATCCTGATCTTAATTTAAAAAATGACTTGGTAGATATTTATTTTACAGTTAATGATCCAAACTCTGAAAATGTTGATACTGTAGGAAAAGATGGAATAATTTTACTTGAAGTTTTAATCAAAGACATTCGTTACAAACGTTGTACCATTGATAGTGTTGAATATGGCGGTTTAGGCGCAAGTGGTTTCACTCTTGTTGAAACTGGACCTAGTACTGGCATTTTTGAGGGAGTTTTCAAAATGCCTTCAAAAATATGCAACAAATCTGGAACTGCATTAATCTCTTCAGCCGGAGGCAGTCTTGATGCAAAATATTATGATTCACGTGATAACTTTGGCAATCCTAATACTTTTAGTCTGTTGAGAAGTTATTCTCCATCATTTTTTAGTGCTCCACAACTAAGCTCTTATGAAATTACAAAACCCATCTCAGGACAAGTTGAGGAAATTATTCTTTCTGGAAGCATAGATAATCATCGAAGAGGAATTCCTATGAATGTAGTTATTACAACACCTGATGGACATACTCAAAACTTTGGTGCAACATTATCTAGCGGAGGAAATTACAAATCTGTTATTTCAATAAATGAAAATTCTTTGTCAGGTGTTTATCGTATTGATCTTTCTCATAATGATTCATTTGTAAAATCAATATCTTTTGTTGTTACAAACCCCTCAATTCCTGATTGGATCAAAAATAACGCAAAATGGTGGTCTTCAAATTCCGTATCTGATTCTGAATTTATTGATGGAATTGAATATTTGATCGAAGAAGGGTTGATCACAATTTACCCTGGCTCATCCATCTCTATTTCTGAACCGGAAATTCCTGATTGGATCAAAAATAACGCAAAATGGTGGGCAAATGATCAAATCTCTGATGAAGACTTTGTAAAATCAATTCAATACTTGGTCAAAAAAGGTATCATTAGAATATAATCTGGTCAATATTTCTTTCATTGAAAATATAAATACCTCAACTCATGAATCAAATTGAAAATGAGGCTAACTTGGCTCTTAGCATTTGCATTGTTATCTATTACAATTTTATCATATGGTATGGGTGATGTCGCTTTTGCAACTAGTGACCCTAACCCTGCATTACCAATATCTACTAACACTGAAATTTATTCAAATGGTGCATCTGTAACTATTTCTGGGAATGTCAAAGACTATGATTCTTCATCTGGAAAAGGACTAACTTTTATCGTTACTTCACCTGACAATAACATTGTAACCATTGGCCAATTAACCCCAAATTCTGATGGTTCATTTACAAAAAGTTTTGTCGCCGGTGGCCCACTTTGGAAAAATAACGGAGATTACAATGTTGAATTTCATTACGGTGCAGATCATTCAAAAGTTTCAATAAATTATGTTGGTGGAGAGCCAGTAATTTCTAAACCTACAACCACACCAAAACCAACACCTGAGCCAGAACCAGAACCAACACCTGAGCCAGAACCAGAACCAACACCTGAGCCAGAACCAGAACCAACACCTGAGCCAGAACCAACATGTGGGGCTGGAACCCAATTAGTAAATGGAATTTGCCAAGTAGTGAAAACTGAAGAACCAAAAGGTGGCGGTTGTTTAATTGCAACAGCTGCATATGGCTCTGAATTAGCACCACAAGTTCAATTCCTTAGAGAAATTAGAGATAATACTGTAATGAGTACATCAACTGGTTCAGCATTCATGTCTGGATTTAATCAATTATACTATTCATTCTCACCAACAATTGCTGATCTGGAAAGAGAAAATCCAATGTTCCAAGAAGCAGTTAGAGCATTTATCACTCCGATGATTTCAACATTGTCTATCATGACTTTGGCTGATGATGGTTCAGAAGCAGAAGTTTTAGGATTGGGTATTTCTGTCATTGCTTTGAACTTGGGAATGTACATTGCAGCACCTGCATTAATTGGATTCAAAGTTAACAAAATTATCAAATCAAGAAAATAATTCAATTTCACTCTAGGTTATTATACTGAAACTCCTTTTGATATTTCATGCATATGGAATATGAAGAATTTGAATCTGTTGAAGATTTTCTAATGTATATGGCATCAGCTGCTCCGCCAATGAAAAATACACTTCCAATTAATTCATACAAAGATTATGTAATGTCTTTTATTCCACTTAGTCCTGCCACTGGAGAGACATATCTTATGCTTTATGCAAAGGGTTCACTTGAACCTGGAATTTATGAATTTGACGTATCGTCAAAATCTTTCAAAAAAGTTGAATCCATTGAGAGGGCAGACAAAGTTTACTTTATTTGTATAACTCCAAAACGAAATACTATAAGCTGATATTGCTATTGAAAATCTATAATTTCTTTGTTTGAATTTTTGGTGCAGTCACAGATCTGCTTCTTGCATATTTGTCGATAATTTCATCTGGTGTTCTTCCGTTGAAAAGATCTTTGCATAATCCTCGCAAATATCTCATAATCGCCCAAGTTCCTGCTTTAAGAATCCCGTACATGAACACTTTCATTGGTCCACCATATGTCTTGTTTCTAAGAATAATTGGAATGATGTCGTTAATTACTCGTAAGTTATTTTCCCAACATTTCCAAAATAGTGTGAATTGTGCTTCGTTCAAATTTCCAAAATGCATTGAATTCTTTTCACTAAAATCTTGGTAAAGTAAAGGGGCCACTAAACCTCTAAAGTTCATTTCTCTAAAGTCACTCATCATATCTATGGTATATTGAACATCATCAGGTGTTTCATCAGGCCAACCAATAATTATTGTGGCAGCTGGGAACCAATGATTTTCATTTAGAATTTTTGCTCCTTCTCTTACTACACTTCCCCATTCTTCAGGTGCAAATGGCTTTGTCTTAACTCCAAGGTGTTTTTTTACCATTGCTGGTGATACTGTTTCAATTCCAAGGTTAGTTGCAAGCCATCTTCCTGTTTTATCTTGTTCATTAACATGAGAAATTTGTTGCATCAATATGGGATCTGCTGCGACTGCTGAAAATGTCATATGTGTAGTTCCAATAAAGTTTGCGCCTAGTCCTTTGAGTCCTTTCCACAAATCAACAATTGCATCTCTGTTTGGAACAAAGTCTCTGTTGTCACATCCATAAAGTAGCATTTCATCAGAATGTAACCATATGGAGTCAAATCCATAATCTAAGTTAGTTTTAGCTTCATGTTGTAATCTTTCTAATGGGAGATCTTTCTTTGATCTTTTGTTTACGTCACAAAAGTCACACCCTCTTCCACAACCGCGCATTGCTTCAATTAATGAATTAATTGTGGGTCCTTCGATTACTGGAATATTTTCAAGATTTCTTACAAAACAATGCATTAGCTCTGGTGCATCATTTTTTTCTAAGTCTTGGAACAAATCCACTGCTAATTCATCTGCTTCTCCAACCACAACTGTGTCAATTCCATGTATTTTCATTCTGTCTGATTTTGCTAATTCCCATGCTCCATTACCTCCTACTACAACTTTGAAATCATATTTCTTTTTTAACTGAATAATATCTGCACACATTTTTTTGAATTTCATTGCAACGTAAGATAATTTTTCTGGGGACATTGTTGTAGTAACTGGGGCCATTCCTAATGGATCCATCACATTAATTCCCACGACTTTGGTATCTGGGCCTATCGATTTGTTAAGCATTTCTGGATGAGCCATGAATACGTCTTCTCTTTTGTACCCTCCTTGAATCAATGAACTCTCAATTCTTCTTAATCCTACTTGGGCAACTTTTACTTCCCCTGTAATTGGGTCCGTTTCAACTGAAGGACAGAATACTTTATCAAAAACCCATTCAGGTAGAACCTCATATGGACCACATGCAATAAATCCGTAAAGGAAATTTCCCCTGTAATTTGTCATTAAACTACGATCAGCAGTAAGTACAATACGTTTGCCAGCCAATTACCCACCTTCTTTTTAGTATCTTATATATGATTTACGAGCAGGGAGTCTAAAATCCTGACCTTGATAATTTTTTTTAATTGCCCTGTTGGCAATATTTGCAGCTATCCCTCCTGCAGCTATCCCATTATCGATATTTACAACTGATAATCCTAGAGAACAACTTTGAAGCATTGATGC
>CALNZF010000036.1:0-26215 GCA_942490965.1 uncultured Nitrosopumilaceae archaeon | reverse complement strand
AGTCACTGCTCGAGCAATTCGGCCAAATGCACCTGAAGACCTACATTCAGAGTGGGCAGAGCGTCCGACGTGGTTTCATCGCGCCGTTCAATGCGCCCGAGCGGGCTTCGGACGACGCGGACGACACGGCCCTGCGGCGCACGTTCATCAACCGCGAGCGCTTCAAGGACATCCCCATCACGCTGATCACGGGGGCCGAGAACAACCTGTGGCATCGCGACAGCATCGATCGCATGGCCGATTGGGTTCGTTCGATTCCAGACCAGGCCGGGTGCACGAAGCACATCGTCAAGGGCTACGGCCATCAAGATCTGCTGTGGGGAACCGGAGGCGAGCAGGACGAGGTCCTGGGCTATTACGTCGCCGGCGTTCGAGCGCCGCGACCATTCGTTGCCGCAGCGAATGAGTCCCGAGCTTCAACGCCGTACGCGGGCCGGACTTGGGAAGCGGAGCAGGAGAGGGGATACCCTTGGCTCGTCCCATCCCGTCAGTCGATTCGCGCTGCGCACACCCTACTCGATGAGTAGGAGGCGGCCATTCGCCGTCGCTGCGAAGATCGCGTTTGCGGCGTAATCGAAGACGAGGCCAGTCGTTCCGGTCGTGAATTGTGGTTTGTTGACCACGGCTGGAGCCCCGCATTGCCCGCCCCAGTCCAGTGTCCCGTCACCGCCGACGCCACCGCTCAGGTTCGCAGGTCCGCTGCAGCCGCGGACGCCGACCAGCGTCGAGGTCGTCGAGCTCGCCAGCTCGACCTGGCGCAGCGTTCTTTCGTCTTGCTCAGCGAAGTAGACGCTCGTTCCGTCCGAGGTGATGCCGCGCGGGCGATCCATGCCCACGGCCGGGCCGACGCCGTCGTTGTAACCGTTGCCCGATACGATCGTCGACATATAGGTGGTGGCGATGTTGTAGCGCCGGATGGCGTTGCCGTTGGTGTCGATGATCTTGGTTTAAAATTTCTTGCTTTGAAATAGTACCATCTGATTTACCTGCTATTTCTGCCCTTACCAATTTTACTTTCCCAGAGTGTAGTAATGTCCATTACCGGGAAAGCAAATTTATCAAACTCCTTACCATTACAACTGACAGTAACCATAGCAAAACCTGGCTGTTTGGTCTGATTATATATACTCCATTTTTCACCCGAAATAGTTCCATTATCAGCCACTAACTTTCCAATCAAGACAGTCGGATCTTCAATAATTTTAATTTGATTATCAATCCCAAATATTAGCAATTTCAGTTCCAACAGGTTCAACAATATAAAGGCCTCCTTCGATTGGTTGTATTTCGGAGGCACAAAGGTTTCTTAATTGTGAAGCAATTGATCGCGCAATACCACCCTGAAATGCAAAAATACTTTGACTATACTCTCCCTCAATTAATTACATAACTTTGTGACCAAACTTGATTTTCCCGATGAGGTTTCTGGAATTCGGTCTAACTTGTATCTGATCATCAATTTTTTGTCCGCTGCCCTCCAGTACAAAGTTCACTTTTAACTCTTTGCCAATTTCTAAAAGTGCTTTTTTTGAGTCCTGTATTTGGCAATATCGGTTCTTGATTTACTTCTAATTCATCATTTTCCTCCAATTCTTCCAGAATGTCTTCCATTAAGCCATTAATAATGTAATCATTGCCTTCCTCAGGGCTGTCATCTTCAACAAACGGAAGCACTGCAATTGTTTTTTTCAATTCTTTTTCTGAAATGAAAATGGCTTCATCACAATAAAAAAAGCAACCACAATTATAACTAGGAAAACCATCGAGGAAATAATTATCGCCAATCGCTTTTTGTTCGACTTTTCTTTGGTAAACAGTTCAACTTCGTTTTCCTTTTCTATTTCCGACTTCTCCTGGTGAATAATCCAAAGTGATCATGGAAACATTGCAAAAGTAGGTTACACTTCCAAACCCAACTTTATAAGCTACCTCAGAAATTGAAAACGAAGTATTGCGGAGTAGTTCAAGCCCCTTTTCAGTCTCTTATGACGAATATACTGACTTACCGATTTTTTAAGCAACGAATTTATATTCCGATGCAAACTGGAACGGCTCATACCCATTTCACGAGCCAGCTCCGAAACGCCAAAATGATCATCCGCCAGGTTAGCACCGGTAATTTCGGCCAGTCTTGATAAAAATTCTTGCTCGGAAAAAGAATGATTGTTCATTCCTGTTTTTTTTCAATAACAATAAAATTACAACATTATTGCCTCAATAACAATGGAATAAATATTTTCAGATAATAATATCAGTCCATTACCAAACATTAAGTATTTTTACCAGACTAATAAACGATAATCAAAATATGAATACTAAAAACCTGGTTTTTGTACTAATTATTTCTTTTTCCTTTTTAAGTTTAGCCTCGACAAAAAGTAAAAAAAGTGAATCTAAGTTTATATGCACAAACAGGATCAAGAGAAGTATACATTTTACCGTCACCAACCCTGATAAATCGGTATTGTTTGAAAAACAGGAGAATGGTATCTCCAGTTCATCGGAGAATAACCTGCCAACGATAAAAATAAATGCAGATAAAACCTACCAGGAAATGGATGGCTTTGGATTTACACTAACCGGTGGGAGTGCATTTCATATCAATAATATGTCCGTAGAAAAACGCAAAAACTTCTAACAGAACTTTTTGCTTTTGATAAGGAAAATATTGGAATCAGTTATTTGAGGGTCAGCCTGGGAGCATCGGATTTGGATGCCGAAGTATTTTCCTACAACGATTTGCCCGAAGGAGAAACTGATGTTAACATGGAAAAATTCTCGCTGGAACCAGACAAAAAATTTCTGATTCCGGTTTTAAAGGAAATACTGGAAATTAATCCCGAAATTAAAATTATGGCATCGCCGTGGTCGCCACCCACCTGGATGAAAACCAACAATGAATCAAAAGGGGGAAGTTTAAACCTGAATATTACGATGCTTATGCGCTTTATTTTGTAAAATATGTTCAGGGAATGAAAAAAGAAGGAATTCCAATTGATGCAATTACAGTACAAAATGAGCCACTTCATCCGGGTAATAATCCGAGTTTGTTGATGTTGGCAAAAGATCAGGCCAATTTTATAAAAAGTCAGTTTGGGACCGGCATTTAAGAAAGCCGGTTTAAAAACCAAAATTATTATTTACGATCACAATGCCGATGAACCCTGAATATCCGATTTCAATCTTGAACGACCCGGAAGCAAAAAAATATATCGATGGTTCGGCGTTTCATTTGTATGGTGGAGTAATTGAAAATGTAAGCCAGGTGCATGAAGCACATCCAGATAAAAATCTTTATTTTACCGAACAATGGATTGGTGCCCCCGGAGATTTTGCAGGCGATGTAAGGTGGCACATAAAAAACCTGATTATTGGCGCATCGCGCAACTGGTGCAAAACTGTATTAGAGTGGAACCTGGCTGCCGATCCCAAGCAAAAGCCTCATACTCCGGGAGGTTGTACCCGTTGTTTGGGTGCTGTAACCATCGATGGTGATATGGTCATCCGAAATCCCGCTTATTACATTGTTGCTCATGCTTCAAAATTTGTACGTCCCGGTTCAGTTCGAATCGAATCGAATATTTTGGAAGGTATTCCCAACGTAGCATTTAAATCTCCAACCGGTGAGATTGTTCTTATTGTTCTAAATGATTCTGAATCTGAAATGAGTTTTAATATCAATTTTGGAAACGAAATTTTTACAACTTCTACTGAGAAAAGGTTCGGTAGGTACTTATATCCTATAAATTTTAGCAAACTCCAGCTGTAGTCAAATTAGTAACGTTACCCTGTATTCATTTCAGGGTCTTCTCGTTAATTGATTAATTATTACAAAATGTAAGATGCTGAAAAAAATTCTGCATGAAGTGCTATAATAAATATGACAGCATATGGATATTGAAATAAATTTTTGGCAATTGAACATTTTCAGTATTGATCAATGAATATTAAACCAATAGTACATCAAACTGATAGATAAAAATTGTTTCTTTCCTGCCTGCGATAGGCAGGTTCCCTTTAGTGAATGCAAACTATTCCATTTTTATTTCCAGCATTTTGAAATACTGATTGGTATAATTCCTTATTTTAGCAACAGTATAAATCTTCAGATTTTTCAAAAACCACTTATATGGAAAAGTTTTCGGCAACAATTGTTAAAAGCAGGTGGTTAATTATTTTCATCGTTCTTGCCGTTACTGCTTTTCTGGCATTTCAAATTCCGAAAGTTAAAATCAACTCAGATGTTATTAGCTCTTTGCCAGCCGATGATGTTGATGCCGTGTTGCTGAAAAAAATAGGAGAGCAGTTTGGCGGTAACCGGATGGGTATGGTTATTCTCGACTGCGAGGATGTTTTTACTGCCGATGTACTAAAACATGTTAAACAAATTACCGATTCACTTACACAAACCGAAGGTATCTCTTCGGTAAGCAGCCTTACCAATGCTGTTGATATCAAAGAAACAGAATTTGGAATGGACATTGGCCCGCTGGTTGACGAATATAATTTACCCGAATCTCCAGAAGATCTTGCCCAGCTTAAGGAACGGGCACTATCGAACGAAATGTACAAAGGTGCGATTGTTTCGGAAGATGGAACTGCAACGATAGTAATTTTTACTCTTTACGATGATGCCGATATTCAAAAAGTAGCAAAAGCGGTTAAAGAAAAAACAGAGTCGCTTAATCTACCTGAAGAAATTTATTATGCCGGATCGCCAATGATGATTACCTCCATCGCCAGTCTTATTTCTGCCGATCTTGCTCTGCTGTTTCCTATTGCATTGCTGGTTATTGCCTTGGTTCTGTTTATCAGTTTCCGCTCGTGGCGTGGTGTAATTCTGCCGTTGCTGGTTTGTATTATTGCAATTGTATGGGTTATTGGATTATGGGGCTTTGGGGTTTCGAAATGTCGATGGTTTCTAACAATATTCCAATTGTTTTACTGGCCGTTGGAAGTGCCTATGCAATTCATGTATTCATCGCATTGAACAGGTTAAAACACACAGTCCAAACAAGCAATAATTATTGCACTCTCCGGCGTTGCAATCCCTGTAATTCTGGCTGCGGTGACTACAATGGCGGGTTTTCTGTCTTTTATTTTTGGGTCGTACCTAAAAATGATTCGCGATTTTGGATTGTTTACTGCCATGGGAACACTTTTTGCGGTTTTTCTATCGTTGGTATTTGTTCCGGCAGTATTATCAATATTTTCAGGTAAAACAAAATCCGACACAACTATTACGCAAACAATTCAAACAAAATCACTTTTATATAAATACTTTCTGTTACCACTGCAAAATTTCTTGTACTCTTACCCAAAACAGATTATTTGGGCATGGCTTTTTTTTATCGGCCGTTGCATTCTTGGAATTACTATGATTGAAAGAAATGTTGATATCAGAAATTATTTTCAAAAAGATAATCCTGCTCGAATTGCCGAGGAAATTATGACTCAAAAATTTGGGGGCACCAAACCAGTTTTTGTACTTTTTAAAGGCGATATTCAAAGTCCCGGAAGTGACTTAAGACAATGGACAGAATGGAAGATTATATGAAACTTCATCCTGGGTGTGGTAACTACACAATCGGTAGCCGGATTGGTATCGAAAATTAATGGCGCATTTGGAGATGGACCTGGAATACCTGATAAAAAAAACATGATTGAACAGTTATGGTTTTTACTTGATGGAAATGAAAACCTGAAAAAACTGGTTACCAACGATCTGGATGAAGCAATTATCATTTCGAAATTTGTAATTTCAGACAATAAGGCAAAAAAGGAATTTGCCACTTATATGCAAAAATTTATCGACGAAAATTCGACTGAAAACTGTTCAATACAAGTTACCGGAATGCCATATATCGATGTTACCATGGACCGAAGCCTCGATTAACAGCCAGATTGGAAGTTTGGTAATTGCGGTTGTTTTTGTAATTTTTATTGTTGGTTTACTTCTTCGTTCAATGTTATCGGGAATTTATGCTGCAATTCCAATTGTTGCTTCAATCATTATACTTTTTTGGTTTTATGGGTTATACAGGAATTCCTTTAAATATTGGCACTGTGCTGGTTGCCAGTGTTGCAGTAGGAATCGGAATTGATTATTCAATCCATGTTATTTCACATTTTAAAGATGCCATTCGCAAGGGCGAAACGGTGCCGGATGCTTTGCACGAAACAATCAGTATTAGTGGAAAAGCGATTATCATCAATTTATTTTCTGTTTCTGCCGGATTCCTTGTTTTGCTATTCTCCGAGATGGTTCCGCTTGAATATTTTGGCCTGCTTATTGCGCTTAGCATGTTTGCGTCGGGGCTGGGTGCATTAACTTTATTACCTTCAATTCTAATACTTTCGAACAAAAAAAACGTTCAACTTTGCTTTAATTTAAAAAATTACAACCATGAGAATAATATTGTTTTTTACATTTATGCTTTTTGGTATTCAGTGTACTTCGGCACAGGATGCAAAGGACATTTTGGCTGCAATGGATAAAGTTATGTTTTCGGCGAAAGATAAATCGGGGAAAGTTACGATAATACTAACCGAAAAAGATGGCAGCGAAAAAGTACGCGAGGCAGAAATGTTTCAAAAAGGACCTGACAAAAAACTTTACCGCTACACCAAGCCCGAATCGCAGGCAGGAATTGCAACACTTTCGCTTCCCGATGGTGTAATGTGGATGGCAATGCCTGCTTTTGAAAAACCAAAACGCATTTCGATTCTATCGAAAAGCCAGTCGTTTACAGGAACCGATTTCTCGTACGAAGATATGGCAACAACTCCGTACAGCGAAAGATTTACTCCCTGAAAACAAGTACCGGAGCTAATGATTATGTATTAGACTTACGCCAATTTCAGGAAAATCGAACTACACAAAAATCATTTTCAGAGTTGACAAAAAAAATGGATACCCTATTTCGATGAAATTTTACAACGAACAAAACAGGTTGTTTAAGGAAGCCACTTACACTTACGAAAAAATTGGCAAATACTGGAATGCAAAAGAAGTTGTAATGAAAGACATCGAAAAAGAGCACAGTACAATTATTAAACTCTCTGATATCAAATTCGACCAGGGACTTTCAGATGACCTTTTCGAAGTTGAAAATCTGAAAAAATAAAATTCCTTTATGATTTTCGTTTAAAAGGATTTGGAAATAGAGCAGGTACTTTGTCGATATATTCCTGATATCCCGGGTTTCTTGTTTATGTTTCTTTTTTCCATCATCGGGATACTGATAAACTGAAATAGAATAATCATTGAGATAAAACCTACACTGGTCCAGATTCCGGTTGTGCCTAATGAATCAGTCGACGACAAGAGAAAGAAAAACATTCCAATCCAAAAACTGATTTCGCCCAGATAATTCGGATGACGTGAAATTCCCCACAATCCTGTTTGAATAAAACTTTCTCTGGAATTTCTTTTTTTAAATTTTATCAATTGTTCATCAGCCTGCCACTCAACTAAAACAGCTGCAATTGTAAAAACCACAGCAAAAAAATCGTAAATATTCAAAGGCTCTGAACTTGCCAACGAAAACCACAAAGGCAGACAACCTAAAAACACAAAAATTGTGGGCATAAAATGAATTCCAAGGAAACTTACCGGCCAATAAAAAACTCCGGTTTTTTCTGCAATGTTTGTATAACGCCAGTCTTGATGCTGCAATCCTGCCCACCCACTCAACCAGTTAATTGTAAGTCGTAAACTCCAAAACAAAACCAAAACCAATATTATCCATTGGCGAATTTGGTTTCCTTCAGGAAAAAGTTGTATCAAATAAACTACAATTACCGGTGGAGTAACACTCCAATATGGATCGTATACACTTGAGTTATTTAAAATAACGCTAAAAATGAAAACAATTATGGTTGCAACAACGTCTGCAATTAAAACATTTACCATTGTTTCGGAAAAGCTTATCTTTGGAGAAAGAAAATAAGCACCCAGGAAAGCAAGGATATAAACAGCCAGAACTATTAGTGATGATGTTATCTTTGATTTGATTTTAATCATTGGGTAATACAATTTAGTTTACAATCTGAAATCATAAAAATAATAGAAATTTGACAATATAAATGGATGAATTTAAAATACCTCCTGTTTCAACTTTGATAGGTTCAACTTTCAAAAATTATTTTAAAATTTTAAAACAGGGGCACATTGCCCCAAAATATTATTTCAAAATATTTTTTCCACCCTGGTTGTTCTGATTGCAACGCCATTTCATCTTTGGGAGAAAATTGTTTTCCATAAAAAGCTTAAGAATTTTAAATTTGAAAAACCTCCACTGTTTATTTTAGGCCACTGGCGCAGTGGTACAACCTTGTTACATAATATGCTTACCAAAGATCCATAGACAGCATATATGACAACTTACCAGGCAGTTTTCCCCAATAACTTAACCAGCAAATGGATTTTCAGAACATTTATGAAAATTAATATGCCCGATAAAAGTCCTTCTGATGGAGTAGCGCTAAACATAAATTTCCCGCAGGAAGATGAATTTTCTTTTAGTAATTCGCATTGGAATGCTTATTACAATTTTTTCTATTTCCCCAGAAATATAAAGAGATATTATGAAAATTCAGTGCATCATAAAAACCTGAGCAAAAAAGAGATTGAGTTGTGGTATAAATCTTACGACAAGTTGGTGAAAAAGGCTTTAATCAATACCAAAGGAGAAAGGGTAATTTTAAAAATCCGGTAAATACAGCTCGTATCGATAAAATTCTGAAACTTCTATCCTGATGCCAAATTCCTGTATATTTACCGAAATCCAATTACGGTATTTTATTCTACACGGCGTTTCTTTCAACAATTGTATCCTACTTTATGGCTGCATAAAGTTGATAACAAATTTATTGACGATATGATTTTCGATGTGTACATTCGATTATTGGATGATTATTATGAATATAAATCGCTAATTCCAGCCGAGAATCTTATGGAAATCAGGTTCGAAGAATTTGAACAAAATCCGCTACAAAGAGATGGAAAATATTTATTCGAAATCTTTTAAAAGAAGATTTTTTAAAAGTTAAACACTATTTTTCTGATTATTTGAAAACACAGAAAGGTCATAAGAAAAATAAGTATTTGGTGGAAGCATGCTGAAATTGAACCAATTCGCAAAAACTGGAAAAAATATATTGACCTTTATGATTTTGATCTTCCTGAAAATATTAAAATTAAACCTGAATGTCGTAAATTAGCAACGAATTAACCTGGCAATTGAAATGATTAAAATTTCTTTATTACTCTTTTTTGTCTTTCATTTTTATCCTGATTCTGATTGGGATTTAAAAAAAGAAAAATCGGGTATTGAAATATACACACGAAGCCTGGAAGGTTCTTCATTTGACGAATTTAAAGGAGTAACTACAATTGAAAACAGCAATTTATATGGATGTTTCATGTTATATTCGATGTGGAAAATTACGACAAACTTTTCGCCGATTGTATGAATCCCAAAACTTTAAAGGAAGACGGTAAGTGGTACAATATTCATTATATTCAAACGAAAGGGCCATTCCCGGTAAAAGACAGAGATAGTGTATTTGAACAAATACCAGAAATTGATGAAAATGGGAAAACATGCCCTTGTAACCTTAAATCCAAGACCTGACTATATTCCGCGAAAAAGATAATTTAGTCAGAATACAGGATGGAAAAGGTTTTTGGGAACTTCAAGGAAGAGAATAATAATGTAACAGTAATCTATCAGTTTCATGGCGATCCGGGAGGCGATGTGCCAGCATGGCTGGCGAATAGTTTTGTTGTTTCTCATCCGTATAAAACATTGCAAAACCTTAAAATAGAATAAAAACAAATAACAGACGAACAAGTATTAAATAATATTGTTAGTTTTGTACTAATTGTAAAGACGAATATTAACCAAAATTTATGCAATATGAAATTTCTAAAATTAAGCTTTTTAGCTGCGTTAGTACTCTCATTGGCTTTTTACCGGTTGTAGAGATGATGAAACAACTGATGTTTCACCATTTGTAGGAAATTATGTGATAACCAAGGCAACTCTCAGTTCAATAGCCCCAGCCATTAATTCAAACGAAATTGGCCCGGTTCCAATTCCTCCGGGCACCGATATTACAGCGTTAATTCAGCAATCTTTGCTAAGTCAGGTAGATTGTGATGCTGCAAATAAATCGTGGGTTGAGTTAAGAGGTGATAAGTCGATGTATATGAGTTGCGAAAGAGCAAATGAATTAAATGCGGGAACCTGGGAAGAAGTATCTCCTACTGAATTAAAATTAAATATGAACAGTGCGGCAATTCCAACTTCACCAACCGGTTTCTCATTAAATGTTACAGACATCGTTATTGCGGGAGCAAATATGCAGGGAAATACACAGGTTCCACTTCCAAAGGAAATGGCAGCTGCTATTCATGCACAATTGCAATTAACCCTATCGGCAGATAATCCAGATATATTTATGGTTAACTTTTCAATTACTTTTGTAAAGCAATAAGAAAATAAGATATAATAATATAAGAACCACCAGAGTTTTTCCGGTGGTTTTTTTGTTTTCGCCAATCTGCAATTGTAAAGTGAAGTTTTAAAAAAACAGATAAAGAAATATTGCTTATTTTTGAGATAATCAAAATCTGACACAAATTGGTGAAGGAATCAAAATTATTTACGCCCTTTTCAATTGGCCCAATAACATTAAGAAATCGTACCATTCGTGCCGCCGCATTCGAGGGAATGTGCCCAAATAATAATCCTTCTCAAAAACTTACTGATTATCATCGTTCGGTTGCGGCCGGTGGAATTGGAATGACCACCGTAGCTTATGCAGCCGTATGTAAAAACGGTCTGTCATTTTCTCATCAGTTATGGTTGCGAAAAGAAATCATTCCTGACTTAAAAATTATAACCTCAACAATTCATAAAGAAGGAGCATCAGCATCCATTCAATTGGGACATTGTGGAAACATGTCGAAAAAGAGCATTACCGGTAGTTTACCCATTTCTCCGTCTGGTGGTCTGAATATTTATTCACCAACCTGGTCAAAGAAGATGAATATTGCTGATATCAACCAAGTAGTTCAATCCTTTGCTGATGCGGTTAAAATTGCACGAGAATCGGGTTTCGACGCTGTTGAAATTCATGCTGGTCACGGGTATTTAATCAGCCAGTTTCTTTCGCCATACACCAACAAAAGAAAAAGATGAATTTGGTGGTTCTTTTGAAAATCGTGTGCGTTTTATGTTAATGGTAATTCGGGCAGTGATGCAGGCTGCCGAAAACATTGCCGTCATTGTAAAAATGAATATGCGTGACGGTTTTAAGGGAGGAATGGAGATTGACGAATCTATTCAGGTTGCTCGTTTACTGGAGAAGGAAGGTGTGCATGCCCTGGTTTTAAGCGGAGGTTTTGTAAGTAAAGCACCAATGTATGTAATGAGGGGAAAAATGCCAATAAGAACACTAAGCTATTATATGAAGAATTTAGCTTTGAAAATAAGCGTCCGAATGGCAGGCAAAATGGTAATTCCGGATGTACCTTTTCAAGAAGCTTATTTTCTTGAAGATGCCTTAAAATTCATACAAGCAGTAAATCTGCCACTTATCTATGTAGGAGGATTAATTGCAGGAAAGAAAATTAATGAGGTACTCGATTCGGGATTTGAATTTGTATCGATGGCAAGGGCATTAATTAATGACCCCGGTTTTGTAAATCGGCTAAAAGAAGATATGGATTCGAAAAATGAATGTGATACCAGCAATTATTGTATTGCAAGAATGTACTCTAAAGAAATGGCTTGTCATCAGCATATTTTTGATTTGCCAAATTGTATTCAAAAGGAACTTAATAAAAAGCATTAAACAATTGACTGAAGTACCAAAAAATATTTAAGGAAACTGGAACTGCACTGATAACCGGAGGAAGTTCGGGAATTGATTTGGCCATTGCGAATGTAATTGCCCATAAAAGTTATAATCTTATTTTACAAAAACCAGATACTCGTTTGTTTAATGTGCAGACGAAGTTTATTTTTGTCACAGGTGGTGTGATGTCTGGCCTTGGAAAAGGAGTAACAACGTCCTCAATTGCAAAATTATTACAATTAGCGAATCAAAAAGTATCGTGTATCAAAATAGATCCATATCTCAATTATGATGCTGGAACAATGAATCCAGTTGCCCATGGAGAGGTCTTCGTCACAGAAGATGGTGGTGAATGCGACATGGATATTGGAAACTATGAAAGATTTCTAAATCAAAATATCCCCAAAAGTCACAACATTACAACAGCCCAAGTATATTCCTCAGTAATTGAAGCTGAAAGAAAGGGAGAGTATCTCGGAGCATGTGTTCAAATCATCCCTCATGTGACTGATGAGATTAAAAATAGAATTACAAAAATTGCAGAAGATGAAAAACTAGATTTTTTGATCGTAGAGTGTGGAGGAACAGTCGGAGACATCGAATCACTTCCATTTCTTGAAGCATTAAGACAAATGAGAGTGGAGGAAGGTCCAGAGAATGTAATTTTTGTTCACGTAACGTTGGCCCCGTCATTAGATGTTGTAGGAGAACAAAAGACAAAACCAACGCAACACAGCGTTCAAGAATTAAGAAGGATAGGTATTCAGCCAGACTTTTTGGCAGTTAGATGTTCCTTACCATTAGAAGAGAAAACAAAAAAGAAGATCGCAATGTTTACAAATGTAACAACCAAGGATGTCTTATCATGTCATGATGCAAAATCAATTTTTGAAGTACCTCAAATGCTATACGATCAGGGAATAATGGATTCAATATTTACAAAATTTGGCAAAGTTGGAATGGTCAATGCATCATCTAACTGGGACAAATGGAATGAAATTGCTCAAAACATGATCAACCATGAAAATGACAAGGTAAAGATTGCAATGGTTGGAAAATATGTAACTTTAACAGATAGTTATGTGAGCGTAAATCATGCATTGAAACATGCAGGTGCAAAAATAGATAAATCAATAGACATTGATTGGATAGATTCTGAATCGATTACAGATTATACCATACTATCAAAATATGATGGAATTTTAGTTCCAGGAGGATTTGGCACCAGAGGATCAGAGGGAATAATTCAAACTGCAAATTATGCGCGAGAGAAAAACATACCATATCTAGGAATATGTTTTGGATTCCAATTAGCTGCAATAGCATTTGGGCGAAATGTGTTAAATTTGGAAGACGCAAACTCTACAGAGATTAAAGCAGATACAAAGAATCCAATTGTAGATTTACTTCCAGAACAAAGAGAGGTTTCAGATATGGGGGGCTCACTCAGATTAGGAGCTAATGACGTCATGATAAAAGAAAACACAAATGCTAAAAAAATCTACAACGCTTCAAAAATCAGTAAACGTCACAGACATAGATATGAAATTAATCAAGAGTATATTCCTCAATTTGAAAAAAATGGATTGATATTTTCGGCTGACAGCGACGGTGGAAAAAGAATGGAAATGCTTGAAATTCCATCACATAAATTCTATTTAGGCGTACAATTCCATCCAGAATTTAACAGCAGACCAGGATTCCCCGAAGAATCATTTTCGGCATTTATCAAGGCAGCATCTGAGAAATAATATTCAAAATTAAAAGTTTCCAAAAATGGGAATTTATGGATTATGTAAATAATATGTATTATGAAATTGTTCAACAATAATGATGCAGTGTAAGGAATGTGGCAGAGAATACGAGGCAGGAGTCAGAGAGTTTTGTTCTGAAAAATGTTTCAAAATAAATGTCCAAAAACGAATCAATGACGCAACTGCAAAAGAATCATCACACATCAACAAACTTTCAAAAGAAGAATAACGAATTATTCAATTTTTGAAATTTCATAAATTTTCTGCCTTGCATCTCGGATTGAAACTTTCTTTTTAACATAACCTTTCTTGAGCAAATGACTAAGTGCCAATCTAACGGTCCTATCAGGAAGTAATGTTTTGTTTGCAAGATCTTTCTGAGTTAAACTACCTTCATACTCCAAAGTTTTCAAGAGAAGTTTGGAGCTTGGAGGCATGCTAAGAAGTTCTTCAGCAAGATGAACTTTTTTCGCTAATGCAGAGATTGCAGTTCTATCTTTTTTTAATCTAATAATTTTAGCAGGAGGAAAAAATTGAGAACATTCCACAGTTTTAGTTACTTTATACCTATCAAGACCATCAAGGATCGCCTCACAGTGGACTCTGGCAGATATATCATCAATCTCAATTGAGCTGGTATTTGAAACAATTATTGGTCTACGAGTTACATCCAGGGAATTTACAGAAATTATTTCAAACACTGCAGAATCTTGGAACAGTACAGGACCCCCTGCAGACATTGAATATGCAGAAGAACCAATAGGAGTAGACACGATAATTCCATCACTGTTATCATGCCATACTTCATCACCATTAACTCGCAAGGAATGCTCCATCAACATGGCACTCTTTGATGAGAAAACGGCCACATCGTTTAACACAGGATAAACATTTTTCCCGTCAATTTTTACACCAAGTCGAGGAACTTCCTCAACAGTGTAGTTTTGTTTTTTCAAGACATTAACATATGTTGAAAACTCTCGAAGTTCAATTTGAGCTAAAAACCCACTAGCCTCACCTTCACTAATGCCCAATACAGGTAAAGTTGAATCAAAAGTTCGATGAAAATAATTTCTTACACCTTTATCACCACCAAGAACAATAATACAGTCAGCTTGCTTGCTTTTTGATTTTGTAATCGTAAATGAATTAATTCCAGATTCATCAAGAATTTTTTTAATCAATTTTGCAGCAGAATCCGTACTGCCAGAGCCGTAAATGCCTATTTGCATAGAAGAATCAGTCAATTCTCTTCAATAAAAGAATAATGTATCACAAATCTCGAAATTTTACCAAATTATAAAAATATGAGGCATTAGTTTGCACTGTTCCTTTTTTAGGAATTTTTTGCAATCCCACATTCTTGGATTCCAATGCAGCTTGTGCAGCACCCCCAGCAAAACAAAGTGCCCACAAAAAGTCCTTCTCTTTGAGCATCGTACAAGTAAATGCAGAACAGAAAATATCACCAATGCCAGTAGTGTCATAAATTTGCTGGTTAGGCAACATTATAGAATAAATTTTATCTTTTACCAGCAACGAAACATTTGCCTTGTCAGCTAATATCACATATTCAATTCCTTTTTTCTGCAATGCCAACATCATTTCATCATGAGTTCCACTAACAATATGCTGAGATTCTTCAGGATTTACTTTAATTGCATTGACATTAGACAAGTCCAAATTAGTTTTTTCTAAAAAAACATTATTTTGAGAATCTTTTCGTCTCAAAAATCCCTGAGGATCAACAAAAAGAAAATTAGAATCACGTTTAATTTTTTTTAACGTGTCATCAGATATTTCATGATAAATTGGATTTACAAGATGAGCATCTGCACTGCTGTCAGAGTAATCAATTTCTTCACATTCATTTTCGAGTTTTAAAGTTCTATCCGAACCAGTGATAGAAATAGTAAACTTTGTGGTATTTTTTTGAGATTCTGAATTTACAAGATTAATTTTATGTTCATCCAAGTATTGTTTTGGAAAATCAGGACCAAATTTTGTAAACAAATCTACATCAAATTTTAACTGTCTTGCAGTAATACCAGAATAGCAAGCAGCCCCACCAATTTGCTCATAGTTGTTTCCATCAAGAGTTATTGTATCTAATGCACAATGAGAGAAAATAGATAATTTCATTTCATTTAGATTTAATCAATTCAGATTTAGTTTTTTGCATTTTTTTCATTTATGCAATCCTGGCAAATTATATCACCGTGAATTATCACCACTTCAACTCCAGATCTAAAACAAGTATGACATAAACCACGCATGATATATCAATAGAATTTATTCGATCTAGGATTAAAACATACAGGGTTTTTGTACATAATGCAGGCACAGAATATCTAAATTTTGAGAAAATTCTACAAGAATATAAGTAGGCAAATTTGCTCATGTTCATGCCACTTAAGCGTGCAAGTAGAGGACGTACAAAAGGAGGAAAAGGATCCTCAGGTACTGTACAATGTACAAACTGTGGACAAACTGTTCCAAAAGACAAGGCAAAAAAAGTCACATCAAAATTAAATCTAGTAGAGCATACATTGGCAAAAGAATTACGTGCACAAGGCGCATATATTGCATCTCCAACAGTTTTGAAACATTATTGTATTTCATGTGCAATTCACTTCAAAATTTTAAAAATTAGATCTGCAGATAGCAGAAGAAAACGAGGAAAACTCCGTTAGTATTATTCTTTAAACTCAAACTTTTGACACCATAGTAATTCAATTAATTTTAGCCTATCATCACATCAATTTCTCATTCCTCATCTTTCTTCTATTTCTATAAATAATCAGATGATACAAAATAATATTCTTGAGTTTATCCTCAACAGATAGTTCTTCTTTAATACAGAGAGATAGAAAATCAAGATAGCCCTTATCGCTGAGTCCTAACTCTATCTTTCTCAATTCATAACTTGAATCCGAATATGACAGTCATCTCTTGAAATTTGTTTAGAATGATTAGTACAAAATCTCATGATCTCCTTACAAAATGGTTTTCTAAAGCCTTCTTCAAAATGATAAAACATCACCTGAGTAAAGGCTTCAGTATTGCATCCAAGCATATTACAAATCATAAGATCAGGAACTAGGAATTTTGAGCCTAAAAGACGAAGGTTATAGTGAAAAATAGAGTTTAGAATCTAATTAAATCAACTTTCATAGCCAACAGTTCTCATGCCCACACAAGGCTTTTTTCCTTTGCCCCAACATTTACAAGAACAAGAGACAGCTTGTCCACTTTCCAAGTCTTTAATGACTTTATGAAAAACACCCGCTCTAATTTTTGATTCAATCGATATTGTTTCATATCTATCATCTGTCATGAATTTACTACAAAAATTATGAACTTAAGCGTATTGCCAATACTCAAAAGAGGCCAGATCATTCTTTGATGTTTTTTGCAGTGTAAATCATTCTTTGTATCAATGTAATTCCAGCAATTATCACTACAATGATCACAGCATAATCCATAAAACCAATAATTCCAATAATTGCAATTACCAAAAGCCTTTCAGCCCTCTCGCCAATTCCAATTCCCTGAAGTTTTATGTTTATGATATCAGATTTTGATCTTGCATAACTTACCAATAATGATAATGTGATTGCAAGTAATACCAGATAAGGTTCTACATAGCCTCCAATTAAAATTCCCAAAAATATTGCAACTTCAGATATCTTGTCAAACATTGAATCAAGATATTCGCCTTTTTTAGAAGTATTTCCAGTAACTCTTGCCACCTGTCCATCAACCATATCAAAAAATCCAGAAACAAGTAACAAAATACCACCAAAAATTAGTCCAAATTCAATTCCCATTCCATATACAATTGCAGATAATAACGCAAATGCCAATCCTACAAACGTCCAAAAATTAGCAGATAGGCCAGTGGATGCAAATCCCTTGCCTATTTTTTCTAAAGTAGGCTTTAGAATATCTCTCAGATTATTTAACACGAGATACACCCAAAATACCATCTAATAAAGTGAGTAGGAGTAAAATCTAGGCAAAATAGGCTTAAAATTCATCAAATCATGAAAATTTATCAGATTAAAGCAATGATAATATTTTACGTAAGTATGATAGTATTATTAAATAGTGTCACGAGATATTTGATTAAATTTACAATCAGAAGAATTTGATATTTTACAATTTTATTCAATCTGTATAAAATTAAATTTCCAGATAGGAAGTAAATCAGTTCTTTTGAGATAAATTGATTGCAATAAGAGTAGAGATTATCTTTGCAGCCAAAGAAGCGGTGGCACCATTATCATGGTAAGGATTTAATTCTACAATATCCACTCCAGTAACCTTAGTTTCCTGTAAAGCATGAATCATGTCAAAGAGTTCTCTTGAGGTAACTCCCACAGCTTCTGGATTACCGACACCAGGAGCATATGCAGGATCTAAAACATCAAGATCAAAACTAGAATAAACTGTATCAAATGTAGAAATATGATCTTTTAGAAGGCCAGGACCTTTGCCTTCTCGGATTTGTTTGTCAGTAATTGTTTTAATTTTATTTTCAGTAAGGAATTCAAGTTCTTCTTTAACAAATGCTCTTGCACCAACATGTAAAATATTTTCAGCGCCCCTCTCCTCAACAATTCTTCTCAAGTAAGATGCATGGCTTAGATTAATGTCGGCAAACTCATCACGTAAATCATAATGAGCATCAAATACAACATATCCAGTTTCTTTTGGAAAACTAGTGTATGTACCATATGTGATAGAATGCTCACCGCCCAAAATGAACAATTGTCTTTGTTTTGCAACAAGTTCAGTGGTGATTTTTTTCACCATGTCAATCATTTCAGATGCAACTACAGTGTGACGAGTATTTCCAAGATCTTCAATGTTGACGGTTTCCAAATCAACACCGAGTTCAGGATGAAATATCTCAATATTGTTAAAAGAGTCACGAATAGCGTCAGGCCCAAACCTGCAGCCAGGCTTGTATGAGTGTGTTGCATCAAAAGGAATTCCGAATATCGTAGCTATTGGTTCTGAATCATCATCAGAGGAAGTAATTAGCGGATTGTTATTCATGTATAGATCAAGATAACTCATTTTTTACACCATCAGATTAGGTCTCTTTGAGAGATACTTTGGAAGATTCAAACCGGTTGTAGGTTTTCCTTTGGTTTGTTCTTTAATTTCATTAATAAAATCATCAAAGGATAATTCTCGCACGTCACCAGTTTGCCTATCACGAATGCTAAGATTTTGAGAGTTTGCTTCCTTATCGCCTATTACCAAGATATATCGAATCCATTCTTTTTCAGCTTCACGAATTCTTTTTCCTATACTTTCATTTCTATCATCAATATCTACACGTATGTCGTTGGCTGAAATTTTATCAGTTAGAGCATCAGTGAATGTATTAAATTCTTCTTTAAGTGGGATGATTCTAACTTGTGTAGGGGCTAACCAAAGTGGAAATTGTGGTTTTCTTCCCTCATAGGAATCTTTTGCAGCTTTTTCCAACAAAGCATAAATGATTCTCTCAATTGCTCCACTAGGTGAATTATGTAAGATTATTGGATTTTGTTTAGTATTGTTTTCATCAACAAAATCAATTCCATATCTATTTCCATTTTCTACATCGATCTGGTCAGTCGATAAAGCAGAAGCTTTTCCAAGACCGTCAATAAAGTTAAACTCCCATTTCAATACAAAGTAAAAGAATTTCTCTTTCCACATTTCAACAAGAACAGGCCTACCATGTTTTTTGACTAATTCCTCTATTGATGATTTATTCTCATTGTAAAAGTCCTCAGTGAAATCTAATTGCCATTTCATAATCAGTTTCATCTATTCCAAGTTCTCGAAGAACGCTTTGAGAAAGATCAAATCTGATCTTGATTTCGTCAACTGCCTGGGGCATATCTTTGCAAAATGCATGACAATCAGGCATGGTAAACGCCCTTAATCGCCTCAAACCAACTAGTTCCTGGGGCATATCTTTGCAAAATGCATGACAATCAGGCATGGTAAACGCCCTTAATCGCCTTAAACCAACTAGTTCTCCTGATTGCTCGCGTCTAAAACTATAACGAGTTAATTCATAGAGTTTGTATGGCAAATTCTTGTAAGATAGCTGGTATTGGTTGGCCATTAAGAATTGTCCAAAGCATGCAGCAAATCTCAAAAAGAGTTTTTTGCCTTCAGAGTCAATATTATACTGTCTTGCAGGAAATCGGTTAAAGTAACTAACCATACTTGGGTGTTCTGAATCATACATGATTGGAGTTTCAACTTCATATCCACCATATTCTTTGACCCTATCAGTGACATATCTCTCAATTAATGATTTGATCAAACGACCATTAGGATAAAATCTCATATTTCCAGAATCAGATGCAGGCTCATAATCTGCAATGCCCATTTTCTTCATCAATGCAACATGTGGTGGGGGTTGATCCACTTTACGAATTTTCGCAGATTCATATTTCGCTAAAATTTCTAATTTGGGATATTTTGAGAAATTAAAATCACCAATGTTAGTCATTGTTCCATCAGGGGAAAGGATTTTCCAAAATGAGCGAATTTTAGATTCGCCCTTAAGAGCATCAGAAGTTAATTCCTCATCAGGTTTTGCAGTTGCAGAATCTTTTGTAACAACTTTAGAGCTTTCTGCAAGAGGATGGCCCTTTACTTGAATTTTGTAAGACTTTGTCCAGCCAAACGGAGAATGGGATACTTCAAGTTCGGATGCGCCTTCTTCCATTTCGCCAAGCAATGCAATTGCAGTTGAAGGTTTTGCAAGATTTGAGCTAAGGTGAGCATAAGGGTATAACAATAATTTTTTGCATCCAATTTTCTCCATGGATGATTTAATCTGAGATATTGCATTTTGCGCCACTGAAGAATCATCGCCGTTTTCAATTGCAACAAATGCCACTACAAGTTCTTCCAATCTTTGAGTCTGAGGATTTTCAATATCTTCAGCTGATTGGATTTCCTTTTTTGTAGGAGTGTACTCGATATTATCACAGTGAAGTTGCAGTATACGCATGTTTAGACATGTTAAAACGGGCATAAATATACGATTCTCAAAAATCTCATCAGCGTGAGGAAACTCCAGAAGATCGATTAGTCCAGAGTTACTATTGAAATTTATTCAGAATCAATACAAACAACTCATGCAAGGTAGAAAAGATGAACATAGACATCAGGAACTACTCAAAGAAAAGAAAGAGTTAGAAAAAAACAGGCCGCACGGGATTGATGAAATGAGAAGATGGAAGCACACAATGGGTAAAATTTTACAAGAATTAGAATTATACAACAAGTAGGCCTCTCAAACCATATTTTAGATCTAAATTCAAATGTACTATATCGATAATTAAAATTAGATAATGAACCCATCAGACGTTTTTAGAAAAAGGAATCTTTCAAAAATTAATTTCGAATACGAAGAATTGATTGGAAGAAATTTTTCAGATTCCAATATGAGTGGGGTAAATCTGAAAAACAGAGACATACACAATGCTGATTTGAGTTGCACTGATCTTAGTGAGGCCGATTTAAGTGGTGCAATATTGTTTTATGTGAAAATGCGAGGAGCCAATTTGCAACAAACAAATTTGTCCAGTGCAAAACTATGGGATGCGGATTTGTATGGAGCAGATATGCGAGGGGCAGACATTAGAGGAGCAGACTTGTTTTATGCAGATTTACGAAATGCTGATTTGAGTAATGCAAATCTTAGCGGTGTCAATCTAAGACATACAAATTTGGATGGAGCAGTACTAGAATCTATAAATTTTGAAGGAGCCAATTATGATTCAGATACATTGGATACTATTTCAGAAAATGCAAAAAACCAATTGAAAAAACAAGGCAAGATATGGTAAAATATTTAATTAAAAAATAAATAAAAAAAATAAAGGAATTATTCCTCTACGTTCGAATCAGATACTAAATCATCTACGGTTGAAATCACTGGTTTGACATCAATTATTCCATGTTGGAATAAAGGAATTCTCAAACCTGAATCCATATTTTGGACTTTGGCAGTGGAAAAGTCAAGAACGAACTCGCTTGGAGAATCATTTACAGGAGCATAATGACCTCTAAGAATAATTCTAAAAGTATCATTACCATTCAATGAACCGGTTCCATGTAGTCGGAGTTTTCCATGTACTGCTTGTCCTTTCAACTCCAATGGAATGTTTTCTCTATCACCTACAGTAATTTTTGCAGATGATGTTACTTTCCAAACCCCATTATTTTGATGAACTGCATTTCCATCAAGAACAATTTTTGAGGGTAATGCTTGACCGGCAATAATTGCCCACCCGTTAGTCTCGCCATCAAATTTTAGTTCGGTTTGTCTATCTGGAAATGCTATAGATACATCAGAAAATGCATCAGTAGTTTCTGATGAAACAGTGGCAGGGATAAAACCATTGTATGTATCTGCAAATACACTAGTAGTTCCTATTGAACCAAAAACAAGAACTGCCAGCACAGGTAGTGCAAATAGCAATGAATGTTTTTTGTTGCTTTGTTTCATGAAAACAAAAAATGAAAAATTCTACTTAAGGAACAAGCAGAAATCATCAGTAGAAATTCTCTGTGTCATCAAATTAAATGGCAAATAAATTCGAATTCGAGGCTAGAGAGAATCAAAAATTAATTTGATTTTTCTCTCAATGAAATTATTGACCGGAGAATTAATCCAGAGATGCCTAAATTTGATGTAAGGAATTTACTTGCCCTCAAAAGAGGATTTTCACCACGAAACCCTTCATCATAAATCATTTCTATAGATCCTTTATCAGTCTCAACAAAAGAGGTGATTAAAGAAAAAGCACCTAATTTTTCATCAGTTTGTTCTGAATAAAGTCGTAACTCTACTTTTGAAATTTTGAAATCATCTTGGATGAAATTTCCAGAGGAGAATAAAATTTCAACGGCATCAGGAGTTCTGTCTACACGTTTAGGATCATGTAAATCCACAATATTCATTCTGCATTATTTGAAATTATTCCTAAATAAGTAATAATATCAACACATGTTTCCATCAAAATGAATTCGATAGCATTATTTACTGAAAAATTAATTTTTTAGACATGGATCCTCACAAGTTTCATGGCAAAGATATTCCTCACATCAAACTAGATCCAAAAATGACAATCGAGGACTTGGTAGATGTTTTTGCAAGTTCAGGGTATAATGGACGACAATTAGGAGATGCGGCCAAACTCTACGCAAAAATGATCAAAGAAGACGCTACAATTTGCCTGACAGTTTCAGGTGCAATGACACCAGTAGGATTTGGGGGGATAATCAAAACTTTGATTGAAAGAGGATTCGTGGATTGGATTGTTACAACAGGGGCTAATGTATATCATGAAGATCATTTTGCTTGGGGTTTACCTGTAAAACAAGGAAGTTTTGATGTAGATGATATGAAGTTGTATGAGAATGAGATTGTGAGAATCAGAGACGTGTATATCAAATTTCATGAAACACTAGAAGCTCAAGATGAACTAGTTCAAAAAATGTTTGGAGATGATTTCCCAGACAAACCATTTACTACTGCAGAATTTTGTAATTTAATGGGAAAATTAAGCAAAGAAAAAGCAAAACATCCCGAAAAAAGTTTCATTACAGCAGCATATGATTATGACGTTCCAGTGTACATTTCAACAATGAAGGATTCTTCATTGGCATTAAATTTAGCAGTTCATAGATTGGCAGGGAAAAGATACAATTTGGATTTTGTGAGGGAGATAATTGAACAGGCAGCCATTTTGTATGATTCTAAAAAATCAGGAATTTTGGAATTGGGTGGAGGAGTACCAAAAAATACAGCTCAGCAAACAGGTCCGCTTTTAGATCAAATTCTAAAAAGAGATGACGGCGGACAAGACTATATTATTCAAATCACAGATGCACGTCCAGACACAGGAGGGTTGTCAGGAGCAACATTACAAGAAGGAAAGAGTTGGGGCAAAGTCCAAGACGCACACAACGGAATGGTCACAGTTTATGCTGATGCCACCATAGCATTTCCAATTCTTGCATTATATGTCCTGAGTAATCAAAAGAGTAGAAAACCAAAAAGACTGTACAAAAAACTAGACAAATTATACAAAAAGCTAAGTGACGATTATTTTAAAAATCCTGAACATAAAATTAAAAAATCCAAGAAAAACTAAAACTTGTCAAATCGAGCACGTTCAAGATCACGATCATCTTTTGATTCTTTCTTGTATTCTTTATAGTGTTCTTTACACAGAACTGTTTTTTTTCCAGATGAATTTACACGTAATCCAGCTGCTTCAACTTTACTAGTGTTAAGAGAACGAGCACCATCCTGATCACAGCCTTCAAAATTACATTTTGCTCCTTTTGATACTATTCCCATATAGAATAGTAATCAAGATGTTATTTATACTTGAAAATAATTTTTAGGTTTGGTATTATTAATAATGACGTTTCTATGAAATCGGTTCATCGTTTATAAGAGGAATATTTTTTTCTAAGATCATGGCTGGAGCAAAGAAAGGTGGAAGTAAAGACAAATCATCAGATACTAAAACTAAAGCTTCAGGTATCAAAGATACAAAGAAAAAGAAAGACAAAGGGGAAGGCGGACCAAAGAAAGCTGAAATTGTAGTTATTGTAAATGAACAACAAGCATTAAAGATTATTCAAAATTCCAAAGTTATTACAGTTCAAGATCTTGCAAGACAAACAGGAGTTAAAATTTCAGCAGCAAATGCATTTCTAAAAGAGTCAACAAGTAAAGGAATCGTAAAAAGAATTGGCGGCTATTCAGGTCATCATTTGTATCAAGCAGTTTCTTCATAGATACAAAAAACATCCCCAGATTTAACATCCTTTAAGGCATCAATATTTTCAGCAAGTTTTCCTATAGGAGTCATAGTTTTTGAAAATACTGTATCATTTAGAAAAAAGCACAAGCTTCCAGTAGACGGTAAAAATGCAACATCGCCTTTTTTAAATTCAGTTCTAGATCTTTCAATTCCAGAATCAATATTAGATTCAAAATACAAAATACTTTTTCCAAGTGAATGTGCATGACCTTCTAATGGCAAAGATCTCATGATAGTTCCAACAGTTCTTGGTGACAAGTGTCGTTTTAGATCACATGGTATTTTTGCTTTCCCACGAATTTCTAAAATAAGCTGTTTTCTGGAGACTGAGGATGTACTCAATTCGTACTTTAAAATGATTAGATTATATAACGTTTTAAGGAAATTTTCTTACTTGTCTAATGTTAATGAATCTGAATCAATTGTATCTGATCCAGTTGAATCCGAATCAATAGAAGCTCCACAACCTGATGAAGATGTTCTGGATTTAGTAGTTGAAGAGAATGCAGGATTAAACAAAGCATTAGATACCTATAGAAAATTAATAGATAGAAAAGATCTTGTAGAACCATTAACTGAAAAAGAACAAGGGGCTCTTGAAAAAAGAATTAAAGAAATTGAAGAAAGAGAGATTATTGAGAAAATTGAAGAGCATGAACCAGTAGAAATTCCTTGTGAAAAAAATAAAATTACAATTGGTCCACCGACATTAACAAGATTTGAAAAAGCAAGAATTATGGGAGCAAGAGCATTACAATTATCATTGGGAGCACCACCATTTATCCCAATTCCAAAAAATGCTAGAATTTCATTAGATATTTCAATGGAAGAACTAGAACAAAGAGTAATCCCAATTACAATTAGAAGAGTACTACCTAATGGGGATTATCAAAACATACCAATTGATTACTTTGAAAAATGAATCAATGGTCGATAAAACTTAAAAGAACATAAAATTTCTAAATATTGAATAATGCTCATGGAAGAGACAACTAAACTGAGTGGTCAAGAGCAGACAGCAAGGTCTGAACAAGCCATCATACAAATTGGAAATTATCCAGTTATGGAATCAGCCATAGAAGTATTAGAGATATTAGGAAAGAAAAAGAAAATAATTTTAAAATCAACTGGCAATAACATTCCTGCAGCAGATACAGTATCTAAATTAATTTTTTGAACATGTGAATTGCCTTTGAGCATTTTTTCTGTAATGATGTTTGCTACTGCAACTGCGTTTGGTATGTTATTGCCAGTTGATTTTAAAATTATTTTCTTTTTCTTTCCTAATATCTCTAATACCTTCATTGATTCCATAACTTTGGATAATTTCGAATTTATAGATCACCTGAACCTTTACTGTCACTCTGACCCACTCAGTGTCTCTTCCATGACATTATTCAATGTTCAGAAATTTTATGTTCTTTTAAAGTTTTATCGACCATTGATTCATTTTTCAAAGTAATCGATTGATATCTTTTGATAACTACATTAGGTAATTTCTAATACAAGTTCTTCCATTGAAATATCTAATGAAATTCTAGCATTTTTGGAGATTATGATGCTCCAATGATAATTGTAATGTCTAATGCACCATTACACTTCAAATATATCGATTGAGACCATTTTAATTTTGTACTTTCTGGGAAATGTCAATTTTCTCAATAATCTCTCTTTTCTTCAATTTCTTTAATTCTTTTTTCAAAAAATTTACTTGATGCTTTTTCA
>CALNZF010000035.1:0-3869 GCA_942490965.1 uncultured Nitrosopumilaceae archaeon | reverse complement strand
AAAATAAAATCATTGCTGCAAAGCAAAAACTACCAAAATCTGCTGAAGTACAGCCAAGTTCTGAAAATTTGAATGATATTATTTCTATGAAGAAAGAACTCAAATCCCTTCAGGATCAACTTAGACGATATTTGATGGTGTTGTATGTGCCTCCAAATGTTAAAGTATCAAAAATTGATCTTCCAAAATCAATTACAGGCAAACCTCTTGATGGGATGAGTGCAAGTCTTATCTCAGTTACAGAAAGCGTCGTCAAACCAGAATCTAGTGATGCGGACCTGAAGAGATTCAATGTGATATTTGAAGCATGTTCTGGAAAAAATGCAATCCGTCTCCCAATAATTTCTGTAACTTCAGATTCTGATTCAACTGATGTTAAACTAGTTGAACGAATTATTCCTGAATCTTGTCAAGTGGGAATGACAAGAATCGATGCTGTGGATTCTGAATCTATTGCTACGACTATTAGTGGCAACTCTGCTGTTTCTTCACAAATCAATTCTTTGGAAATCCAGATTGGTGAACTGGAAGTTGCTTTGGCTGATAAACGAAGCCAATTGGGTGATGTTGTATCCAAAAAACTTAATGCAGAAACTGAATCTATGACTGTAAAAATCGCTGAAGATATCAGTAAAATACGCACTGATTTGTTGGAAAGTAAGGTGAAACTAAATGCCTTATTGCTAAAGGCTCAATGATTTTCTCTACTCATTCAAAAGAAAATTATTTTTTTACTTCTTTTTAGTTTTTTCACATTTGGAGGAATTACATTTGATGAAAATCTGATTGCTATTTTTACAGATCTTGAAAATATTACAAGCCAATTTGGTATTGATGCATCCTTTACAGATTTGATAGCATATTCTATTTGGAATTTTAATTTGATATGCTAAACTAATATTTTGAAATTTTAACGTTCTACAAAGTGAATTCTGTGAAGGCAGACCTGTCATAGAATGGAGGAGACAGCTGTCTTATCACGAATTCACTACAATGTAATGTTTGTTCAAATTATTAAGGATAATTCTAGTTGATTTGAATCAGAATGAAGATATCTGGTTATTTGATTTTAATGTGAATTCAAAATTATTTATCTTTATAATGTTGGAAAAGTACGAAACAATGTGAGATGTCCTAACTGTGGAAATCAGGCAAGCTGGAGTGATCCTGATTGTAACAAATGTGATTTTACATTACATCTCAAAAACTGTAAAGGAAAAAGCCCTGATTGTAAATGCCATGAAATTAATGAACAGTCATGGATGCAGAAAAAATCCCCTCCATCATAATAGAACAGTATAAAATCTATTAAAAATTCTAGAATATTATGAAAGTCGCCTTAATCTATAATGAAACTGTAATTGATCCAAATGATGTAATCAACGTTTTTGGAATGACGACGAAAGAACACTATAGCTCAAAGGCCGTTGAAAGAGTTGCAAGGGCATTAGAAAAAGGTGGACATACTGTAAAGGTAGTTGAAGGAGATATTCATCTTGCTGATGAATTACGTGAATTTATGCCAAAAGTGGTTGCAGGTGAAAATCCTGGAATGGTTTTCAACATGGCATATGGTATTCAAGGTCAGAATAGATACACGCATGTTCCGGCCATGATGGAGATGCTTGGAATCCCATACATGGGCTCAGGTCCTGCAGGACATGCAGTTGTCCAAGATAAGGTGATGACAAAAATTGTTTTGCAGAAAAATAATATCCCTACTCCTGGATTTTGGGTATTTAGAACTGCCGAAGATACATACGATGATTTAGTTTTCCCTGTCATTGTCAAACCCAAATTAGAGTCTACTTCTATGGGGATGGAGGTAGTGGACAATTGGGATGATCTCAGAGCTGCAGTAAGAGTTCAGATTGAAAAATTTCAACAAGACATACTAGTTGAACAGTTTATTTCAGGACGAGAATTTGCAGTAGGTTTACTGGGAAATAATCCTAACATCGAAGTTCTTCCAATAGTTGAAATTAATCTAGATAATCCGGATCAAATACAAACAATATCTGATAAAAAGAAAAAAGGAGGCGTTGATAAAACATGCCCTGCAAAATTATCAAAAGAAAAAACAGAAGAGATGAAACAAATGTGTATTCAGGCATTTGCTTCTTTGGGACTAAATGATTATGCTCGAGTTGATTTTAGAATGGATAAAGATGAGAATCTATACATTCTTGAACTAAATTCAATGGCTAGTCTTGGAACCGGCGGTTCGTATTACTATGCAGCACAAGTTGCTGGTCATACATATGATTCATTGATCAATAAAATTTTAGACGTATCTGTAATTAGATATTTTGGCTCTTCTATACAGCAACATGAAAGTGAGGCTGATTTAACTCAACCATTACGTGTTGTTGCTAGAACTTATTTGAGAGGTCATTTGCATAGCCTAAAAGAAACGTTAAAGAATTTTGTAAATCTAAACACTCACGTATACAACATTGAAAATGTAAATCAATTAGGGATTATGATTTCTAAGAGATTAAAACATCTTGGATTTAGCGAACATATTCATCGACAATATGATGTTGGAAATTTTTATTATTTTAAAAACCACTCAGAATCTGAAAATGATGTTTTGTTGGTATCTCATCTTGATACACATTATGGTCCTGATGATTTAATCAGTTATCATGAAGACAATGATAAGATTTATGGTTCAGGTATTGCTGAAAGTAAAGGTGGATTGGCAGTTATGTTGGGTGCATTACATGCATTACGATTTGCAAAAAAACTCAAAAATATACGGTGTGGAATATTACTTACTACTGATGACAGTTTAGGGGGAAGATTCAGTAAAAAATTTGTTAAAGAGTATTCTAAAAAATCACGATATATTGTTGGATTGAAATCTGGCAGTATAGATGGTGGAATAATTACAACTTGTTATGGTAGGAATGATTATCAGATTAGATTCACTGCCTCTAACAATCAATCCACTTCAGACATCCATGGCATAATCCCTGTTTTGGCAAAAAAACTAACGGCACTTGAAAAGCTATCTAAAGATGAAAAAGACTATCGATTAAGAACTACCTCTGTTGTTTCAAAGGGCTCTTATGGCAATACGCCAAATTTTGCCACATTGACATTGATATGTAGCTATAAGACAAAAAAACTTGGAGAATTACTTGAGTCAAAAATTCATACTATAATGAAAAAAAAGGAAACAGGTTCCAAAAAGCTAGATGTATCTATAAATAAAATTCAAACCAGACCTGCTGTCTTAGAAGAGCCATCTGATACAAAATTTTATGAGATGGTTGAAGATCTTGCTAAAAAACATGAAATTAAAATTAAAAAACATTCACAATTTATTTCATCCGACATTAGTAATGTTCCAACAAAACTTCCTGCATTGGATGGATTTGGACCTTTAGGCCATAACTATCGTTCAACAAGAGAATACATTATTCATGATAGCATTATAGAACGTTCTGCATTGCTATCTTCTGTTCTCTTTAGGTGTGCTGAAAAATGAGTCTTGAATATGAGCTAGTTGCACTTGCAGCATTAATTGGCCTTTCAGGATTTTTTAGTGGTTTGGAAGTGGCACTTGTAGGTACAAGTCAAGCAACAATAGAGCGATTAGTGAAAAACAAAGTCAAAGGATCAAAGTCACTTCAAAAACTACATTCCAATCCTGGTTGGATGATGTCGAGTGTAAATCTTGGAAATAACCTTGTGAATATTGGATCTGCATCTCTTGCAACCGTTGTTGCAATTGAAATTTTTGGAGATAATGGGATTGGAATTGCAGTGGGAGTGATGACATTTTTAATTTATTTTTGGTGAAGTAACGCCGAAAACATATTGTAATGCAAATGCAACAAAGGTTGCACTAAGGTGTAAGA
>CALNZF010000034.1:0-3650 GCA_942490965.1 uncultured Nitrosopumilaceae archaeon | reverse complement strand
AACTCCAAGTATCCAATCTTTCAGCTACTGCCATTAGCACATCTCAGATTGATTTGTCATGGACTGCCCCCGATGATGGCGGTTCTGTAATTACAGGATGCAAATAGAACAAAAGAATGGTCCTTGGTCAACAATAGTTGCAAACACAGGAAACACTGCAACCACACATACTCTGTTACAGGACTGAATGCAGACACCACATACCAGTATAGAGTAAGTGCGATCAATGCAATTGGAACTGGTCCTGCATCAAACACTGCCAGTGCAACTACGTTTATTGTCGTACCTCCTCTGAAATGAGTTCTTCCATATCCACAGGTGGCGATAGCAGAACTCTGCCTAAATTTACAGGTCTTGAAATTATTGAATATGACACAAATGATTACAAATTGTACCTACTATCTGATAAACACGAAGTTCTGCCACAAAGACACTTCATGTGTGGGTCAAGAAGTTATGATACGTGTAAAAGTGGATGATAAAGAAGCAACATCAAACATCTTACACTTTGGAGGGTATCTGGACATAAGGGACAGAACATCTCAAATATCAAAAAGCACCGCATATTTGATTTACGAAAAGGCAAACCATTTACAATTGTGGATTCAAAAGGATTGTTTGAAAATGCAATCATCAATACCATATTTGAGGAACAATCCATGTGCGTTGAGGTTTCTCTGATCTTTAAAAAACCCATGACTGCTTCAGACATTATTTTGGAACATGGAATGAAGGGGAAGACATCCTGTTTATTTCACCATTCCTGACGTTCTTAAAGTGCAAATTCTAGATGCCGACAATTTAAACGATATTGAAAAAAACCTACCTGTCTCAAACAACATATCTCAAGAAATAACACACAGTCCAACAAACGAGGTATCGAATATTTCTGGAACTGTTTTCATACCTGATAAACCCTCAAAAGATCCAATTGCTGTGTATTCAACTGCAGAAGGCAAAAAGACACAAATAAAAAACAACCAAGAATTTAAAATTGAAAATCAGGATCTGAGTGTAGAACTTTCAGGTTACTATGAAGGTGGTAAAAGGGGACAACGTATAATCTTGACTATGTTTCACCCTGATGAAACTACACACGTGATAAAAACATTCTTGGATTCAAAACAGCATTATGTAATACCAACTAAAATTTTACAACAAATGGCAAAGCGGAACATATGAAATTGTAGCTAGGGCTCAAACAGGTGGCAATGAGGACAAATGCGAAATATTTGGCACCATTCAATTTTTCATAATTGATGGAAAAGAGAATGGCTTTGCCGGAAGGCTTGTTCAATCTGAAAAAATACTTCCTGCAAAGTGTGCGTATCTTGATGGAAAAATAACCGAAGATGAATTAAGACAAATTTTGTTAACTGAGGGCATATCCCAATACAGAATTGAGCAATTTATTGAAAATAACCCACAAACAATCCCTCATCTGTTTAATTTTATTGTGATTGGTTTAGTTAGTCTGTTGTTTGCAACCACACTTGCATTAGGGCCAAAACGTCATAATCTCCAAAATTAAATTCGTTTTATTTGGCATTTCAAACCCTCTACGATTTGACATTTTGTTGTATCGGAGCGGTTAAGATTTGTACCTGAATACAAGTTTTAACTTTGGTTAACCGCATTAAACCCGTTAATTTTTGTAAATCTGTTAAAATCTAACTCTTAATTATCTCATAGAGATTTGATACATCGGTTCAATGCTATGACTTGCAAATATTTTAGAAAAAATAATTGAGATCTATCTTGTAGATCCTGCATACTGGATAGTATCTGTTGACTGGAAAAAAAGGAAAAATTTTGATTAATCTAGTTGTGCTTTGGCTTTCTTTATCTGCCTCATTTCTTCAGCTAGATGTTTTTTGAGCAATCTCTCATGATCTTTTCTGTGAGCACTGTATGCTTTGTTGATTGCTTGTTTTGTTTTTGCTTTTTTCAATGCAGAAGTGAATTTTTTGTGTATTGTATTTACCTGTGCAGTGTAACTTGCCATGCATTTGCTTGGAACACAAGTAAATTAATTTTTGGATTTGTTGAACTGTGCGAGATATTTGGCATATGACTCCATCATGACATGCATGTAATTGTCAAAGGATTTGATTGAAGAAATTCTCATCTTTGTATATTCATCAAGGAATTTTGTGTTCTTGTCTATATTTTCAAGATATGCTTTCTTTATTGATTCTGAGTTTGATTTGATTTGTTTTAGTATGGATTGGTTTATGTTGAGTTTGTCAAAAAACTCTTTTTCTGAAATATAGCAAGTGCCAAAAAGATCATCCCACATGTGAAGATATGCCGTGTATAGATTGGAATAGTTTTGAAACAGTAAAGGAGTCTGAGATTCTAGTTTTTTGATTACTTCTGAAGTGTCTTTTTTGAATGTATCGCAAATGGAGAGTTTTTCATTACTGTCTTTTGAATCCTCACTCATACTGTATGATAGCTGTCATAGCATATAACCGACTATCCAAATCCTCAAGGAAAGGAACTTTCTTAGAGTAATCCCATACTTATGAACAAACTAATGCACTTTTGCATCTATTTTATTAAAAATATGAACTCTACTTTGTGTGATTGTAAATTAATTTGAATTCTTGAGCTATGGTGTCTGCAATATTTTGGAGATTTGTTACTTCTCTCATGCTTGATTTTCCTTTTCCAATCTGTCTCATTAAAGTAAAGCATTTGTCAACCTGTTTTGGTTCAAACATGGCGGATTCTAATTTATCTGTAAATATTGAAAAACATTCCTTGAAATTCAAACAAAATTTCACGACTTCTTCTTTCCAATCCTCTCCTGATTGGGAAATTCCTAACGCGGATGCTAATTCCTTGAATTCTTGTGTTCTGTCTCCTTCTAAAATTGATATGGCGTTTCTAACTCTTCCCTCATCTGGAAAATCCTGCAACATAAAATATTGTATAACGTCGAATATAAAAAATAAGATGTGACCTTATGTTTTGTATCGAATCCATATAATCTTGAACCGTTTATGAGGAACAAAAAAGATCAGATTAAGGGACAATTTCCTACATCATATTTTAGGTTAAGTAACACAAGCTTGTTTTTGGCACTTTTAATCAAAAAATCAGATTCCCATCCCAAAACACACTAGATATGATGACATTGTAAGACACTGTGTACTGAGTGATTATATCCAATTCTCATTAACTAGTATCATGCAATCACTACAGCAAGTCTTCAAAGTTGAAGAAACAGAAAAACAAGACAGCCTACTTGAAATTTTATCTGACAAGTATTGTAGAGCCATCTTGGAATCCATCATGTATGCCCCAAAATCCGCAATCGAAATTACTGCAGAAACCCATATCCCGCTGAGTACAGTGTATAGAAGAATCCAGAATCTTCATGACAATAAGATAATAGCAACATCCGGTACTATTACAGAGGAAGGAAAAAGACTATTCATGTACAAAAGCAAGATCAAAGGAATTCAAAGCGTATTCAAAGATGGCAAAACAGAAGTTGAGCTAATCCTCAACTAGTGATTTTTCTAATATTCATGTTCATTAAAATCGGCGCCTAATGATATGGTGACAATCACAGTGGTCTCTGTAGTTTGTGCCTTTACATTTTGGTTTGGCAAGAACTCGTGAAATATTTCCTTGAGCAA
>CALNZF010000033.1:0-3668 GCA_942490965.1 uncultured Nitrosopumilaceae archaeon | reverse complement strand
TTTTTGAAAATCGTTTTTTTATGCTTTTGAAAACGGCTCTTCAAAAAAGAAGAGAGCCGTTTTTAAAAGTGTAAAAAAACCGTATCAACCTCTAGCTTTTTTACTTTCAACGACAGAGCTAAACGCTCTACGTAATGGGATTTTTATATCATTCACTTTTTTAGTTATATATTTTACTTTTTTTAATGTTTTTTGCTCTTTTATTTGGTTTTTACATAGTAACTGTATTTGTTAGCAGACGTTTCTTTTTATTTAATTAAGAATTTTAATTTTTCAGCTAAAACCTTTAGCCTTATTTTTTTTTCAATGGCTGCACACGTCCCGGCTATGTGCCGTGCCGACGTTTAGGAGGCATGGACATCATAGCCTTTGTTGTGCGTTCGTGTTCTTTTATCCGTAGTATTTCTTCTTCTTGACAATCTTCTTTATTTCTCGTTTGGTTATTTTACCTCTCGTCTTTTTCACTCTTTCGTAATCAACTATATCCGTTTTTTCTATCATTTTCTTCAATTTATCATTTAGCCAATCGCTATTCCATATTTTTTCATCTTTATCAGATACAATTTTGCATAGTGGTTCATCATATACTTCTTCTTTATTGATTTTCAGATATAACCTTTGAAACCATACCTTGATAAATGATGAATTTGGAATTTGATTATACTTTGATTTAATCTTATCCGCTATCCGTAATTTCTCGTCTTTATCGTCAATCCTACTAATAAACAAGCTGAGGATTGCAATTGCTGTCGGAATTACTCTTGGATTTCTTAGACTAATTTCTGTAACAAGGCTAATTAGAGTGTCTAAATTACCGTCCTTCTTTTTTGACTTTTCAAGGACTTTTAAGAAATCTCTCATTTGAGTATCAACTGTTCCCGAATTAGGAAATTTCTCTGAAAGTAGATATAATTGAATAAGCCATTTTTGTTTGTTGTCAGCAATTCGCTTATTGCTAATCCAATATCTTTTATCAGGTTTTATTGAGCTTTTGATTATGTCTTCTGATGCTTCTGTTTTATCTGCATTCAATCTCATCCCTAATTCAGTCAATATCTCTGACAACTCTTTTGCAATTCGTTCTGCATCAAGTGAATTGTTCGTAAAAATCCTATAATCATCCCTATACCTCAGAATTTTATAGTCTGTAATTCCCAATTCTGTCAATTTATCTGACAGTAGTAAATCAACATAACCAAGAACTATTTCAGCAATGAAATCCATAAGGGCACTTCCTTGTGGAATTCCATTTGTCTGTCCGTAGCTCATATCTTGTAAATGATTATCAATGGAAACTCCAATCAAAGATTTTTTAGTTCTATTTTCTTTCTTTTTTGCTTCTACTTTGGTATGGATTGCCCAAGAAATTGAATGGGTATAGATTGAGCCATAGCAATCTGTAATATCAGTGTGGAGAACATAGTTGTAGTCCATAGCAAGCACCATAGACCGTTGCTCAATCATTTGCCACCATGTTAAAATTTGTGCAGACTTATCCGTTCTATTATCAGATTCAGAAATTACAGGAAGGCTATGACATTCGATATTTTTGTTCTTTTGAAACTCCTCAAATCTTTCTTTTATTTTTTTCCAATTCTCCTTTTCAGTAATCTTATGAACTAAAGAAACATAAATTGCTGGGTGAATGAGCTGAAATGGTCTCCAAGCATATTTTCCGTCTTTGTTCGCTATCAATGAATGATTTATATCATCAAAATCTCTTGGTGAATTTTTAGTAAAGTCAGATAGCCTTTTACCTGTTAATTCATTACTCAATTTGTTGATTAAATCCTCAAAATTGAAATAGATTGGCAGACTTAGACTACTGCCTCAAATTTTGCTTCTTTCTTTCTCAATTTTCTATATTTTTTCTTATTTTTTTTTTTCCTTCTTTACCCCCAACGGTTTCGCCCAAACCCAGGTGGGGCGCATAGCCCCCCTTGCCGTTTTAGCCTGTGTTCTCTCTGTGTTTCTTTTTAATTTTAAAGGTTTTCTAAAAATTCAATTAACAATTCAATACCTTCATCGTCTAACATTGTTGTGCCAATTAAAGGCATTTCTTGGTCTTGGATTGCTCTTTTAATTTTTTCTTCTTCGTATCGAATTCCTGCATCATTTATTGGAGTTTCGTATCTAAAATCAAATTCACGTTCTGTAGCTCCTTCCCAACCATTTGGATTGTGACAATGGGCACAATTCATTGCTAAATAAGCTCTCCCTCTATCTTCAAGAGAAGCGTTTAAGTCATTATAATCAACCATTCGCCCAATTTGGTCAACTGAAAATTGATTCAAGAATTCTAAATTTTGTAAATGTGTAATTTGATTTAACGTGTTTCCATTTCTCTCTACATTTCGATTAAGGTTTAGTAGAGTTGGTCCTAAAGGAGTCATTTCTGAATTTGATTGATGACAGGTCATACATTCATTTTCTGTGGGAATGTGGTACATAGTTGAGCGACCAATTCCATTTTTATCTATCCAAGAAATAGGAGTATCTAATCCATTCAATTCTAATATTGCTTCGGTTTGGTTTTCATTCCAAATATAAGTTGCAACATTCCATGTATCATTTTCCTTAATTTCCAATCTTGTCTCAACAACTCTTTTCCCTAAAGTTGTATCTCGTTCATCTTTGTAATAAAAAAATGTTTTCGTCAATATTGTTCCATTAGGGAAATTAATTGTCTCATCACTTGATTTTGTCATCTGTGTTCCTTCAGGAATTTTTACAAGTCTTTGCTTATGAGAATAATCAGTAAAAAGTACAGAACTTAATTCCAGCAATTCAAAACCTTCAGAAGGAGAAAGATTAGAAGGTATTCCTTCAAAAATTTCATAAGAAGAAAGACTGTCTTCAAAGACTAATGTTTTTGGAAAGTCAAAGTCAGGAATTTCAATATTTGCATTGAATTCTTCCCTATCACATGAAACAATCACAAGCAGTATCAATCCAATTGTAAAAGCAAAATTTTTCTTCATTTTTCTATTTTTTACATTTGTTGAGTTTGTTTATCACTCCCTCAGGTTACATTAATTGCGTGAAGATATGACAAATAGTGTCTGGTTTATAGGACAAATGTCCTCAAATGTTAAATAGAGATTTCTTGTCTAATTCTGGACAATGTTCTTCTTGTAACTCCTAAGTATGTTGCAATATGTTCAACATTTGCTTTCTGTAAAATTTCACCTTGTTCGTTGAGTAATCTCAAGTATTTTTCTTTTGCTGACTCGTTGTTTAAAACAGAAGCATATTCTTCCATTTCAATATATGCTCTTTCAGTTAGTAATCTACCTACAGTTTGCCAGGTTATACTTTTACCGTAAAATTTTTGCAATTTGTCATAATCAATTACTAAAAGTTCAGTTTCTTCCAATGCTATGATAGAAAGAAAGGAAGGTTCTTGAAGTATAAAACTTCTGAGCGAAGTTATAAATGCCTTTTCAATGCGAAAACAATGTGTGATTTCTTCAGCTTTATCATTAAGATAAAAAGTTCTTAAGCTTCCCCGGTTTACGAAAGCCATTTGTTTACAAACTTTTCCTTTTTGAAGTAAGAATTCTCCTTTTCTTAAGTGAACTTTATAGAAAGTGTTTTTTACTTCTTCAAATTCTTTATCAGAAATTGGAGTCAATGTTTGTAGAAATGTTTTCAGTTTATCCATTATT
>CALNZF010000032.1:0-5363 GCA_942490965.1 uncultured Nitrosopumilaceae archaeon | reverse complement strand
ATTTGTATTTGCTCAGATTTTTTATCTGCTACAAAAAATACGACTATTGCTTCTCCTGTTATATCGTCTGGGATTGCAATAGATGCAGCATCAGATATTTTTTTATAAGAAATAACAGCATGTTCAATTTCAGCAGTACTCATTCTATGGCCGGACACATTAATCACATCGTCTGTTCTCCCCCGCATATACCAAAGGTTATCTTTGTCAACAAAAACATAATCCCCATGAAACCAAATATTTTCAAATCTAGACCAATAGGTTTCAAGATATTTTTCATCATTATTTAGCAACCCACGAGTCATTGCAGGCCAAGGGGATTTTATAACAAGATATCCATTTTTTTCTCTAACAGAATTTTGATCATCATCAACCACATCTAAATTCATTCCAGGAACTGGCATGCCAACTGTGGACGGTTTTAATTTCATTCCAGGAAATACAGATAACATTGCACCGCCTATTTCAGTACCGCCAGACAAATTCATGATGGGAATTTTTTTATTTCCAACTTTTTCATACAACCACCACCATGAATCCTCATCAAGTGGCTCTCCAGTGGTGGGAATGTTTTTGATTTTATCTAAAGAAAATGATTTTAAGGGCTCAACATTGTTTTTTTTAAATAATCTTACAGCAGTTGGAGATATTCCAAAAATTGTTGCATTATAGTCCGATAGCATTTTCCATATTCTATCAGATGTAGGAAAATCTAAAGCACCATCGTAAATTACGGCACTAGACCCCACAGTCAACAAACCATATACGTTCCACACCAACCCTGTAATCCAGCCAATATCGGCAGGCCAAAACAAGACATCTTGTGCCTGAGTATCAATCAAGTATGCGGATTGATAGCCAGCAAATACAGAAAAACCACCATGAGTGTGAATTACACCTTTCGGATTTCCCGTAGTACCCGACGTATACAAAATGAATAATGGATCTTCTGAATCCAGAATTACAGTTTCACAAATCACATCCTGAGTAGACACAAGTTTATCATAGAAAATAACATTGTCAGATTCAACATATTCATCCACTCCCTTGTATGGAATTACAATAGTTTTTTCCACCATTGTATTTTCTAATGCTGCATCTACAGACTCTTTTTGTGAAATGGATTTACCTTTTCTGTAAAATCCATCAGAAATTATTAGAATTTTAGCATTGCAATCTTTTAATCGTACATGCAATGATTCAGCACTATATCCTGAAAAAATTATAGTTTGGATAGCACCAATTTTTGCTGCTGCAAGAATTGACAGTATTGCACACTCAATCATTGGCAAGTATATTGCAACAACATCCCCTTTTTGTACACCTAATGATTTTAATCCATTTGCAAGTTTTGAAACTTTAGAATCAAGTTCAGAGTATGAAATGTGAGATGTTTTACCATCTTCTGATTCAAAATAATATGCAATTTTATCAGGAGTTATTTTTACAAATTTTTCAACTGAAGATTTATAGATATTTGTTTTACCGTTAACAAACCATTTAGACCATGCAATACCTTTAGACATATCCAATATTTTTTCATATGGGTCATCCCAGACAATTCCAATGTCCTCATCGACTGATTTCCAAAACCATTCTAAATCATTTTTTGCCCTATCAGATAATTCATCAAAGGAGGACAGATCATGTTTTTTCATAAATTTGTAAATATTGGATTCTTGAATTTGTTTTTCAGTTGGAATAAATTCAAATTCAGACAATGTTTAATTTTTTAAAACTAGGATAGAGTAAAAAGATTTTTAGTTATGAGATATCAATCCCTAATCTTCGCGCACATGCAATAGCTGCTTTTCCGGCATCTTCATCAATTCCAACCATCTCCAATTTTTGAGTCCATTCAGTTTGAGTACCCATTGTATTTTCACGGTAATATTCTCTCAAAATTGTGCCTATTTCGGAATCCAATCGTTTCCTAGTAGCCTCATTCATTCCAGCCTGAAGAATAGTGGCATCAGAAGTTGCCAAAATTTTGATAAACTCTATGTTTTCCAATGACAGTTCAACCATCAAATACCAATCTGTTTTTTCAATAAATTCAAAGTCAATCCAGGGTCGGCCTTCCCTTTGGTTTTCTGCATTACTTTGCCCACCAGATAGTTTATAGTTTGAGGATTGGATTTCGCCTGGTCAACTGCTTGTGATTCTTCGGATATTACCTGGGCAATTATGCCAGTCAATTCAGATTCATCTGAGACATTACCCAGATCAAGTTCTAAAATAATAGTAGACAAATCTTTGCCTGATTTTAAAATCTCATGTAATGCATTTTTGGATGAATTTCTAGAAACTGTTCCAGATTGAATTGCATCAGCAAGATCTCTTAGATGTGTTGAAGTGAATTTTGACGCATCTCGTTTTTCCCTAGTGTCAACGAGCCCCATTAGCTCAGTAGTGATAATATTTGCAACCTCTTTAGCATTAGATTCAGTGTGCGCCTCTTCAAACAAATCAGAATAATATTTGTCAGAGGACAATACATCAGCGACTTGTTCAGGAATATTATATTTTGAAACATATCTTTCTTTCTTGGAACTGATACTTTCAGGCATTTCAATCTGTAATTTCTTTTGAACCTCAGGATCAATCTTTACCCATGGAATGTCACCTTCTAAGAAATATCGATAGTCAAGTTCTTCTTCTTTAGAACGTGAAGAAACAGTAATCTTTCGTTTATCATCCCAATGACGGGTTTCTTGAATGATTTCTATGTCTCTGGAATGCAAACTTTCTTGCCGTGTAATTTCAAAATGTACTGCTTTTTCTAAATCATGAAATGAACCAATGTTTTTGATTTCAACTTTTTTACCCCCTTTAATTGAAACATTTGCATCTGCACGCATTGCACCCTCTAAACTAGGGTCTGCAACTCCAAGATTTGCAAGAATGTCAGACAAAATATTGAGGAAATCTCTAACTTCTTTGGGAGTCTCAAAGTCAGGCTCTGTAACAATTTCAACTAAAGGTGTGCCAGCACGATTGTAATCAACCAGAGTAATCTGATTTTTAGACGAACTTCCCTCATAAACTAGCCGTCCTGGATCTTCTTCTAACTGAATTCTTGTAATTCTAATTTTTTTATCACCAATCATCACAGATCCAGTACCACCCACACTGGTATCTCCATAGATATTCAATTGTGTGATTTGGAAATTTTTTGGAGAATCAGGATAAAAATAATTTTTTCTAAAAAATGCAATTTTTTCAGGAATGGTGCAGTTTAGCGCCATTGCAATTATGGTTGCTTTTTTTACTGCTTCTTGATTTAACCTAGGCAAACTTCCAGGCAATCCCATACATACAGGACAAATGTTTTCATTAATTTCAAATTCTCTATAGTTTGCCTTGCATGAACAAAACAATTTACTATTCAAGTTAGTTAATTGACAGTGAATTTCCAATCCAATCATCGTCATATTGGTACCTCCGGCAAACTTACAGTTTGCTCTAAAGCATATGCAGCCTGAAGTAGTAATTTATCATTCATGGAATCAGCCATTAATTGGATTCCAATCGGCAATCCGTTTGAATTTGTAAATGGAATAGAAATTGCAGGTTTGCCAGTCAGATTTGCAGTTACTGTATTAATGTCAACTAAGAATAGAGATATTGGATCATCAATCTTTTCACCTAACTTGAATGGTAAAATTGGAACCGTTGGAGATATTAGAAAATCAAATTTCTTAAATGCCTCGTTGATTTCTTTTGTGAGTTTGCTTTTTACTTTTAATGCCTTTAAGAAATATTTTCCGGCATGGCCTGCAGATGGAACAAATCCCCCAAGGATCAGTCTTCGTGTAACTTCAGGGCCAAAATTTCGTCGAGCCTTTGAAATGTATGAATTAAACTCATATCCTTCCACTGGAAAATCATAACCGTATCTAAGATTATCATATCTTGCAAGATTACTGCCAGCTTCTGTTGCAGTAATGGTGTAGTAAGCCGCAACAGAGTATTTTACCATGTCAAGGGAGATTTCCTCACATGTTGCACCCAATCCTTCTAATTTTTTAATAGCATCTTTTGTTGCAGACAATATTGCCGGATCAATACCTTCTCCAATCATCTCTTTGATAATTCCAATTTTTTTACCTTCAATTCCAGATTCTATGCCTGTAAGATAGTCTTCGTTTTTGTTATCAACTGTAGTATTGTCATTAGAGTCAATTCCAGAAATTAGATTTAACATGAATGCAGCATCTTTCACAGTTCTTGTAAGGGGACCAATTTGTTCAATGCTATTTGCATAAGAAATCAAACCATACCGGCTAATCAGACCATAAGTTGGCTTGTATCCAACTGTCGAGCAAAAACTTGCAGGGTTTCTTACAGAACCACCAGTGTCTGAACCAAGGGATGTTACACATTCATATGCGCTGACAGAAACAGCGCTACCTCCAGATGAACCGCCAGGAACACATTCAAGATTCCAAGGATTTTTGCTCGGACCGTATGCACTAAACTCGGTTGTAAGACCCATGGCAAATTCATCCATGTTAACTTTGCCAACAAATATTGCATCTTGTTGTTTGAGTTTTGTAATTACAGTTGCATCATAAGGCGCAATAAAATTCTCAAGCATTTTTGATGCACATGTGGTTTTTGAGTCTTTAATACAGATATTGTCTTTGATTGAAATAGGCATTCCAAAACAATCTCCAACTTTTTCACCAGATTTTACTTTTTTATCAATCTCCCTAGCTTGATCAATTGCCTTATCATTTATAGATAAAAATGCATGAAGTTTATCATCTACACTTTGAATTCTATCCATAGTTTTTGCAACAAAATCTTCAGCAGAGATATTTCCAGACTTTACTTCTTGAACAAAGTCAAGGGCAGATATTTTTAGATTCATGAAGACATCTTTGGTGCACGAACGTATGTTCCCCTGTAGTGATTTAATTTTTCAATTAATTTGTCATCAAATGGAATGTATTCATCTTTTCGTAAATTAGAGATGGAGATTTCAGGCATCGAAATTTCTTCAGATTCAACTCCAGCAGAATCTAAAATATCAAAATAATCAATCATTGCATGTACTTTTTCAACATATTCTTTATGATCATCAATGTCTACTCGCATTAATTTTGAAACATGCTCTATCTCGTCTTCAGTTACCATTTACAACACCTACGGAGTAAGCCTATCCACATCTCTTGGATAAAATGTTGTATCCCTAATATTCTCAGTACCAGTCAAGACCATAACTAATCGCTCTAGACCAATCCCACACCCAGCGTGAGGTGGAACCCCATAATCAAATGCTTCAAGATGGTATTCAAAAGCATCAGTTTTCATTCCTTTGTTTTTCATCCTCTCAGCTAGTTCATCACGTTTTTCGA
>CALNZF010000031.1:0-11195 GCA_942490965.1 uncultured Nitrosopumilaceae archaeon | reverse complement strand
CTGAGTCTAATGATGTAAGTGTACCATTAGTCAGCTGGAAGTATATCACAGCTGCTGCTCCTGGTGTCAATCCTATGGGTCCTGTTGCGGCATTAGCATAAATTGAACCGGCATCATCTTTTGGAGAATTTAGGCCAATCTTCACCAATGATACCTGCTGTTGTATATGTTGTATCGTTTGGACTAATCGTCCTGCTAATCCAGACCATCCAGTGTGATTCAATGCTAGTTGGAATGTTGTTGACCATTGTGAAAATGGAATGTCTGCTCCTCTAACGGATATTTTATCTACTGAGACAACTACCTTATCACCTGTGTTTCTAATACCTGCTGCACCCCAAGTTAACCGTTTGAATCAGTACCGTGTACCCACACCTTTGATTCCTGATACAGTAATTGATTCTGATTGTGTACCGCCTTGGAAAAGATGAAGTACCGTACAAAACAACTCCTGAACCAAGTACAACTGATGACACCAATATGATGACAGTTGTGAGTACTGTACTGATTGCACGTTTTTTGCTTAGTTTGGTTTTCATTTTATTATTACCACTTTTGGATAATAGGATATCTAGTCGCGTATGTAATTTTTTTGAATTACAGAGTAAAAAAATCTCATATTTTAAGCATTTTAAAAATGCCTAATTTGTATTTTCAAAAATCTAAAAATTTCCCGTTTATGATTATCCTATAGTTAAGTGGTGCACCTGCTTTACCTGCAAATATGTTGACATTTGTTTGAACTCCAGAGTCTAATGATGTACAGTGTACCATTAGTCACCTTAAAGTATATGATTGCTGATGCTCCTGGAGTTAATGACACTGGACCTGTTGCTGCATTTGCACAGAATTGTCTCATCACCTGAATTGAGTACTCATCCTGCATCTGGATCAATGCATAGATACGTTGCTAGGTGACGCACATGTAATAAGTATCATTGATGGACCAATCTGAATTTGGATCACCATTGTGCCCATCCTGTGTGATTAAGTGCTTGCTGGAATGCAGATGTTGGATACAGTTGTATCTGCATACCATTGTCCATACGGAATGTCTACTCCGCGAATGGTTATCTTGTCAACTGCAACTACTTTATCACCTGTATTTCTAATACCTGCTGCACCCCAAGCTTCTAAACCGTCTGAATCAGTACATGTACCCATACCTTGACTTCACCAACAGTAATTGCTACTGTTTGTGTATTTCCTTGAAAAAGACTGGTTCCATACAAAACAACACCTGAACCAAGTACAACGGAGGACACCAAGATGATGACAGTTGTGAGTACTGTACTGATTGCACGTTTTTTGCTTAGTTTTGATTTCATGTAATATGTTATGAATTTAATTCAATAGTTATAAACTAAAACCAAATGTTCCAAATTTGGGGTTTTGCAAACAGTGTTTTTTTTGAATCTGTAATTTTTCCTAATCGTCTCCAGCAAGAAGTGTGTATGCACCTAAAAACTTCTGAACTGTTTTTCTCAATCCCTCATATGGCATGCACATTGAAAAAATCTTTGTGACTCCTGTCGGCATTCCGATTGCCACCACACTGATGCCCTTTTTCCTAGCTTCCTCAACTGCCTCTATCATTTTCTTATCTGCCTCATACGATCCCAGAGCTTGACCATCTGTGATCAAAAAGATGTATCTTCTCTCAATATTCTCCCTTTCTAAAATTCTAGAACACAGCTTTACGGCATCGGCAATAAACGACAGCCCCTTAATCTCTATCCCGCCGATACGGGACTTTGAGTTTTGATCATAATTCTCATAGTGATCTTTGACTATGGTAAAATTATTGTTAAATGTAAAAAAACCCCATTTGCCGTTTTTTGAATTAACTTCGTTTGCTGCCTCCCCAAGGCAAATGGCAAATTTTTTCATCTCGTCAAATTTTAGCCTCATGCTGCTGCTGGTATCGACAACGATTGCCCATTCTTCCTCGATTCTTCGATAATCGTCCTGCTCAAAAATCTGAATGCTGTTATTCTGAGCTGCTACTGCCTGAATGGCTGCCTGCATCTGCAACAATCCCATGTCTTCAGGCATTCCCTCATCCATGATGTTGGGAGTCATTTTCATCTGAGATGACATCTTTTTCAAAAACAAGTGAGTGGCGTTTTTTAGTCTAAGGTACTCTCCAATGTTTTCTGGAGCAAAATCTATCTTGTCAAATTCCAAATCTTCTGTGATTCCACCATATTTTTTCCTGACTTTGGCTCTGCGTTTTAGTTGCTCAAACCATATCTCACTCATTCTTTCAACCGTAGTTTGGAAATCTCCGTCAGTGGTGATTATGATGTTTTCCATCCATTTTTGAATTCTTTTTGGATGGCTGAAATGATCTGTAAATGGTAACCTATGATCAGTTAGAATGTTTGATGATTCATAAATAATGTCTGCAATTTTTGTAAACCCTTCATCATCTTTAGGATCTAGATTTAGAATCTCCTTCTCTAATTGTTTTCTTTTATTTTTAATCTCCGAGATAAATGTAGTTGAAAATATTTTCTTTGAATTTTTCCTTATGTCTTCTAGATCTTCTTTCTCATTAATTTGATTGAAAAATTCTTCCATCTTTATTATTTCAGAATAATATTCTGGAAAATCATTTTTCAGAAATTCATTTACTCGTATATCTACAATAAACTCAAATGTCTCAAATGCTCGTTTTTTGTTTTTACCTTCCATCCATTTTTTATATTTTTTAAAATCTGTGACTTTGGCATGCCCTGCTGTATGGCAAACTGATGCCAGGAACAATGAAAATATTGTATACTGGTATGTTTCTAGGTTTGAAAATACACATCCTTGAATCGTTTCCAACCCTTGAACGTTTCTTGGTATTGGCAGATACACTGTCATTCTAGGTTCATAATTGATTTGAGGATAATACTGCTGATCTAAAAAGAAGGTATCAATATCAATTGGTTTTCTGCCTGAAATATCAAAAAATAACTGATGAGCCAAATCTTGAATGTTCTCTTTCAATTAGATTACCTCTTTTTTTTTTTGATGCTGCATGACTTTCAAGAACCTTTTTGACAATATGTCTTACCTCATCTTGAACTTCAGGGTCATCACTTGTCATCGGAATCAATGTTTCATTGCCTCCATCCATTATTGACATGCCATCAGAGCAAATCTTTGCCCAGTTTACCAAATCTCCAACTGAAGGACCGTATGGCAAATCGCCCATTTTGTATTCTTGTCTGAGCTTTGCTCCAACTTTAACAATGCATTCTGCATCAACCATTGGGAATTCCGCCCTTCTTTGCAACCATGTTGATCTCCTTCTCGTCAATGTTATCGCCTACACTCATGTAGTCAAAGTTTAGCCAAACACTCATTCTTCTTCTCATGGCGGCGTTGATTGGCTTTGTACCTGCGAATTCAGAGGATACTGGGTTCATGCTGATTATCATGTATGCGTGTTTATGTCTGTGAATAATCTCGCTGTCTTTTTCAGTTAATACCATGTGACCTCTCTGGTCAAGCAATGGGTTGAGTTTGGTTGCAACGTCTTGTTTCATCATGTTTGCCTCATCCAGATATAATATTCCTCCTTTTCTACACCAGCCAGTGATTAGTCCGTCAATCCAGTTCTCTTTTCCCAATCCGACATATCTTCCAAACAGATCAAAAACGGATGTTGCCAAACCACAGTTGATTTCCCACATTGGAAGCCCTGCCAGTTCTGCAACAAGGTATACGATGTGGGTTTTTCCAGTTCCACTCGGACCAATCAATGCGCACTGCTTGAAGAATTTCAGGGCCCTTCCAATCCTCTCAACATAATGCTCGCCGTTATCAAGATATGGCGGAGTGTCTTTTGGAATCATCTCATCCATCTCTTCGGGGAAATTCATATCTGATGAGTCCATGTATTTTTTAAAATCATATAATTTTGATAATTCGTGGGTATTCTTTTTGATCTTTGAAATCGATACTGAGAGATTTACTTTGTCTGAATTGATCCTTGTTCTGTCTGTTGATGAAATTAGCCTGTTTGTCTGCTCCACGATGACTTTATGACACTTGAATATACTTAATGCTGTTATGTGTGTGTGGATGTTACATACACATTGTAATAATGAATTTTCTGCAAATTTATTCACAATGAACGCACAGATTGAGCTTACATCCATTGCAATGAGTAAGAATGATCCTAAAATTACTAAACTGGACAAATATGATGTCGAGGCAAATATTGAGGAGGTTGACAATAGCGATGATCAGTCAGTATTCAAGTACGGGTTTACTGCTCTGTCTAATCCAAAAAATGTGAGATTGGCCCTTGAAGGAATTGCCAAAATTCACGGAGATGCTGCAGAGAGAAATGAAATTTTAGAAAAAGACGAAAATGACGTTCCAAAAATTCTCACCATGATTTACCACGAATTGTTTCCAACGTTCTTCTTACTCTCAAAAACTCTGAATGTTTCCTGCCCTCCACATACAATTGGGGAGATGGGGAGCTCACCAGTCGTTGAATCTGAAGAGGGAATCCTCAGAAGCAGAGGTAATTGAAAATATTTCTGAGATGGTATCAGAACCCTCTCCAGAAATAACTGAAACTGCAGAACCTGCTGAAAATCCAGACATTGCACAGCCTACAGTGTAAGTTCAGTTTCTTACATACTAGTCATAATACAGTAATTTTTTCTTTAATCGTCATTGCGTAATAGAAAAAACCCTGCCTCTAGATTTATTATTGGTAGACATAGGGGATTGGCCAGTGTTGTAACTAGCGGGATAATCTTATCTGCAGTCAGCATAATGGGTGTCATGTTGCTTGGATGGTCTCAAACAAGCATCAATGATCAAAAACAAGAAATGAATCAAGTGTATGATACCAGAATGAACAAGATAAACGAGGATTTACTTTACGAAAATATCTGGTTTGCATTGCCTGCGGGGGTAATGAGTGCAAACCATCTAAATGTCACAGTTGCAAATATTGGAATCTTGGGATTAAATGTGACAACCATTCAGGTTACCAATTCCACTGGAACCAACAATACGTCAATTCCATACAGTTACACTGATGGTGGAATTGTAACAGGATCTTCTTTATCCTTTAATGTTACATATCCTTGGCAATCTGCAGATAATCTTGATATACGAATTTTTACTGACAGGGGAAACCAGTTTGTCTCTCAGGTGATAGCGCCATGAGCACTCACAGAGGTCTTAGTGCTGTAGTTGGAACCGTATTTTTGATTGCAGTAGTTATGGGGGCATTATCCTATGTGACATACAGTCTTGATGTGATGGGAAATTTTTCTGAATCATTAATTGCTGAGGAATCAAGACAGAACGCCAAACAATCCGAAGCATTTGAAATATCCTCAATTGATGTAACTGGTGCCAACAAACTTGATGGTGTGATTAAAAACACTGGCGAAATACCAGTAAAAATTACCACATTATGGATTGATGAGCAGGGAGTAAATGATGTGGTTCAAAAATATACTATAGATGCAGAGATTGCACCGGGCAATACAATTGATCTTGCCAGTCTGATAGATGTTCCAATGGATTCTGCTAAAGGGTATAACATGAAGGTTGTATCGTCCAGAGGCGCGGTGAATTCGTTTTATGTCAATTCTTTGGCTGATGAAAATGTGTACATGAAATTAACTGCCTTACCAACAGTTATTCCAAGTACATTTGAAAGTACTTTGTTATTCACCGTAGTAAACAACATGTCAAATGGAAATTATTTGTATAATCTTACACCCGTAATGAATGATACAAAACAAACTCTTGTCGAGGGATCAACTGGACTAATTTCTTCAAGAACGAGTGGACCTAATCCTAGTTCATATGATTCTTTAGGGCCTGGAGAAGTGGCAGTTTTTTCATATGTTTATGAGTTAATAGGAGATACGGTTAATGATGTCCAGTTATTCAATGTGACTTTGGCAAATGCTAATTCTGGAAATGAGGCATTATCTTCAATCAAAATAAAAGAAGTACCCATTGCCACAGATGCTGGTTCTGCATTAACTTCATTGGGACTGACTGAATCAACTTCTTCTTTGATTGACGTATTATATTTTCATGACCTAAATACATTAACTCCAAATAATGAATATCCTATGGATGGCTCTTCCCCAAATTCTGCAGGACTAACAAAGAGTCCCAATGGAAACACATTGGAATTTATTTCGTCAGGTGTAGTTGCAACTACAACCTTACCTGTTGGAACATTCAATGCATCGCTAAATTATTTTTCTAGTGCAGTGCCTTTAGATTTACCAGAACCTACTTTTGCATTTATGATGGATTCTAAGGATTGTGGAAGTGGTCAAAGGATTTGTGATATGATTAATGATATTGATGATGACAAAGGAATGAGAGAAGAAGAACAAGATCCTGATTTTTCTGGTGATTTTGATTCTGGTGGCGGTCCTGACGGTGATGACTATTTTAGCTTTGATGAGAGTAACGGAGACGAGTGGTTTCAGGATGATGGAAACTATGATGGTCTTGAGCCTCTACAATCTCCTGATACGATGGCTGTTTGGGTGAGAATTCCTGCTGGAGCCACTTCTAATACACAACCGATTGTTCATTTTGGAGATCGAAATGACAATGATGATGAAATGGGACTATACGTGATAACTGGAGGAGAAATTGAATGGCAGTTTTCTACTCAAGGTACTGGCGATTCTGTTGATTGCCAATCCTCTACTGAATATGATGATAATTTATGGCATCATATAGTGGGAGTTAGGGATGGCAATCATTCATGTAAGCTATACATTGACGGCAAGTTAATTGATTCAGATACTGCATCCTATGGGAGTACTTCTGTAGATGTGAGTTTTAATGCAATTGGTGCATTAGACGATGATGGGAATCCTGAACTTACTGCAGATATTGCATCTTACATGTTTTGGAAAGATGATGCTTTGACCCCTGATCAAGTGGAAGACCTTTTCTATACTAACTATGGAAATAATGGAACTCGCTTATACATGACAGTTGAACGTGTAGATGCTCTTGGAACAACTGTACTTGACACCATAGTCCCTGAAACAAAAGTAGAGTTACCTTTTCATGACCCTTCAATTAATCAAGATGACCAGGATCCTAATCCTTGGTTGGGTCTTAATGTGGCCAATAGTACTGATTTAAAATATTCTCAGGCAAATATGACGGGCACATCTTCAAGCGTGATAACATTTGATCCAGGTGACCGAATAAAATTAACTCTTGATTGGAAAGGGGAGGATGAACAGAACTTGCCAATCAATATCATGTTTGATGATTCCTCTGGTTGGACATTTCCTGATGGCCCCTCTTTTTTACAAACACCGCCTCCAGAACCCAGATGGCCCACATTCTTATCTTTTGATTCTCGTGAAGAGGTAACATATCGTGCATTCAATGAGGGTCCTGAAGGTGTCTGGTTTACTTATAGTGGTACCAGATTAGTCTTAACATCACTAGATGGTTTATCATCCTACGCGGCAACCCCTAGATATGTAAATCAAACAACTGCCCCATCAGTAGCTGAGGCTGAGATAAATCCATCACGGGACAGTATGTATATTCCAGATCAATATTATGCTGTGATTGATTTTTGGCCCCTCCAAGCTCCTCCTGATGCTAGTGTAAATTGGTCTTGTGCACCGGAATGTGAAACTGTGGATGGAGACTATGATGCAGCACTATATCTTCAAGGATATGATGAGGGAGGAGAGACATTCAAAAAAACAGTAAATCTCAGGTTGGTGCACATTACATGGCAATCCACCATAATCTGAGTCTAATTTTAGATCTGTAACATTAAGGTACACACAACTTTTAATGTGATCTTTTGGCATTTGAAAGACATTGCAATCTGCAGAATCTACTGATAATAATACAGCTCCTGAAGTACAGGCAGCTCCTGAACAAGTTTCAGTAGATCCTAATGATATCAACGCAAAAACCCTCACACAATTAAACACCCTGATGGAGGAATCTCTCCAAATTTACGAGTTAGAAGATCAAAAAACAAATGTTATTGATGATTTACACAATGCTTTACAAGTAATTACACAGTTTTTAGGATTTTCAACAAACGTTCATCCTGGAATTTTCAATCTTCCTTCAGATTCTGCAATCACGATGCTTCCAAATTTAAAATTAATAATCAAACTAGCAAACGGTAAAACCGAAACAAAGAAATTCACAGATTATCCTCCTGAAGTAATTACACAAATTGTAGAATATGTCACTCCACAGTTGTTAGAGCTAATCAAGACTCAGAAGTCATATTTAACTGAGAAAATTACTTTCTTGCGTACTGCTACAAAGCAACTCAGTACACTGTCTCAACTAAAGGAAAATCTGCCCTCCATTGTACCAATTAATGAGGAATCTTGAAGCAACTAATTGAGAGATTCAATTCTGTCAATTCACTAAAGGTGAATTTGGAAAAAGAAATTGAGGATACTAAAAATCAGATTCAAGAATATTCAAACATGTTGGGTGAGAAAATCAGAATTAATGAAAAATTATCTGCAGATGACCCTGACTTTCTTGCACTAAAAGCAAAATTTGAGGTCGGAACCTCTGACAAGAAATCAGATGACAAGAAATCAGATGACAAGAAATCAGATGACAAGAAATCAGATGACAAGAAATCAGATGACAAGAAATCAGATGACAAGAAATCAGATGACAAGAAATTAAAAGATAAAGCCGCTGAAGTCAAAAAAAATATCGATAGAAGGAAAAAAGGAAAAAAAGGAATCAGTGACAAGTGGTATGATCTTAATGAAATTCTAGTTTACAATGGTATTGGTTTGAAAGGAGAGTTGGAATTGTATTTCAAGGCAGTGGATGAGTTAAAAAGCAAATTAGAGAATTTTCAAAGAACTCTATCTACACTAAACACTGTCATAGAAAAGGGTCTAAAAGAAGACATGGGCTGCATTGCCTTTAGAGGTGCAGAAGGTCTTTTGGAAATATCATTCTTAAAATCTGCCGGAACTAGAGAAAATTTTACACTAAAATCGATCTACACAGGAAAGGCAATACCCGTAGAAAACACGATAAAAATAGGAGTTTAATGACTAATCATGCCTGAATATTCCAATCTCAAATGCCAAAATACTGACAAAAACGATCAATCCGATCTAACAAATTTAGCTATACTACAATTTACCCTAGTTAATTCTAACGGAGGATCCTGAAAAAACATGGCAAAAGAAACAACACAAACTTCGATATTTGACTCTACACCAGAATCCCAAATGTATGAGTACAAATTATCTGTTGAAAAAGTTCAAACAGAATTATTACAATATGGATTAACATCAAACCAAAGCAAGGTATTCATCTATCTTGGAAAATATGGTTCAAAGACTGCTCCAGAAGTATGCAAGGCTCTTAAACTTCCTAGAACTGAAACATACCATCTGTTATCTGCATTACAAAACAAGGGAGTGGTGTCTGCAACGTTTCAGCACCCTATTCAGTTTACTGCATTGCCATTAGACAAAGCAATTTGGATACTGGTAAATTCTGAAAAAGAGCGAGTAAAATCTTTAGAACAAATGGAAGAAGGATTGTCTAAATTGTGGGAAGGCATACCTACATTTGATTCAATACATGATGAAGTAGAGGAAAAATTTCAAATGCTTCAAGGATCAAACCAAATTCATTCAAAGATTACTGAGATGACCGATAGTTATGATGACGAATTTTTAATTTTAGGGTCTGAAAAGGATTACCTGAAATTATACCACGGGGATTTCTTTGAATCTTTTGTAAAATCAAAACAACAATTCAGATTGCTAAGTGCATGCTCGGAAAAAACTGCATACATTTTTGATGATTTGGAAAGAAAGAATATCAAAAAACTCGGCAATGACATTGAGAATCACTTGTGCTTTATCCTCAAAGACAATGGTGAGATGTTGTTCTTTACAAAGAATGCAAATTCTACTGAAGAATTATTTGCAATGTGGACAAATTCAAAATCAATTGTATATTCAATGAAATTGTTATTTGAATCTCTATGGTCAAGTTCAAAGAATATCCATCTATAATAATTTCATAAAAAATTACTTGTTAGAATAAAACTCGTCTTCCTGTTTATATAGAAAATTTGTTCTAGTTTTTCTATAGATATGGACTCTACCTATTCCAAAGTAAAAACGGGAATTCCAGGATTGGATTCAGTGATATCTGGTGGACTGAAACCTGGTAGATCCGTTACTGTTTCCGGTCCTCCTGGGAGTGGCAAGACCACATTTGGTGTACAGTTTCTATATTCAGGTGCAAGCGACTTTGAGGAACCTGGAATCTATGTAACATTATCTCAAAATATTGAAGAGGTGAAAAATGACTGCAAAGCCTATGGATGGGACTTTGACAATTTGATATCTCAGGATAAAATCCTCATGATTGATGCAAGACCGTTTAAAATCCAAGATGAATTAATTGGCAAAGACGATTCCCTATACCGCGGAGAGCAGTTGCCATTTGAGCATTTGACAAAATTACTTCTCAGCAGCATAAAGCGAGTTGAAGCAAAAAGAGTAGTTATAGATTCAGTTACTATCTTGGCCATGCAATATTCTGACAAATTTTACATGAGGCAGGGGTTGCAGGGAATGGTTCAGGCCTTGGAGAATTTTGGAGTTACAAGTTTGATACTATCAGAATATTCCGAGAATGATGAAATACCATTAGAGTGGTTTGTCACTTCGGGCATCATTCAACTACGTCATACTAGAATTGAAGATACTATGGAGAGAACAATCCAAGTCACAAAAATGAGGGGGATAAAACACAGCGAGCAAATTCATCCAATTGATCTAAATTCTGATGGATTGCAATTGTTACATCCACGATTAATGCCTTGATTATTTCTTTTTTCTAATTTGCTGTGTAACCATTGGTAAAAATGCCCCCACATCAGATACTATTCCTAGTGCTTGCCATGTGCCTCTGTCCATTAGTTTAGTTACGGTTGGCTGACTGATATCCACTACGATTACTTTGACATTTGCTGGAAGCATATTTCCTGTTGCAATTGAATGGAGCATAGTTGAAATCATTATCACCATGCTTGCATCTTTGAGAACTTTTTTGTATTCTCTTTGAGCTTGAGCAACATCTGTAATTACATCAGGTAATGGTCCATCATCTCTAATAGAGCCAGCCAGAACAAATGGGATTTT
>CALNZF010000030.1:0-5509 GCA_942490965.1 uncultured Nitrosopumilaceae archaeon | reverse complement strand
TAATTCCGATAATTGGGCATCCAGTTTGAAGTGCGTGATCCATTAGTTTACAGATTTTTTTGGCACCCATTTGACTTAGTGTTCCACCAAGTACAGTGAAATCATAAGCAAAAACAAAGACCTGTCTTCCATCTACATTTCCATAACCGCCAATTACACCATCTGTAAAGAATTTCTTTTTCTGCATGTCATATTCGTGATAATGATGAGTAGTTAACGGATCAATTTCAGTAAAAGTACCTTCATCAAATAAGAGATGGACTCTTTCACGAGCAGTTAATTTGCCTTTATCGTGTTGAGCCTTAATTCGATCTTGACCCCCACCTTGTAATGCTGTATTATTTTTTTTAGTATACCCTTCAATCTTTTCAGAATGCACAGTATTCTAAAGCATGATGGTTTCCTATATTAATTTAATTTGAGAATATCAAGATATGGAATTTTTACAAAAATTCAAAGATCACTGTTTATTTTAGAACTTCAGGAGTTAAGAAGTGGAAATTTCTTATTTACTGATTTTTGATAAGAGCTAAAAGTATCCTTTTTCTCACTGCATTTCTTACAAACACAAAATTGAGAGACATTTGGAATATCACAAATTTCTTGAAATTCACATTGGGAGCAACCAGCTTGAGCCCCACATAGAATGCATTGCAATTCGTTAGTTTGAGCACATTTTTCATGTTTAACACCCAAGCCTTTTGCCCACAAACCAATTTCATTAACAGGGATTTTCTCATTGCAAACTATACAAGTTCCAGGAAATTTCATGGGGATTTTTCTCCAACTCATTGTATTAGTTCAATCTCCTTTTCAATAATATCACCAAATGTTTCTTCTAATTCTAATTCTAGAGATTTATTTTTAATACAATACAATACAAAAGGCAAACACAAAGTTACAAAAGCACTAGAAGACACATGTAATTTTCTTGCCATAACATGAGATAGTGATTTTATTTTTGCCCCATCCCAACGAATTCGATTTAATAAAGGCCACGATAAATTGTATTGAGCATATCTTATTCGCTCATCATTTTGATATAATTTAATTAAAATATCATTTAGATATCGAAGTAATCTCCAATTCTGAGTTTTCATAATTCGTCCAAAAAGCATATCTGCATTTGAAATTACTTTCAGATATTTTGCAAGTGAATCAGCATCTAATTCACTAATTATGATACTAGAATAAAACGCATTAATTTTTTCTCTGGGATCAATTTGCATAGAATAAAGAACACTACGAGCTTCTTCAACTGAATTTGCTTTAAAGAAAGCATTTACTCCATCTTCAACATTAATACTTTCAAAAGATTGATCTGTTTGGGGATTAAATCCGTTTACTAAAGACTGTGTAAGATTAATCATTGAACGAATATCTCCTTTTGATTTGTCAATAACTTTGATTAATGCGCCAGGACTTAGTTCTGCACTTTGTTTTTTCAAAATATTTTCCAGATACACTCTCAATAATCTAGGAGGAATTTTTTTGAATTGAATTGTTTTTACAACTTTTTTAATACTTTTCATTTTATCTGATGTGTCACTGTTTGCTGCAAGAACAATTGGAACAGTTGGTTCTTTTAGAATATCAACAAGCGCAGATGCACCACCATAGTCTCCACGACCGTGAATTCCATCTACTTCATCTACAAATATCATAGGAATTCCTAAAACACTTACATTTCCTAAAACAGGCATAAGAATTTCATTAATTCTGGATTTACTTCGAACATCACTTGCATTAAGTCCAATCATATCATATCCAAATTGTTTTGCAACAAGATATGCTATCGTAGTTTTTCCAATTCCAGGAGGGCCTACTAAAAGTAATGGTTTTGTGCCTTTTTTCCATTTAACAAACCATTCAATAATTGCCGCTCTTGCTTCTTCATTTCCCACCATATCAGAAATTATCTGAGGTCGGTATTTTTCGGACCACATCAATGTAATCACTTAGGAAGTTTAGATTGATACTCTGACCATTTATTGGCTTTTTCTAATTTATTGTACCAATATTGATTATAATGTTCCACGGTCAAAAATAAGAATTCTAAAAATTCTTTGTGAGAAAAATCATCAGGCAATAATTCGAGTGTAAGTCTTGCATCTTGTAAATACAAATTACTTTTTTCCAAAGTGATTTCAAATCCTTTCTTCACATCATTTGCCAATAAGGAATAGTAAAGGGGCCAAGAAGGTATTTTTACAAAACCATTTTTGATAGAATCTTCAATTTCATTTCCACATCCAACGCCTTCAGCAGCTCTTGCCATACCCAAATAGAAAATTTCCCCCAAAGGTCTTTCTGCTAAAGCCATATTTCTTCCAGCAGTCCCCATTACTGCACGATATTTTTTGTAAGACAAAGTCATCTCTTCTTCAGTAATTTCTGTTGGTTTTGATTTTAATTTTTCATCCAAATATTGTCCAACTCGAGCATCCTCAAATCCTGCTTCAAATTCTTTTAGAACTTGCTCACCACCTTTAGAAATTTTATCTCGAGCCAATTTTAAAATGTATGGATTCATCAGTTTGTAATCATCTAGAAATTCTAAATCTTCGTCTTTGTCTACAATTCTATCCATAGGTTCACTTAGATCAATTGCAAGAATATGTCCTTCAACTATGTCTTGTTTTAATTGAGGATCATTCCTTCCAGAATATTCTGCTGCTGCATCAAATAATCCATTGAAAACAGGGAAAGTCATTTTCACGAAATTTGAATTCAAAATTCTGTTCACCCTATCTTGCATCACTTCAAGACTTTCTAATTTTGATTTTATAGGCTCAATTTCAGATGCATTTAGAATAATTTCAGTAGAACCTACCTCATTACCAAATGCTTGCTGAGTAGCATTAGGATTTGTGTCAGATTTTATTTCATGAAGTAATCCTTGAGCAAATCTTTCTGCAAAATTTGGAAATTGATTTTCTGTTTCTTCTTTGTATTTGTTAAATAATTTGTAACCTTTAGATTTGAATAAAGCTTGTTTGATAATCTGTTTTCCGGGTTTTGTACTCATCAAAGATTCCTTGCTAATTACAGATTGATCTTTGCCACTCACAATCGTTAAGTTTCTTCATTGTTATTTATGCTTTCAAACTAAATATTTTCTTCACTTAAATTACGAGCAAGCGATTTGGCAATATGGAAGTAATAGAAATTCTTCGTGAAGCTTCAAATAAAATTTATGAAAATGTAAAAGAACTTGCAGGAACAGAAAATGCAGCAGGAGACTTTGGTGTTGGAGCCGGCGGAGATGTTTCAAGAAACATTGACATTATTGCTGAAAAAACTGTTTTAGATTATCTTAAAGAGATTAATTTTGAATGTGTAGTTTTAGGCGAGGAATGTGGACGTGTTGAATTATCAGACAAACCAAAAGGCTTTGTTATAATGGATGCAATTGATGGTTCTGCAAATGCAGTTAGAGGCGTTCCATTCTTCTGTAGTTCATTAGCTTTTGCAACTGAAGATAAACTTAGTTCGATTACAGATGGAGTGATTACAAACCTCTCTAATGGAGAAACATATTGGGCATCAAAAAATAAAGGTGCATTTTTTAATAATGAACAAATCAAAGTTCAGAAAAAAGATCCAATATACAAAATAATTGGAATTAACACATCAGGTTCATCTATTGAATTGATGAATAAATTACATCCAATTTTTAAAAATCATGATCATACTAGACATTTTGGTGCAAATGCACTTGAAATGGCAATGTTTGCAAGAGGATTAATGGATATTTTTATTGATTTAAGAGATAAAATTAGAATTCAAGATATTGCAGCGGGGTATGTGATTGTTAAAGAAGCTGGCGGGATGCTATTAGATGCAAATTTGAATCCGCTTGATGCTGATCTAAGTTATGAGACAAGAGTTTCTTTCATTGCAGCTGCAAATCAGGAAATTCTTGATGAAATAATGTCACAAATCAACAATTGAATTTTTAGAATAAAAAAATTGAAAAAGGACGAATAGTTTGATAATTTATTTAACATTCGTGGATTTTCAATAGATCTGTAAGTTAGATACTAAGAGAAATATATTTAACCAAAGTCAGGAAAAAACTTCTTGTATGGTAACTGAGATGAAAGCAAAGGTCGTCTATAGGGAGTTGCTCAAAGAAGATCTAGTAATTATCAGATTAGTTCCAGAAAAAGGAATGCCAGAATACAAAACGGGTCAATTTTTAACAATAGGTCTTCCAATTCCATCAGAAAAAAAAATTGTTAGAAGAGCATATTCAATTGCATCCCATGCAGAAAATAGAGATTATTTTGAATTTGTAATTAGATGGGTTAGAAAACCACTTCCAGGTCGTGTAACTACTGAATTATTTTATCTAAGTGTTGGTGATGAAGTGTCCCTTGGAGAACCAACAGGAGCTGCATTACAAATTAGTGATAAATTACCTAATGGACAAAAGGATAACAGAAGAGTAATTTGTGTAGGTGGAGGTACTGGATTAGCACCATTCATTGCATTTGCAAAACATTTTCACGATACCAATGATAAACGAGAAGTGATTGTTCTTCATGGCGCAAGTTATGTTGATGAATTAAGCTACAAACGACTATTGACAGATTTGGAATTGGAAAGCGAAAAGAGAGGAAGAGACAAATGGAATTTTAGATACAGAGCTGCAATCAGTAGACCAAAAGAATTTTTCAATAGATCTTGGAACGGTCATGTAGGCAGAGTGGAATCATTCTTCCAACCAGATAAAAAAACAGGATTATCACCTGTGGAAGAAATGGTAGGAGAGAAACTTACTCCAGAAAATACCATCATCTACATTTGTGGATATCAAGGGACAATTGACGGAGTGATTGAATACTTGGGTCCAAAAGGTTTTGTTACAGAACATGAAAAAAAGCCAGACGGAAGTTTTGGAATCAAGTTTGAATCATACGGATAAATAATTTAGTAGTGATTTTCATTTTTGGGATTTTAAAATTGACTTATCTCTAGAAAAAAGTCACCTGTGGATTTTTATATTGAGAATTTTTCTACTAAGTATGGCAAAACTCAAGTGTAACGATTATGGATTTGAATGTGATTTTATAGCTGATGGCGAAATGGAAACAGTTATTGATGATTTTAGAAAGCACACAGATGAAGAACACGGAATAGATTATTCAAAAGAAGCCGTCATGCAATTTCTCTTAAGAAAACAAGGAATATAACAAAAATTAAGCATCTAGTCTTTTCATTCTAGCAGCTAGAACTGGTAGTTCTTTTTCTATGATTTTCTCTACTGCTGGAACAATACCCACTCTAGATTTTACACTTTCATCATAAATTTCTGCAATCTGGTCTCTAAACAATAATTTAATTCCAGGAAGTGCTGTAATCCCTTCATCAACAGTTCGAGGATCAGATAAATCTAAAACTAGTGTTCCTTTCTTCTTTTCTTCCATAACTAAGCGAATTCTATCATATGTGATTAAGAAATAATCAGATGTAGTTGCAACAAAAATAATATCATATTTGTCAA